>JAGOTX010000010.1:2850-14473 GCA_018061565.1 Pseudomonadota bacterium
CTTATTAAAAATCACTGTAAAACATAAAAGTTTTGGATTTTTAAGTTATTTTGCAAAAAACATAACATCCTTAGGGTTTTACCACTTTCAATATTTTCTTATGGATTGTACTGCAAACCCTCTTGTAGATAAAAAAATGTCGAAGTCGGGAGATCAACAAGAGCCTAAGAATTCAATTTTAATGTCCCTTGACGTATTAAATGATTTTCAAAAAATTATAATGGAAAGAAAAAAAAATAATCCAACTCAACAATTTCTTGATGAATCCTTATCAATGATTGTTAATGCAAAAAAAATATTTACAGACAAAATACCTGCTCCCAAAAAAAATGAGTTGAGAGTAAAGTAAAGACCAATTCTTATAGATGACTGAAGCATTTGGTTTCTTTATGTAAAAAAGACTTTCTAAGTTCAAAAATATAAGAATAGATTAATGGATACTGATTTATAAAAATCAGTATCCATTATCTTTTTAATTATTTCTTATTGTCTTTAAATGCATCCTTTGCAATTTCAGCTAATCCACCAAGAGTTCCAACAAGGCCACTTGTTTCCATTGGCATCATAATAATTTTTTGGTTTTGTGATTTTGCAATTTGAGAAAAAGCTTCAACGTATTTTTGGGCGACAAAATAATTAAGTGCAGGTGTTCCGCCTTTACTAGCTGCTTCTGCAACAAGACGCGTTACCGTTGCTTCAGCCTCCCCTAGACGCTCTCTTGCAAGGGCGTCCATCTTTGCGGATTCCATACGACCTTCAGCTTCTAGAATCATCGATTGTCTAACGCCTTCTGCTGATAAAATTTTGGATTGACGTTCCCCTTCAGCTTCTAAAATAGAAGCACGCTTGTCACGTTCTGCTTTCATTTGGCGGCCCATTGATTCGACCAAATCGCGAGGGGGGCGAATATCTTTAATTTCAATACGGGTGACTTTTGTTCCCCAAGGACCTGTTGCATCATCCACAACATTTAATAGACGTGCGTTAATAGCTTCTCTATGAGATAAAAGTTCATCTAAATCCATTGACCCCATAACGGTTCTAACGTTTGTCATTGTAAGATTTAATATTGCTTGATGAAGATTTGCAACTTCATAAGCAGATTTTGCTGCATCTAAAATTTGAAAGAATAAAACGCCATCAACATGAACGGCTGCGTTATCTTTTGTGATAACATCTTGGGATGGAACATCTAAGACCATTTCCATCATATTAACACGTGCTCCAATACGATCTGTTATCGGAATAATAAGATGAAAACCCGGTTGTAATGTTCTAATATAAGCGCCAAAACGTTCTACTGTATAATTGTAACCTTGGGGTACAATTTGAACGGAGCGAATAATGGTGATAATAACAAACATAAATATCGCAAGCGACAAAATTTGCATAAATGATAATTCTAACATAATATTTAACCTCTAAAATTTAAGTGTCTAAAAAGCTTCTAAGTTTTCTAGACCTGCTTGGGTGCTTTAACTTTCTTAAAGCTTTTGCTTCAATTTGACGGATACGCTCACGCGTTACAGCAAATTGTTGGCCGACTTCTTCTAAGGTATGATCTGTATTCATACCAATTCCAAAACGCATGCGAAGAACGCGTTCTTCACGGGGTGTAAGGCTTGCTAAAATGCGTGTCGTTGTTTCCTTTAAATTTGCATGAATGGCAGAATCTATTGGAAGAACGGCATTTTCGTCCTTAATGAAATCACCAAGGTGACTATCTTCTTCGTCCCCAATTGGTGTTTCAAGGCTTATTGGTTCCTTTGCAATTTTCATGACTTTTCTGACTTTGTCTAATGGCATCATCAGTTTTTCTGAAAGTTCTTCAGGCGTTGGTTCACGACCAATATCGTTCATCATCTGGCGGGATGTACGAACCAATTTGTTAATTGTTTCAATCATATGAACAGGAATACGAATCGTGCGTGCTTGATCGGCAATAGAACGTGTAATAGCTTGCCTGATCCACCATGTTGCATAGGTTGAAAATTTATAACCACGTTTGTATTCAAACTTATCAACCGCTTTCATGAGGCCAATGTTACCTTCTTGAATCAGATCTAAAAATTGTAATCCGCGATTGGTATATTTTTTAGCAATTGAAATCACAAGCCTTAAGTTTGCTTCAATCATTTCACGTTTTGCACGAGATGATTCACGTTCGCCTTTTTGAATTTGGTGAATGATTTTTCTAAACATTAAAAAAGGCATTGAAACACGTTCTTCAACAGATTTTATTTTATTTAAAAGCTCAACAAGTAAAGATTCATGTTTTTGAACAAAATTCGACCATTTTTCGCCTTTCTGTGATTTTATAGATAAAAGCCAAGCATCATTAATTGTAGATTCATGAATAAATGGAAAAATTTGATCGCGCTTTAAACCACATTCTTCAGCGGATGACAGAACGGAACGTTCAATTTGTGAAATAGAACGATTTAAGTCATTGTGATATTGCAACAGATCATCAACACGTAAAAGGTTAAGCTTTAATTCATGAAAATTATTAACAAGATCGTTCAGTTTTTTTTTATAAACTTCACTTGTTTCTGTTGCGATTTTTTTTAAGATATGGTCTGTACGAATTTCCTTTAATTCGTTATAGATCGTCTCATGCATTGAAAAATAGGCTAAAACTTTATTAAGTTGTGCTTCGTCAATATCTGATAAGGTGCTTTCATCTAAAATGATTTCACTTTCATCCTCAACTTCAATCTCATCTTCAAAATCTTCTTCTTCAAAAGAGCCTGTTGTATCAATCGTAATGACTTCACGAATGGTCATTTTATGTTTTTGAAGCGCTTCTTTCCAAAGATTTAAGAGATCACTTGTAATAGGGCTTTCGCAAATGCCAAAGTGCATTGATTCTTTGCCAGATTCAATACGTTTTGCAATTGAAATTTCACCTTCTCTTGATAAAAGTTCAACGTTGCCCATTTCACGAAGGTACATACGAACAGGATCATCTGTCCTTGAGGCTGCGTCTTCCGCTTCTTCTTCTTGTTCTTCGTCGTCAAATTTAAAGTCAGCTAATGGATTTACAAGTTCACCTGTTAATGTTTGTTCTTCTGCTTCATCAGAATCAACAAGACTAATACCACGATCAGCAATCATTGTCATGGTTTCATCGATTTGTTCAGATGTCATTTCAGATTGTGGAAGGGCTTCATTTAATTCATCATAGGTGATATATCCTCTTTCTTTTCCAAGCGTTAAAAGTTTTTTTAACATTGGATTCGTTTTGCTTAACTCAATTAGGGGGATATCATTTTCTATATCTTGCTTCATATCAAACTCTTTTCTCAATACTTTACTCATTGTACTTACGGGCCTTTCAATCTTAAAGTCTGTAACTCTTTAATACGATTCCATTCTTTTTCATCAAACTCTTGCTTTAAAGCCGTTGCTGCTTGTTCAACTTCTTTTTGGATACTTAAGGAGTATTCTAGGCGGTTATATATCTCTTGCCAACCTAAAAGTACATACTCCTCTTCCATTTTTTGAACAAAAGGGGCTTTGTTTAAAAGTTTATTGTCTAAAAGTTCTAAAATTTTAACTTCTAGCCCTTTTGATTTGGCATTGCTTAAAAAAGCTTGCTTATCCAGTGGACCATCATAAAATTCTATAAATTCTAAGACATCTTTTAAAGTATCGTCAAAATTAACATAGGTTAACTTGTCAAACACTCTGCTAATTAGATAAGGATGATGAACTAAAGTTGCAAGAAGAATTTTTTGTAAAATAACAAAATTATTATTTTGTGCCATCGGTTTTGAAAGGGATAAACGATTTGGCGTTTTTTTGGTATATTTTTGATTTGAAAACTCACGTTTTGGTTTTAGTTCATTCTTTAAGGTTACAAACTGATTATCAAAATATTCCTTATAAGCGTTTTTAACATCGTTATTTTCAATTTGAGAAATAAGATTTTTGATGACTTTTAAAAATGACGCTTGATCCTCTGGCGTTTTAAAGGGATGCGTATCTTTTAAGTCATTCCACAAAATATCGCTTAAATGGCGCGGATTCTTTAAAAGGTTTAAAAGCAATTCTTTATCTTTTTGAACAAGGGAATCTGGATCTTCGCCTTGGGGTAAGAAAACAAAATTTAGACGTTGCTTTTCATTAATGTGGGGTAACAGTTTTTGGCCAGAGCGAATGGCCGCATTGTAACCTGCTTTATCGCCATCGAAACAAAGGAGGGGGGGGGTATGGTGACGCCAAAGAAGTTTGGCGTGATCTTCTGTCAATGCTGTACCAAGGGGGGCTACAGCTGTATTAATGCCATTTTGGTGAAGGCTTATAACGTCTAAATACCCTTCAACAACAATATACCCCTTATTGGCATCCACATTTTTTTGGGCTAAATGGTGCGCATAAAGAACTTTACTTTTGGAAAATAAAGGCGTTTCAGAAGAGTTTAAATATTTAGGCTGAATGTCTTCTAAGGCTCTGCCACCAAAAGCGATGACTTTTCCACGTCTGTCAAAAATGGGAAACATTAACCGTCCACGAAAGCGATCAACAATTGAGTGATCATCCTCGTTTTGAATGATAAGCCCTACTTTTATAAGTTCTTCTTTTGAATAGGTATTTTTAAAAGCGTCGTACAATGCTGTTTTAGAGGGGGGGGTGTACCCTAGCCTAAAAAGTGATTGAGAGACTTGATTAATGCCCCTTTTTTCAAGGTAGTCGCGTGCTTTTTGCCCCATTGAACGCGACAACATGTCAGTCATCCAAAGGGCGGCTTTTTCCATAATTTCAAATGACCGATCAGTCTGTTTTTTTTCAAGATTGTTTACGGATTCTTTTTTATCATACCGGGGAATAACAAGCCCAACTTGATTGGCAAGATGTTCAACTGCCTCCATAAAAGGCAAGCCTTTTTTAGCGTCTAAATAGTTAAAAACGTCCCCCGATTGACCGCAACCAAAGCAATGATAATGGCATTTTTCATCATCCACAGTAAATGAAGGGGATTTTTCTTTATGAAAAGGACAAAGCCCTTTAAATGTTTTACCCTTACGGATAAGAGGGGTATCGGACCTGATAATATCAGACAATAATATGCGATCTTTTATCTGTTCTATGAAAGATGAAAGGTCCTTCATGGTCTAAGGATTTCCTTTAAAAGGTCAACAAGAATGCCTTCCCTAACGCCACGGTCTGCAACACGAAGGCTAGCAATATCTGCGCGTTCGTATATACCTTTTAAAATGGCAGCACCAACAACAACAAGATCTGTTCTGCCACCACCAACACAAGGGTGTTGCATGCGTTCTTTTTCGGACATATGAACCAATCTTGAGGTTACGTCTTCTAAATCTTTAATATTAATTTCTGCACCATCAATCACTGAACGTTCATATCTTTTTAAATTTAAGGCCATGGCAGAAAGTGTTGTAACGGTTCCAGAAGTACCAATAAGTTGAACAGAGCCTTCTTTGATAAAAGAATCAATCCCATGACAGTCAAAAAAGATATTGAGTTCTTCAGAAATTTTGGCACTTAATTCATCACAGACTTTTGGGTTTGACGTATGATTACCGTATGCCTCACTAACGGTTACAACGCCGTAAGGCAAAGAAATTGTGCCAATAACACTAAATGTGACGGGGTACCCTGGACGCCTTGAATATTCACGGCTAATAGCAAGCCAAGCAAGTTCTGTACTGCCGCCGCCAATGTCAAACACTAATGCATAAGGAATTTTGGGATTGATAACCCCAGCACACCCGGTAATAGCAAGTCTTGCCTCTTCTTCGCCTGAAATAATTTCAAGATTGATTCCAAGTTCATTTTTAGCCCGATCCACAAGAACATGAGCATTTTTAGCGCGTCTACAAGCTTCCGTTGCAACAGCGCGTATTTTAACAATATGATGATTGTTAAGTTTATTCTTGCAAATGGCAAGTGCGTCTATTGCGCGATCAATAGCTTCATTTGATAAATCAATTTCATTATGCAACCCTTCACCAAGTCTTACAACTTTTGAAACAGAGTCAATAATTTTCCATGCATCTTGACGCGGACGCGATCTAAAATACGTTGCTTGAAGACCTGCGATATTAACCCTTGCGATAAGAAGTCTGCAAGAGTTTGTTCCAAGATCAATTGAGGCAATAGCAGGTGTGTGTGCTTCAAATGTATGATCATACTTTTTCATTATTTTTTCTATTTGAATACTTAAATTCTTAAACCCAACTATAGATTATTTTAGTTCAAAAATATACCCTTAATTATTGAGCCTGTATGGATTCAATTTATTTATTGCTATAGGGTTTTAAAAATGATAGAAACTTTAACTCAGGGCTTGATACTCAATGGAGATAGATACTTTTTTCATTATCTCAAATCTAGATTTAAATCATGTAAAAAGTATTCGCTTTATCAATAATTTTATTCTGTAATTTTGGTTAAAAAAGATTAATTGATTAATTTTGAGAGAGCTTTTTCTCATAATAAAAAATAAACATGTAAAAAAACCTGTTTTTATTCCTTTATTATTGAAAAAGTGTTCGCTATAATGGTAATAATCTGATTAAAACAAAGGCGTTAATATTTATGGCTGCACCCTCACGATCCAAAAATCAACCTATTATTGAACAAAGTATAAGACCTAGAATTTCTGTTGTTGGCGTTGGAGGCGCTGGCGGGAATGCTATCAATAACATGATTCGTGCAAAACTTGAAGGTGTTGATTTTTACGCCGCCAATACAGATGCACAAGCGTTGGATGGTTCTTTGGTTTTAGAAGAAAATCGTATTAAGCTTGGCATTCATGTAACACAAGGTTTGGGTGCAGGATCTAAGTCAGAAGTTGGTCGCGCTGCAGCAGAAGAATCAATTGAAACGGTTATTGATCAGCTTCAAGGCAGCAATATGGTGTTTATCACAGCTGGTATGGGTGGCGGAACAGGAACAGGTGCTGCACCTGTTATTGCGCGTGCTAGCCGTGAAAGTGGTATTTTAACCGTTGGTGTGGTAACAAAGCCTTTCCACTTTGAAGGGTCACACCGTATGCGTACGGCTGAAAAAGGTATTGAAGAACTACAACAGTATGTGGATACGCTTATTGTTATTCCAAACCAAAATTTATTTAGAATAGCCAATGAAAGAACAACTTTTGCTGATGCCTTTAAAATGGCTGATGACGTGCTTTATTCAGGTGTTCGTGGCGTTACAGACTTAATGATTATGCCAGGGCTTATTAACCTTGACTTTGCTGATATTCGTTCCGTCATGAGTGAAATGGGTAAAGCGATGATGGGAACAGGCGAAGCCGATGGCGATAGACGTGCCCTTGACGCTGCAGAAGCAGCGATTTCTAATCCTTTATTGGATGATGTTTCCATGAAAGGAGCACGGGGTGTTCTTATTAACATTACCGGTGGTTATGATATGACTCTCTATGAAGTTGATGAAGCTGCAAATCGCATAAGAGATGATGTTGACCCAGAAGCAAATATCATTTTTGGATCAACATTTGATGAGAAGCTTAATGGACGCATGCGCGTTTCTGTTGTTGCAACGGGTATTGGCCCTGTTGCGATGCCGCAAAATATAAAGACTCAAAATACACAAACAAAGGTTGAACCAACGTTTAATAATTTTAATCAAAGACCTGAACCAACTGGGTACACAATGCCAGTACATGCCCCACAACCAAGGCAACACCATTTTTCAGATCCTGTAGCACCTGTTTTTGAAACAACAGAATCTGCAACACATGAAGAGTTTATGGCAGCTTCGCATGAACAAACACCGGCATTTGTGAATTCTTATTCAGAACAACCTCAAGAAAATATGGAAAATAATGAACAAGAACATACTATTGTTCAACCAGAAAAAAAGAGAAGCACATCACTGTTTGAAAGATTTACAGGCGCTTCAAGAGCGAAAGCACAAGCAACACCACAAGCACCTGTGACTGAGCAAACCTTAAAAAACTCCACAATGGACAGCGCTAAAGATAGTGACTTTTTAGATATTCCAGCGTTCTTAAGACGTGGTAATAATAATCAATAAGCTTTTTGTATAAGTTTAAAAAAACGCCTTCCTTTAAAAAAGAGAAGGCGTTTTTAGTATGAAGTGGTTATTTTAATAAAAAAACTATTTTTTTAGACTTATTTACATTATTTTAAAAACGTTTTAATTCAGTATTTTTAATGAAGTTAACGATCTATACATTTGTTTTATAGATGTTTTTTAAAATTGCTGTAATGTTCTATTTGTTATACAATATAGGTGTGTCCCGTTTTTTTTATGAATTTGTTTTATGCCAATCATTGCGCCATCACTTTTAGCATGTGATTATTTAAATTTTGAATCTGAAATTGAAGCGCTTAATCAATCTGGTGTTGAATATCTTCATTTTGATGTGATGGATGGACATTTTGTACCCAATTTAACCTTTGGAGCAGGTCTTTTATCTGCAATCCGAAAAAAGACAAATCTGTTTTTGGATGTTCACCTTATGGTTGAGGATGTGTTTTTATTTTTAAACCAATTTATAAATGCGGGTGCGAATGGCATTGCTATCCACATTGAAAACACACATCATTTACATAAAGCTATTTTAGAAATCAAAAAACACACTATTAAAGCAGGGGTTGTTTTAAATCCAGGAACTGGTTTAAACGTTTTGGATGGCATTTTACCCTTTATTGATTTTGTTTTATTTATGTCCGTTAATCCAGGGTTTGGGGGGCAACAGTTTATTCCAGAAGTTTTACATAAAGTAAAAACTTTTAAAAAACATATAACACAAAATAATTACCCTATTTCAATATCTATTGATGGTGGCATTAATAGAGAAACAGCCCCCCTTGCTGTTGAAGCGGGTTGTGATACACTGATCATTGGTCAGGCATTTTTTGCAAATGGAAAAGAATGCTATAAAAGAGAATATGACTTTTATAACAAACTAAAAGAATGGCAACATCAATGTTAAAACATTCTATTTTTCAACTTTTATCCAAAGTAAAAAGTGCTTTTATTCGTTCGCCCATAACTGCTGTTTCTTTAAAGAATAGAGAATTTATTTTACAAAAAACATATAATGCGCCGTGGCCTGGTGATTCATTTATTGCACAAAATTTTTTGCATGGTCGCTTTGATCTTGGACATAAAATTTTATCCTTTGCAGATTTTATGAACGCGTTGGCAACGCCAGATCTTTTAGATAATCAAACACTTTTGCAGGTTCACAGTTTTGAATGGATTAAAGATTTACGCTGTATTAGTGATAATATGAGCCGCCGTTTAACCCGCCAGCTTATCGACCAATGGATAGAACATAATGGCCAATGGAATAAAAATATTACAAGTAACGCAGCGCTAGAACCCCATATTATGGGATGCCGTTTGTCAAATTGGATTTCATGTTTTGATTTTTTTGGCGCCAGTGCTGATGAAGACTTTTTAATTCGGTTTAAAAAAACACTTATTTTCCAATATAACATATTGTCAAAACAATTTAAAAACATTGCAGACCCTATTCAAAAACTCATGGCTCTGAAAGGCTTAATTTTTGTAGCAACCCTTTTAAAGGATGAAACGTATAAGGTTTCAAAATACCTAGAATGTATTGAGGAACTCTGTAATAAACAAATCCTAAACGATGGCGGACATATTACCCGTGATCCTGTTATTCATTTTTATATTTTAAGGGACCTTGTTGATATTCGGTCCCTTATTCGGTTATTTCATTTGGATGACGCAGAATTTTTAAATACAAACATTCAAAAAATGGTGCCTATTCTTCGCCTTTTTCGCCATGGCGATGGCACTTTAGCAGAATTTTTAAGCCCAAAACAAAAACTACTGCCGTTAAGGGGCGCCCCTTCACAAGCTTATATTGATATGGTTTTATCCATAGCAGATATTAAAGGAAGACCACCTGGAAAAGCCCCAGATATGGGGTATGAACGTATCAATACAAAATCAGGGCAAGTTATTATTAATGTGAAGCCACAAATTGAATTAACAGAACGCTTCTTTGGCCCTGGAACAGGTATTTTAAATTTTGAATGGGGCCTTGGTAAAAACAAGAACATTCAAAAAGGGGATGTGCTCATTCAAATAAAACCAAATCATTGGGTACAAGCACCGATCGGTAAAGATTCGCCGCAAGTTATGAAAATTGATCGCCAACTGAAAGAGGGTAAATATCTGTTTGAAGCGGATTTTGAATCCGTTATAGCGCCCCATAAGTTAGATAAAACATCCATTATTTTTAATCATCAACGTCAACTCTATTTAGGCGGAGAAGAAGGTGATTTAAGAGGACAAGACCGTCTTTTACTTTCTGTTGACTGCCTTGCAGCCGTTCGTTTTGTTTTTGCCAAAGGAATTGAAGTGACGTCAATATCATCTTCAAATGCTTATGGTGCCATTATTCGCATCCCTCAAAAGGATGTTCAAACAATTAAAAAAACAGATAAAAAGGCATATCAATTTTGGCGGTTAATATCTAGCCCTGTACAAGAAGTTTATATCCATAAAGACGATGAACTTAATCAAACAGCTGTTTTGCTTGTTCAAAACATTACAGCGGATAAACCAAATCTCATTAAATGGGCCTTTCATTTAACAGCTTAAGAGACACACATCTTAGCTTTATTTATGTAAGGGTACATGTATAGGCCTAATTCCACCAGAGATAATGGAAAGTTCTCTTAATCGTTCAGCGTGACGCACCATTGGATGAATAAAGTGTTCCAAATCATCAATAAAATAAATATTACGAATCTGTTTGCCGCCTCTTAAAAAAAATAAAAATTGAACAACTTCATGAAGATTTTCACCCTTAATTGCAAATCCCTTACCACCTGCCACGAAATCATGAGATGAAAGATGCGCATGACTTGTATGAAATGTTAAAAATTCTGGAAAATAAAAAAGATTATCTCTTAAAGATAATTGATAATGATCTTGTCTGCAAGAAAAGGGTACTCTTTCTTCATGAAATATACGCATTTGTGAATTGACTGCATTATATTCTCTAAATTTGTTGCGTGTGTCCATTGGCATAGGTTTTCTTTCAATACCAATATCTTCTGCATATGATAAAAAAGTTGTTCCTGCTGTATATATAAAAGCATTACCACGCTGTCTATATCTATTAAACAAATCAATTAAACCACAAGATCGTTCCCTTTTTTTTTCATAAAGAAAAAGGGTATCATCAAAATCACAAAGCAAAATATCACATTCATGGTCAAAATCTTGAAGTTGTTTTTCAACTTTTTCAGTCAATACTTTATCCAATTCATCTTCTTCAAAATCAATGAAGTTTGCACTTTGACATGGTATAAAACAAGAAGATAAATTACCACCAAAAAATAAAGCGGGATCTTCATGACTTGCAGATTCAGGTACATCCAAAGATCCTGTCACATTGTCATCATCAAACAAAAAATCATTAAGATTTGAAGGAGGTGTTGCTGCAGATAAACATGCGAAAACACTTATACAAATAAAAATATAACCTAT
Organism: Pseudomonadota bacterium; assembly: GCA_018061565.1. Lineage (GTDB taxonomy): Bacteria > Pseudomonadota > Alphaproteobacteria > Paracaedibacterales > UBA11393 > JAGOTX01. The sequence continues at coordinate 14,350 of JAGOTX010000010.1, forward strand.
CATACTTAATACTTTTGTCGTTTTATTTTTTAAATCACTCATTTTATAACTGTTAATTACTTTTAAAAAAAATAATAATACAATTTATTTTAATGATTTTCAACATTGTTTTTTAACTTCAAAT
>JAGOTX010000010.1:14573-16854 GCA_018061565.1 Pseudomonadota bacterium
TATCATACTTAATACTTTTGTCGTTTTATTTTTTAAATCACTCATTTTATAACTGTTAATTACTTTTAAAAAAAATAATAATACAATTTATTTTAATGATTTTCAACATTGTTTTTTAACTTCAAATAAATTTTAAATTTAACAAATTTATTCTGAATAAGTTATATCTAAACTCAGATTTTATATTTTGCTTTTTAAGCAGCAGTTTAAGCCGTCTCTTATTTCACGCCACTATTAATCAAATCGATTATTCGAACGGCTGGAATAGAAGGCTTTTCCATTCTTGCGCGTTTTAAATACATCATATAATTTTCAAGGACACGCATGACATAGTTTCTTGTTTCAAAAAATGGAATAAGTTCAATCCATTGAATCATATTTGTTTTTTGGGTCAGAGGGTTTCCAATACAGCCACAAAAAAGATTATTAACCGCCTCTGGTCCTGCATTATAGGCACAAAGTGCGAGTACAATAGAATTGTTATATAAATCGAGCATTTCTTTTATATACATTGTTCCAATGGCAACATTATTGATTGGATTTTTATAGTTTTTAGGATCATTGCATCCATCGCCACAAAGGAAACTTAATTTTCGAATGGTTTTTTCGGCTGTTTGATCAATCACTTGCATGAGTCCTTTTGCACCGGCAGAACTGACGGCATCTGGGTCAAAAGCGCTTTCCCGCCTTATAATGGCGTGAGTTAAATGAGGGAATAAAGGATTATTTGTAATAAGCTTATGAACTGTATTGTTTAAAAAAGCCTCATCTAAAACGGGATAGGTTCCCCGAATAACAATTTGGCGTTCTGGCGCAAGACGTGCTAATTCTATCGCTATTTTTGAGGATGCAATTTGTGACGCTAATGTTACAAGAAGGTAATATTCATCCCTATTTGTAATTTGTTCTTGTAGTTTTTTAAAGAAAACTTCAATAAGGTTAGTTGATTCTTTTGAATTACTCATTAATTTTAAAGCTTTGACCAATTCCTTTTTTTCAAAGTTTTGCTTAACAGCAATGGATGGATTTTCCTCTTCAAAAAGATGGTTTTCTGGAATTTTTGTATTTAAATCTTCTAAAGAGCAAATAGCTAGTTGCCCGTAATAGGTAGAAGAATGTTCAGCAGCTTTTTTAAACCAATCAATTGCTTGTTCTTTAGCATTCATTTTTTGTGCAGCAATCCCAAGCCAGTAATATATACGACTATAGGAAATGGGCATCTTTACTTTATCAATTAATTTCTTTAAACGATCATGCGCTTCATCTGGTTTATTCAGATATGTCATCAGTATAAAAGAGGCAAGCCATTCTGCATTAATATAATGTTCACCTTGTGTTAGTTGGTGCTTATTAAGAAGAGCTAGCGCTTTTTCAAAGCTTCCTTCTTCCATCATGCGGCGAACCATAATATTTCTTTCGCCCCAAAAAAGAATTGGATCACCTTTTTCAATGCCTATAAAGTTCTCACTTTGAAGAAGCTCAAAAACTTTGTCGTTTTCTTTATTTTTGCGGCGCCATTTGATTTCTTCATAGAGAAGGCCTGCATCGTTTTTAAAAATATCTTTTGTTTTTAGTAATTTTTCATTCACTTCGCAAAGCATTTTAGGATCATTATTAATAAGTTCAATCCTCATCTTTGCAAGGTCCCTTTGGGGCATTGGAAACCAATTTAATTCCTGATTTAGCCATTCAAGTGTTTTTTTGGCATCCTCAATATTTTCATTTATTAAAAGACGATTAATTCTGATTTGGTGATCTTCTGGTGTTAGAACATCCTTAAATTCTTTTTGAAAGACTTCTAAATCTTTAGACCATGTTGATTCTTCATACCAAGTTGTTCTAATTAATTCAACGGCGCGATCTGTTCTGCCTTTTCTAAGAAGTATTTTGGCATAAAGTGTTTTGGCATAAAGTGTAAGGGGTGGGTGTTCCCTAAACCACATTAAAACTTCATCCTCTGGTGTTTGGTAATTAAAGGATGCTTCATATTTTTTTTGTAGTTTATCCAAAGACGGCCAGTCAGGGTGATCAATAATAAATTCTTTTAATAACATTGGTTTAGGCATTGGGTCTTCTTGAAGAGCTTTCCAAAGTGTGTAAACTTTTTGAACATCTTTTGTATCACTGGCTAAAAAGTCTAAGTCTATAGTGGGTTTTGCAACAGCTTGGATTGACGCTTGCGTTGCTATCGCTGCTGCCGTTTCTGCAGCAGAGGCTACTGTCAGTTTCTTTTGTTTATCATCTGTTTTTGGTGTACTTTTTATTTTAGGCTTTTTCTTTA
>JAGOTX010000010.1:16954-19672 GCA_018061565.1 Pseudomonadota bacterium
TTTGCAACAGCTTGGATTGACGCTTGCGTTGCTATCGCTGCTGCCGTTTCTGCAGCAGAGGCTACTGTCAGTTTCTTTTGTTTATCATCTGTTTTTGGTGTACTTTTTATTTTAGGCTTTTTCTTTATCGTTGTTTTTGTTTTATCAGTTGGTGCTGATAGCAAAGAATTTAAAGGCCATGAAACGACAAACATGGCTAATATAATTTTTTTTGTAACTTCTTTCATATAATACACCCTTGGCAAACTGGAAAAACCCCATTAAAGTAAAGCGCATAAAGGCTTTAATGGATTTTTTTTATGTTTTTTGGTTCTCTAGTTGCTATTGTATCACCTTTTGATGAAAGTGGTATCGATATTTCTGCTTTAAAAGCGCTTATTGATCAACATATTTCATCTGGCACAAGTGGAATTATTGTTTGTGGCACAACAGGGGAAGGTTGTTTAATGAGTGATCGTGAGCGAAATATTCTTATTAAAACAGCAATAGAGTATGCTGATAAACGGATTCCAATTATTGTTGGTTGTACTGCCGCTTCAACTGAGCACGCGCTTCATCTATCAAAGGATGCTGAATTAAAAGGCGCTGATGGCTTGTTAATCATGACACCTTATTGTGTAAAGCCAACGCAAAAAGGAATTTTTGAACACTTTAAAACAATTCACGATAATACCAATATTCCCATTATTCTTTATAATCATCCAGGCCGTTCTGGTGTTGATATTGCAATTGAGACTTTGGTTGAGCTCTTTAAACTTGAACGTATTGTTACACTTAAAGATTCTAATCCAGATATGACACGGATAAAAGATTTTCTACCCTTTGTTAAAGGCACCAATAAGACCCTTCTTTCTGGTGATGATCCAACTGTTATTGACTATTTAAAAGAAGGGGGAAGTGGTTGCATTTCTGTAACGGCTAATATTGCACCAAAACACTGTGCTGATGTTATTACTGCTTTTAAAAATGGGGATATTGATGAAGCACAACGCCTTAATGATGAAATTTTACCCCTTCATTTAGCGCTTGTTTGTGAAACGAATCCACAACCTATAAAATATGCAATGTCTAAAATAGGACTGATAAAGCCGATTATTAAACTTCCCCTTGTGATGACTGACGGAAAGAATGCAGAAACGATTGATAATGTATTAAATCTTATAGTGTGATGAATTGTGTTATTTCAAAATAAGATTTCTAGTTTTTTCTTTTAATTAACCGTTTTAAAGCGACTTGTTTTTTAAAAGATGATAAAAAGTCGGTAATCAATTTGCCATCAAGATGATCAATTTCATGTTGAATACAAATTGAAAGAAGACCATTGGCTTCAAGCGTTTGTTGAACGCCATTTTCATCCAAATACTGAACTGTAATAAAGCGTGGTCTTTCAATTTTTATACCTTCACCTGGCACAGAAAGACAGGCTTCCTCATAGTTAAATTTATCGTCGCTTTTTTTTAAAATAACAGGGTTAACCATTTTATAATGAACCCATTCAGAATCACTTCTTTCCTTATCTATAAAGGGGTCATATAGGGGGCAATGTATAACAATAATCCGTTTTAACACACCAACTTGGGGAGCCGCTAGCCCGATACCTTTTTCATACTCCATTGTTTCAACCATATCGTTTAAAAAAATGCGCAACTCATCTGTAACGCTTTCAACAGGTTTTGACACTTTATGAAGTCTTGGATCTGGTTCTGTTAAAACAGTTAACAAGGACATGTTATTCTGAAACCTCTTCCGATATAACTTGTGATGGCACTGCTTTTTGTCTTTGCCTTTGTGGTCTAGGTTTTTGCTTTAAGGGAGCTTGTTGTTCCCCAGTTAAGGATTCTTGTTGTTCTGGAACAGTTGCATTTTCTTGTTGTGGTTCTTCATCATCTTTTTTTTCAGCAACATCTTGATTTTCTACTTTTTGCGTTGCTTGGTGATGATGGTGATGATGCATTGCGGATTGTTGTTTTTTTTGATCAAACTGCTGTTTTATTTCTTTTTGTTCATTTAATAACCGATTAAAATGATCCGCATGTTGTAAATAGTTTTCAGCTTGGACACGATCCCCAGAACTAGCTGCATCACGCGCTAAATTTAAATATTTATCAATATTTTGTTGCAACATAATTCTATTGCGAGCAGGTCTATAATCTAACCTTTCATCACTATCATTTTCAGATGAATATGCAGAGTCAACATGCCCATTATTATTTTGATTTGGACGATTTGGACGATTGATTCGATGCCTATTTTTTTTGATGATTCCATTCTTCATGAAAATTAATAACCTAAATTAAGTGTTTACTCATTGCCCTTTAATATATAAGCCAACACATTTTAATTTGATTTAAGGCCAAAAAGTCACTACTCCTAGTAAATCTAGGTAGACGAACGAATGATGCACAATCAAATTACAAATGCAAAATTATAGATACTAAGGATTACGATTTGTTACAGACATTCTAACAAAAAGAAAAATCAACGTCAAATTATATATTGTATATATTAAATAGGGCCATTTAGCTATGCTGACTTTTTGAAAAAAAGTGTTTTTCTTAACTTTTTGTTAATCTTTCATGTGCTAATCTAACAATAGAACGATGAGATTTTAAGTGAAACTTAAGATCGACAAAAATTCCGTTTTAGAGGGCCGCAATAGGCGGGGAGGAATTAATCGCGATTCCTTGGCCATAGTCATACCAGAGGATAAACAGACTC
>JAGOTX010000011.1 GCA_018061565.1 Pseudomonadota bacterium
ATCTAATTTTGTTTAAAGAAAAACTTATTATAAATTGTTGCAATATATCCAATAAAATTATGAAAAATAAGGATTGGAGAAAATGCTTTTGAAATAATTTCTAATTGGCAAAGGGATTCTAATACTGCTAGAAAAAAGTATAACAACCCAAAGCGTTACTAAAAGTTTTTTAATGCTAACCTTTGATTTTAAGTAAGAAAGATAAGAAAATTTTTCTTTTTTTCTATGTTCTGTTTTGTCTATAAGCTCTTTTAACCAAGAAGAATTATCCATCAAGCACATTTAAAAATTAGAAACTATAATTTTAGGATAACAAAAAATATAACAATCAGCAAATAACAGATATCTATCTTTTTAACGCATATAAAAAACAGGTGTGTTAGAAAGATTGATTATTAAAAATTAACGTCCCATTGCTTGGTTAAAGGTAAAGGGATCATCAAATTCCATTTGTTCAAGTTGTAGGGGTAAATTTGCTGCCCATGTTGTAATGCTGCCAGCTCCCATACAAACAACATAATCCCCTTTTTGAGCAATTCGTGCAATAATAAGCGGCAGTTCCTTTTGGTCATTAATTTCAAAAACTGTTTGGCCTTGTTTTCGCATCATATCTGCTAGAACAGTCGAATTAACGCCTTCAATTGGCTCTTCTCCAGCTGTATATATTTGTGTTAAGGCAACACAATCAGCAAGTTTTGTAGAGTTTGAAAATTCTTCCATCAAATCTTTAACACGAGAATAACGGTGAGGTTGAACAACGGCTATAATGCGATTAGGTTCACATTGTTTTGCAGCTTTTAAAACAGTTTCTATTTCTACTGGATGGTGGGCATAGTCATCAATAATTGTAATGCCTTTTGATTCTCCAACATGTGTAAAACGGCGTTTAACACCTTTAAAAGTAGAAAGGGCTTGCCTGATAATGTCTTCATCAATGTTAAGTTCAAGCGCAACAGCAATACAGGAAAGAAAGTTTTGTACATTGTGCGCGCCAACCATTGGCAAGAAAAGGTCTTTATAGCGTTTTGGCAAAAAGACAACAGATTCTTTTGCATTTAAGCAAGTTGTTTCTTTTTTAAGGCAAATATCAACGTCAAACGTTGTACCTTTTGAAGATGTCCTAAGATTTGTTGCGCGAATTTCTGCATTTTCTGAAAAACCATAGGTCATAAAACGTTTGTTTTTAATATTTTTCGTCATTTCTAAAACAACAGGGTGATCAATACAAAGAATAGCAAGCCCATAAAAGGGAAGATTATCAATAAACTTTAAAAAAGCTGCTTTTAAGTTATCGAAAGTTCCGTAATGTTCCATATGTTCTGGGTCAATATTGGTAATAATACCAATTGTTGACGGCAGTTTTGTAAAGGATCCGTCAGATTCATCTGATTCAACAACGATCCATTCTCCCTTACCGAGTTTTGCATTAGTATTATAGGAATTTAAAATACCCCCATTAACAACTGTGGGGTCAAGATTTGCGCTATCTAAAAGTGCAGCATTCATGGACGTTGTTGTTGTTTTTCCATGTGTTCCAGCAACAGCAATTGAAAAGCGAAAACGCATAATTTCAGCAAGCATTTCGGCCCGTTTAATAACCGGTATACCTAAAGCGTGTGCTGCTAAAAGTTCTGGATTATCCTCTTTTATAGCAGATGATACAACAACGACATCAGCATTTTTAATATTGTTAACGTCGTGTCCTATAAAGATTGTTATGCCCATTTTTTGAAGACGTGACGTATTGTTGTTGATATTTTGATCAGAACCTTGAACGGGATAGTTTAAATTACTTAAAATCTCCGCAATACCACTCATGCCAATGCCACCGATGCCAATAAAGTGGACAGTTTTAAGGGTATTAAAGGGAAGTCTCATAAAAACACACTTTCATTTAAAGGATAGAACACGATCTTTCTTTATATAAAGATAAAATTTGATAAAGTCAAGTTAACTTGCTAAAGAATCAATCATCATCATTCTTCTTGAGAGGTATTCTGAAACTAATTTTTCAATTTCATCTGTTGTGTTTTGGTACAGGTGATCAGCGCCAGCAACCAGTTTATAGTCAATAGCAATTCCGCGTTGATTTCTAAGTTTTACAGCCAGTTGTTCAACACTATTGGGGTTAACATAAGCATCCTTGTCGCCTTGTATAATTTGACCTGAAACAGGGCAGGGCGCTAAAAAATTAAAATCATAGTGGTTAGCAGGTGGGCTAACGGCAATAAATCCAGTCAGTTCTGGGCGGCGCATTAATAGCTGCATGGCAAGTAATCCACCAAAAGAATATCCAGCAACCCAAAAAGAACGTGATTGGGGTAATATAGATTGTAACCAATCAAGGGCTGACGCGGCATCTGAAAGTTCACCTTCGCCATTGTCATAAACACCTTCTGATTTTCCAACACCTCTATAATTAAATTTTAAGGCAGCAAATCCATTGTTAACAAACGTTTTAAAGAGCGTGTTAACAATCTTATTATTCATAGTGCCACCTTGCTTAGGGTGCGGGTGCAAAATTAAAGCAACTGGAGCACTGGGTGTTGCTCCCCCACAAAAACGTGCCTCTATTCGACCAACAGATCCATTAAACATAACTTCTGGCATGCGTACTCCCTTTTTTAAAGTTTCTTCCTGATTTTTAAACTTGACTATTTTAGTCAACTTATTGTACTGTGGAAACCAGTACGATTCATTAACTCTAGCATATTTAAAAAAAAATGCTATTTTTTTTTAAAGAACACCATTCATATGAAAATTAGTTCAAAAGCCAGATCCTCAATTACAGCGATGGTTGAGCTTGTCAAAAGAATGGAATTTGTGCGCTATATTCCGCTTTCTTATCTCGCTGAAAAGGATGGTTTATCACTTGTTTTATTGGAACAACTTTTTTCAAAACTTCGAAAAAGCGGTCTTGTTATGAGTCATCGTGGTCTTAGTGGTGGTTATGCCTTAACGCGTTCACCGCAAGATATTTCCATATATGACATAATTCAATCTGTTGACCCTATAACGGATGCAATGCTCTGTAAGGGAAATGTAGAGGGGTGCAAATTAACAGGTACGGAGTGTTCAACACACCATCTTTGGTATTCTTTTGATGTTTTAACGCAATCGTTTTTTAAATCGGTCACACTTTATGATGTCGTCTACAATAAAGGCGTATTGGAACGGCATGAAAAAGGCGGTATTTCATGATTTATTTTGACTATAATGCAAGTTTTCCAATAAGACAAAGTATTAAAGAATCTATTCATGATTATTTGAACGTTTTTGGCAACCCTTCGTCTGTCCATTTTTTTGGGCGCATGGCCCGAAAAATGATTGAAGAGTCAAGGGAAAAAATCGCCCATATCTTAAATGTTCCTTTAAAGACAGTTATTTTTACAAGTGGCGCAACAGAGTCTAATAATACCATCTTAAAAGGGTTTGAAGGGCCTGTTATTCTTTCCGCCCAAGAACATGATTCTGTTTTCTTAGCCCGTAAAGATGCTTTGTTTTATGGTGTCACAATGGACGGCCTTGTTGACCTTAATCATTTAGAAAACATCTTAAAAGAGACCCCCCCCCCCTTTCTTGTTAGCATTATGTCGGCCCATAATGAAACAGGGGTTATTCAACCCTTAGATGATGCTTTTGAGTTGGTTAAAAAGTACGGCGGCTCTATTCATGTGGATGCCGTTCAGTCACTGGGGCGCCAATCTATTACGGATTGGGCAAGGTTTGATTATATCACGTTTTCAGGTCATAAAATTGGTGCACTTAAAGGTGCAGGCGTTATGGTTATTAAAGAAAATGCATCCTTTAATCCTTTTACTGTTGGTGGTGGGCAAGAACGATCCTTTCGCGCTGGAACTGAAAATGTTTTAAGTATTACTACAATGGGCCTTGCATTTGATGAAGCCTATCACGAAGATTGGCAAAATTCCTTAAAGGCAAGGGACTATATTCAAGAAACGCTCTTAAAAGAACACGACTTTGTTTTTGTTGTTGGTAAAAATGTGGCAAGGCTCTCCAATACCTTACTTATCTCTATGCCTTATGTCAAAAGCGAAACGCAAGTCATGAATTTTGATATTCATAAAATAGCAGTCAGTGCAGGCTCTGCTTGTTCATCGGGTAAAGTAAAAGTTTCAAAAACACTAAAAGCCATGAATTTGGATTTATCGATTGCTGAAACAATGTTAAGAATGAGTCTTCCGCCAAATCCCTTAAAGGAGGACGTCGATATGTTTTTAGATGTTTGGAAGTCAATATTTAACACATGTTATTTAACAAAAGAAGATTTAAAGACTTAGCGTTTTAAATTTTTAAAAAGGAGAAAAAATGGAAAAAATTATATATTTAGATTATCAGTCAACAACGCCGTGTGATCCATTGGTTGTTGAAAAGATGATGCCTTATTTTGAAAAAGAATTTGGAAATCCCCATTCTAAAAATCATGCATTTGGATGGCACGCTGAAGATGCGATTGAAGAAGCAAGGGAACGCATAGCAACACTTATTGGTGCTGATGCAAAAGATATTATTTTTACAAGTGGTGCGACTGAATCAAATAATATTGCCCTTCAAGGCGTTGCTCATTTTTATAAAAGCCCAACAAAAAACCATATTATAACACTTAAAACAGAACACAAATGTATTATTGACACATGCCGTTATTTAAAAGAGGAAGGTTTTGACATTACCTTTTTGCCTGTTCAAAACAATGGTCTTGTTGATTTGGATGCTTTAAAAAATGCAATGACCGAAAAAACCATTCTTGTTTCGATTATGGCTGTTAATAACGAAATTGGTGTCATTCAACCGTTAAAAGAAATTGGTGCATTGTGTCGTGAAAAAGGTGTCTTTTTCCATACCGATGCTGCGCAAGCATTTGGAAAAATTCCCCTTAATGTGGACGATATGAATATCGATCTGTTAAGTATATCAGGTCATAAAATTTATGGGCCTAAAGGGATTGGTGCTTTATATATTAGAAGAACGCCACGTGTAAGACTTAAATCGCTTTTTCATGGTGGTGGGCAAGAGCGTGGTATCAGATCTGGCACAGTGCCAACGCCTCTTTGTGTTGGCCTTGGTGAAGCAGCAAAGGTTGCTGCTCAAAGAATGACTAAGGACTTAGAGCATATTACGCGCCTTTATAATAAAATGTTGCTTGGTATCACAAGCCAGTTGGAAGAAGTTTATTTAAATGGAGATTCAAAACACCGTTATTTTGGTAATCTTAATTTAAGTTTTTCCTGTGTTGAGGGAGAAGGACTTATGATGGGCATAAAGAATTTGGCTGTTTCTTCAGGTTCCGCTTGTACATCGTCATCCTTAGAACCATCTTATGTGTTAGAGGCTTTAGGCATTACTGAAGAACTTGCACATACATCTATTCGTTTTGGTATTGGTCGTTTTACAACAGATGCAGAAATTGATGAAGCGATTGCTTCCGTTGTAAAAGCGGTTAACAAGTTAAGAGATCTTAGCCCTCTTTGGGAAATGAAAAAAGAAGGCATTGATATTGCGTCCATTCAATGGGCAGCACATTAATTATTGGGAGAAAAAATATGGCTTATAGTAAAAATGTTGTGGAACATTACGAAAATCCAAAAAATGTTGGATCTTTTGAAAAGGATGATTTAAACGTTGGAACTGGGTTAGTAGGCGCACCTGCATGTGGAGATGTGATGCGTCTTCAAATTAAAGTAAGTGAAAATGGCGTTATTGAAGATGCAAAGTTTAAAACATTTGGTTGTGGTTCTGCTATTGCATCATCCTCTCTTGTAACGGAATGGATTAAAGGCAAAACGTTAGATGAAGCATCCACAATTAAAAATTCTGAAATTGCAGAAGAACTTGTTTTGCCACCTGTTAAAATTCATTGTTCTGTTTTAGCCGAAGAAGCAATTAAAGCAGCGATTGATAATTATAAGGAAAAAAACAAATAATAATTGTATTAAAAGTAGAGGAAGCCAATATAATAGTCTTGAAATCTAATATGTTGTTTTAAAAATGCAAAACGCACCAGACGCAATTGATAAAGAAGGCGATAATCAAAATCTTCATATACCGTTAAAGAGTTTATTGCCTTTTTCAAATTTCATTAAGCTAAGTGATACAATTTTTAAATTTGTTAATAAATTAATGGGGGATCGTGTTATTGATGTCGGTCTCCATATTCCTTTTCGGTTCGAAAAAAGAACCTATTTTCAATCACTAAAGGACATTCAAGAAAAAACTTTAGCCACTCTTTATTTAAAAGTGTTATATCATATCCCACGGCAAAGGCGGTCGCGTCAACCTTTTAAGATTATTCTAGAGGATGACTTTGGCCAAAAGCTTGAAGTTATTTATTTTAAAGGGAATGAAGCGTATTATAAAAAACTTTTTGTCGTTGGTGAAAAAGTCTTAATATCCGGTGAAATTGAGGTTAATAACCATTTGAAATCACCTTTTTTTGCTAAATTAAGTCATCCTGATTTTGTGGGCTCATTAAATGATAAACCCCTTTGGGTGGGTGAAAAACCTATTTATCCTCTAACTTCTGGACTTGCGCAAAATTTTATTCAGCGCTTTATTCAAAAAATATTAACCTATATTGAGCCTTTTCCAGATTGGGTTAATGCTGAAACAAAAGCCCAATTGTCTCTACCAGAGTTTGATACGGCTTTAAAAAAAATGCACCAAGTACCAGATGAAGTCTTGAACAGTTTGAGTCCATCTCAAAGGCGTCTTTGTTTTGATGAATTTTTAGCGCATCAATTGGCATTGGTACTTGCTTCAAGGCAGGGTAAAAAAAATGCTATTATCAAAAAAGAAGAGTCTTGTAAGACCGTTGTGCCTTTTGAATCTGTTGGATTAATTGATCTTTTTTTAAAACATCTTCCCTTTTTATTGACGGAGGGGCAAAAAAAAGTCATTCAAGAAATTGTTGATGACTTTGAAAAAGAAACGACAATGGTTCGCCTTTTACAAGGGGATGTTGGAAGCGGCAAAACAATTGTGGCATTTATATCCGCCCTTTATCAAATAGAAAAAGGTGGGCAAGTTGCCATTTTGGCGCCAACTGAAATTTTAGCGCAACAGCATTTTGAAACGTTTTTAAAACTATTTTCGAACACAATTCAAATAGAAATACTAACGGCCCGTCATACAAAAAAACAAAGGGATATTCTTTTAACAAGACTCAAAAACCATGAAATAGACCTTCTTGTTGGGACTCATGCTTTAATTCAACAGGACGTTATTTTTAAAAACTTAACATATTGCGTTATTGATGAACAACACCGTTTTGGGGTTGAACAACGCGTTAACCTTTATAAAAAAGGCGAAAACGTCCATCTTCTTTCAATGACGGCAACCCCCATTCCAAGGTCTTTAACCCTTGCTCAATATGGTGATATGGATGTTTCCCTTTTAAAGGAAAAACCCAAAGGCAGAAAGCCAATTGTAACGTCACTTTTATCTCAAAAAAAATTGGACACACTTTTAAGTCGTCTTCTAGAAAAAATGAAGCAAGGCGAACAAGTTTATTGGATTTGCCCTTTAATTGAAGAAAATAAGGAATCCGTTAAAACCGCTGCAGAGGTAAGAGTTGAAGTTTTAAAAGACTATTTTAAAGATTTTAATGTCACCCTTGTTCATGGAAAAATGAAGCCCCAACAAAAAGATGAAGCGATGATGGCCTTTAAAAATAATCAAGTTCAACTTCTTGTTTCAACAACCGTTATTGAAGTTGGGGTGGATGTTCCAAACGCCAGTATTATGGTGATTGAAAATGCAGAACAGTTTGGCCTTGCACAACTTCATCAATTAAGGGGGCGTGTTGGAAGGGGAATAAAAGATTCCTATTGTATATTGGTTTTTGGCCCTATTTTAACTGAATATGGCAAAAAAAGATTAGAGGTTATGAAATCAACGAATGATGGTTTTTTATTAGCAGAAATGGATTTAAAATTAAGGGGAAGTGGCGAAATTGTTGGAACACAACAAAGTGGTATGCCAACTTTTAAATTTAGTAATCTCGAAAAATCAACACCAAAAGAGCAAGATATCCTTAACGATTTACTTGAAAAAGCCAATCTTTATGCTTTTAAACTTTTGTTTGATCCATCTCTTTTACAAGAAAAAGAATATGCTCTAACATATCTTTTACCCATTTTTAAAAAAGAAGAAGCATTAACTTATACAAAGTCTGGATAACTTCTGTTTCTTATTTTGAATTTCCAAATGTCCTAACTTTTATGCTAAAGTTAGGACATTATTTTAAGATATCACAAAAGGTTCCACTTCGTTTATGGCATTTATTCATCTTCGTGTGCATACAGCATATTCCCTTGCAGAAGGTGCAATCCATATTAAAAAAATTCCAAGTCTTTGCCAAAAGCAGATGATGCCAGCCATTGGTATTACAGATACAAACAACCTTTTTGGGGCTCTTGAAATTGCAACGCTTTGTAAAGACCAAGGTATTCAAGCCATTATTGGTATACAGGTTACGTTAAAGAGCGAATTATACAGTGCGCCAATTGTTTTGCTTGCCTCTAATGAATCGGGATATAAAAACCTTTTAAAGTTAGCGTCCCTCCTTTATGCGCCGAGTAAGGAAATGACCGACCCTCATATAACTTTTTTAGAGCTTAAAGACTATAGTGAAGGGGTTATTTGTTTGACAGGCGCAAGTTCGGGACCTCTTGGTGAGCTGATCTTAAAAAATAAAATAGAAGATGCAAAAGAACTTCTTATATCTTTTAAAAACATTTTTCACAATCATCTTTATATGGAGCTTCAGCGTCATGGATTAGAGGTCGAACACCAAACAGAACCCTATTTTATTGAATGGGCGCTTGACTTAAATATTCCTTTTGTGGCAACAAATAATGTGTTTTTTGCAACGCCTGATATGTATGAAGCACACGACGCTTTGCTTTGTATTGCAGAAGGGCGCTACCTTGTTGATACGGATAGACGGAAAGTAACACCAGAACATTACCTAAAATCTGAAGAGGAGATGACAGCACTCTTTTCAGATATTCCAGAGGCTGTTTCAAATACTGTGTTGATTGCCAAACGCTGTCACTTTACAGCCAAAGGCCACAAACCCATTTTGCCCCGCTTTCCAACAAAGGAAGGTCGTTCTGAAGTTGAAGAATTAAGAGAACGCGCCTATGAAGGATTAAAAATTCGCTTATATGAGGAAGTTTTTTTTAAGTACAGTGAAGACCAACATAAAGAAATAGAGGAAAACTATTTAAAACGTTTGGAATATGAATTAGACATTGTCGAAAAAATGGGCTTTCCTGGTTATTTTTTAATTGTTGCAGACTTTATTCAATGGGCAAAAAATCAAAAGATTCCGGTAGGCCCAGGACGTGGTTCTGGTGCTGGGTCTTTGGTTGCATGGGTTATGACCATAACAGATATGGACCCTATTTATTTTGGCCTTATTTTTGAACGTTTTTTAAACCCAGAACGTGTTTCTATGCCAGACTTTGACGTTGACTTTTGTCAAGATCGAAGAGATGAAGTTATAAAGTACGTGTGTCATGCATATGGTGTTGACAGAGTTGCCCATATTATAACGTTTGGTAAGCTTCAAGCGCGTGCAGTGTTAAGGGACGTTGGGCGCGTTCTTCAAATTCCTTATGGACAAGTTGGTAAAATTTGTGATCTTGTTCCCAACAATCCAGCAAATCCTGTAACGTTAGAACAAGCCATAGAAATGGAACCGCTTCTTCAAAAAGCTGTGGAGGAGGAGGAAGCTGTTTATCGATTAGTTGAAATTGGAAAACAGTTAGAAGGTCTTTACCGCCATGCCTCAACCCATGCGGCGGGTGTTGTGATTGGGGATCGCCCTTTATCTGAACTGATTCCTCTTTATAGGGACGAAAAATCAGAACTTTCTGTAACACAGTTTAACATGAAATATGTTGAGCAAGCAGGCCTTGTAAAGTTCGACTTTTTAGGATTAAAAACGCTAACCGTTATTGAATATGCCAGTTCCCTTATTCGTGAAAAATGGAAAAGTGACTTTAAAATTCAAACCATTTCTTTGGATGATTCAAAAACGTTTAAACTTTTAGAAGACGTTTCAACAGTTGGCATATTTCAGCTTGAAAGTGGCGGCATGAAGGATGTGATCAGAAAACTGCGTCCAGACAGGTTTGAAGACCTTATAGCACTGGTTGCACTCTATCGGCCAGGGCCAATGGACGATATTCCACGCTACGTTGCTTGTAAACATGGGGAAGAACTTGTTCGTTATCTTCACCCCTCATTAGAGCCGATTTTAGCACCAACATATGGTGTTATGGTTTATCAAGAACAGGTTATGCATATTGCACAAGTTTTAGGGGGCTATTCTTTAGGAGCGGCTGACCTTTTACGGCGTGCAATGGGTAAAAAAATAAAATCTGAAATGGACGCCCAGCGGGACCTTTTTACAAAAGGGGCCATTCAAAACGACATTCCTCAAAACATCGCGTCCCAAATATTTGATCAAATGGCAAAGTTTGCAGGCTATGGGTTTAATAAATCGCACTCAGCGCCTTATGCTTTATTAGCCTATCAAACGGCATATTTAAAAGCGAATTATCCGCTTGAATTTTATGCAGCGTCCATGACATATGATATTCACAATACAGAAAAACTCAATATCTTCCGTCAAGATGTAGAAGACAGTGGACTGACTGTTTTATCCCCAGATATTAATGAAAGTCATGCAACATTTTGGGTGGATCATGAAAAAAATGCCATTCGTTATGCGTTGGGTGCTATTAAAAACGTAGGCATTCAACTGGTAGACCTTTTAGTGCAAGAACGCCTTAAAAATGGAAAGTTTAAATCGATTGATGATTTTATTAAAAGGGTGGATCCAAAAGTTTTAAACAAACGGATGTTAGAAAGCCTTATATCTGCTGGCGCATTTGATTGTATTCACAAAAACAGGCAACAGCTTTTTAAGTCAGTTGATGTCATGATTCGCCAAGGCCAAATTTATTTTAAAGAAAAGCAATCTAAACAAGCAACCCTTTTTGGTGCTCCTAAAAACACAGCAGGATCTGAAATACTGTTAACACAGTCAGATGATTTTTTGCCATTAGAACGTTTGCAAAATGAATTTTTATCCCTTGGGTATTACCTTTGTGCCCACCCTTTGGATATTTATAAGAATATGTTACCAGGGCTTAATGTAACGCCATCTACCCAGTTACAAGAAAAAGCAACAACAAGTGGTGTTCCCCTTAATTTGGCAGGTGTGCTTCTTTCAAAGCAGGAAAAAACATCCAAAGCCGGTAACAAGTTTTCATTCATCAAATTATCGGATGCATCTGGCATTTTTGAATCCGTTCTCTTTTCTGAAAAGTATACAAATTTAAGGGATCTTCTGGAAGAAGGGCGCTCTTTTTATATTGAAGCCAACGTTAAAAAAGACCCAGAATCTGAAGAAATTAGAATTATGGTTAACAATATGACGCCGCTTGATGCCATGCATAAAAGCCATGATCTGTTTTATTCTGTGCCAGCAGATAAGGATATATCGTCCTTTTTATCCTTCGTTAAAAAGCAAGAGGAAGGCCAAACGGCTATTGTTCTTCGGATTCTTTCAAAAGACAATCTACCAATTGTAGAAATTTTATTATCTAAAAAGATATATGTAACACCGCAAATTAAAACCCACCTTTTAAGTTTGGTAACGATATGATTCCTTTGTCCTTTAAAGAATTTTTAATAGATATTCAAAAAACATTAGACGATGTAACAAATGTTTTAATTGATGAGGAAAGTAAAGATTATGCAGCTTGTCAATTTATAATGTCAGGTAAAAAAAACCTTTTTAGGAATGCTAAAAAAACGCCTAAAAAAGTAGGCATGTTTGTAACCCTTTGGAAAAGACCAACCAAAGATTCTGAAATTTGCCCCTTTGATAAAACAGACAATGTTGATTTTGTCATTGTTAAAAGTAGGGATGAATATGATGATGGTTATTTTGTTTTTCCGGTAGACGTTTTTTTTAAATACGGCATTTTTTCTAAAGATCAGAAGGATGGTAAAAGAGCAATAAGAGTTTATAGCCCGAGTCATATAACTCAAAATTTACAAAGCACAAAAACGCAAAAATGGCAAAAAAATTATTTTGTTAAACGTTGCGATATTTTAAATTTATGGAAAATTTTTAAATAAGAGCTGTTTGTTTTATGTTCTTCCTTGAAGAAGATCACAATATAAATTTTTAAAAATACTGATAAACCCTTCTAATAAAGTGGGTAGAATAAAGGCTAGCATTAAAAAACCAACAATCAGTTGTGCTGGTGGCATGACGCTAAAAATTTGAATTTGTGGAATTAGCTTATTAATAAGGCCAATGCTGATATTTAAAATAAGGCCAACAATAATAAAGGGAAAACTAAATTGTAATCCTAAAGAAAACATTTTTTTAAGACTGTTTATAATGATGATTAAAAAATCATTCATAAAATTTTGATCACGAATATCAAAACATGAATATGATTCAACAAGAAGTCGAATTAAAAGGTGATGAAAGTCAAAAATTAAAAGCAATAAAGTTCCACTTACCATTAACAATGTTGTTGATAACGTTGTAGACATCCCTAAAGATGGATTAAGTATTTGTGCATTCCCAAGTCCAGATTCAGAAGAAATAAAGTATCCTAGAAGATCTAAAATCATAAAAATGCAGTGTGCACTCATGCCAATTAGGGCTCCAATAAAAAACTCCATAAACATATAGTAAATAAGTTTGTCATAAGAAATATCAATGACTGTTGGTAAATTTGTTTGAACAAGTGGAAAAATAAAAAAGGCTAAAAGTGCAGCCAGTATAATTTTAGCTTGTGAAAATATCTCTTTTTGTGAAAAAAAGGGCGTTAAAAGAAACAGTCCAAGAATTCTTAAAAAACAAAGGAAAAAGGCAGATAGCTCGCTAAAAAGGATTGTATTCATACCTTTTGTGTAACTCGACTAATCTGCTTCTTATTCCTTTATACATTATTTTTATTAAAAAGTTGAGACGTTTTTATTTTTTCTTTTTAACACTTGGTTTAGGTGCTGCTTTTGGTTTTGCCGCAGGTTTTGGTTTTGCCGCAGGCTTTGGTTTAGGGGCAGGTTTTGGTTTTGCCGCAGGCTTTGGTTTAGGGGCAGGTTTTGGTTTTGCTGCTGCTTTTTGTTTCGCTTGTTCTTTTGCTGCTTTTTCTTGTGCTTTTTTTGCTTCACGTGCCTTTGCTATGTCTTCTTTTGAAGCACCTTTCATTGCTTCTTGTGCTGCTCTTTTTTGGGCATTAGCATCTTGTTTCAATTGTTTTGCTGGTGTCAGTGCTTTTTTTACAGGAAGTGTTTGAGCAGTTTGTTCTACAGCCCCAGGTTGTGCTGTTTTTTTGCTCATAAACGACTGCATTTTTCCCATAGCAGCACCTGCAAGACCTTGTGCCATTGGGTTTTGAGCAAGTCCCATTGCCATAGCGCCACCCGGTACTTTATTCGCTAAATTTTGCGCCATTGGGTTATTCATTGCGGCTCCCGCAAGGCCACCGACGCCACCTTCACTAAAAGCTTGATGTAAACCAGCGGCTTGTTGAGCTGCCCCCATTGCCATAGCCCCCCCCGGTACTTGTTGCGCTAAGTTTTGCGCCATTGGGTTATTCATTGCGGCTCCCGCAAGGCCACCGACGCCACCTTCACTAAAAGCTTGATGTAAACCAGCGGCTTGTTGAGCTGCTCCCATTGCCATAGCCCCCCCCGGTACTTGTTGCGCTAAGTTTTGTGCCATTGGGTTATTCATTGCGGCTCCCGTAAGACCACCGACACCACCTTCATTAAAAGCTTGATGTAAACCAGCGGCTTGTTGAGCTGCCCCCATTGCTAAAGCACCACCTGGTACTTGTTGCGCTAAGTTTTGTGCTATTGGGTTATTCATAACCATGCCAGCCATACCCGCAGATGGATCTTGCATCATCATCATGCTTGGATCTTGCTGTTGCATCATCACGCTTGGATCTGGCTGTTGCATCATCATGCTTGGATCTTGCTGTTGCATCATCACGCTTGGATCTGGCTGTTGCATCATCATGCTTGGATCTGGCTGTTGCATCATCATGCTTGGATCTGGCTGTTGCATCATCATGCTTGGATCTGGCTGTTGCATCATCATGCTTGGATCTGGCTGTTGCATCATCATGGCATTTGGATCTGGCTGTTGCATCATCATGCTTGGATCTGGCTGCATCATCATGCTTGGATCTGGCTGCATCATCATGCTTGGGGGTTGTTGTTGATAAGCCGATGGCATACCGTTTTGTTGAAATTGATTTATTGGTGCAGGTTTTTGTTGCAAAAAAGATGGATTTTGCATAACAGGAACACCCGCATTTGATTTTATAATAGAGGCAACAACACTTAATAGAATATAATGTTTATTTTTCATGACGCAAATCCTTTGCTGTAATTAATACATTGTAAGAAAGTTTCCTTCTTATGATTTTATTTTGCCAGTAAAACGTTAAGAAAAAGTTAAATTTAGGATAGTTTTTAAAAATATTTTTTAGACGCGCTCTATTTGTGCATACCAAAGGTCAGCATACTGGCCTTTTTTAAGAAGTAATTCTTTATGTGTTCCTAGTTCTACAATTTGTCCATTGTTTAGAACATAAATGATATCACAATCAACAATTGTAGACAGTCGGTGTGCAACAATAACAGTCGTCCTATTGAACATTAAATTGTTTAATGAATCTTGAACTTGCTTTTCAGACTCACTATCCAGTGCAGATGTTGCTTCATCCAGCAAAAGGATCGGGGCATTTTTAACCATTGCTCTGGCAATCGCAATGCGTTGTCTTTGTCCGCCTGAAAGTATAACACCATTTTCACCAACAAAGGTATCGTATTGGTGTGGCAATTTCATAATAAAATCATGTGCGAGCGCTTTTTTCGCTGCTTCTATCACTTGTTCTTTTGTTGTATTAATTGCTCCATAAGCAATGTTGTCATAAATAGAACGATCAAAAAGCGATATTTCCTGCGATACAAGGGCAATTTTAGACCTTAAAGATTCTATATCAAACGCTTTAATATCTTCGCTATTAATTAAAATCTGCCCTTCTTGAACATCATAAAAACGGGGAATTAGATTAATAATTGTTGATTTTCCTGAACCACTAGGCCCTACAAAAGCAACACTTTTACCAATGGGGATATGAAACGTTAAATTTTTAAAAAGTTGGGAATGTCCATCATACTGAAAAGTAATGGCTTTAAAAACAATATCCGTTTTAACAGTTCCTAGCTTTTTTGGATTCATACAGTTTAAAATTTTAGGCTTTATATCAAAAATTTCATAAATTCTTCTAACGGAAGCAATACCTTCTTGAAGGTTCGTATTAAGGTGGCTCAATCGTTTTAAGGGTTCATATACTAAAAGAAGGGCAAATATAAAAGAGATAAAATCCCCCGTTGTTCTTAAGTTTTGCGAAACTTGCCAACCGCCATAACAAATAACAGAGATGATAGCCATACCACTGATAATCTCAACAATAGGGTGTGCACTAGACCTAATTCTCGCTGTTTTATAAATCATTTTAAAAAGAACAAAAATCGATTGATCCACAAACTTTTGTTCAACCTCTTCACTATGATATGCTTTTACAACGCGAATGGACTGCATAACTTGAGAAAGTCTTGATGTTAAGTCCCCCATTTGATTTTGGGCTTTATATGTTGCTTTCCCCATTTTTCGACCCAGTTTAAAGATTGGAAAGATTGCAACAGGAAAGACTGTAAATGCTATTAACGCTAAAATGGGTTCTCTGTAAAACATAACGCCAACAAGTGCAATAAGTGTTACAAGATCTTTTCCAATACTAACAGCAACTGTTGAAAAGGATGTACGCATCAGTTGAACGTCATTTGTAAATCTTGATAAGATATCACCAGAGGAGCTTTTATGAAAAAAGGATATATCTAAGGTCATTAAGTGTTTAAACAAGTTACTTTGAATGTCTGATATCATCCGTTGACCAACATAAGCTAATAGTACGGACTCCCCATAGGACGCAACAGCTTTAATTACAAACACGGCAAAAAGTGCTGTCGCAAAAAAAAGCATCTCCTGATTTGCGGATGATTTAAAGACTTCATCAAATACAAATTTTATAAGGTATGTAAAAGCAGCTGTTGAAAGGGCCACAAGAATCATGCAAACAACAGCAAAAAACATATGCTTTATATAAGACCTTATATATTCTTTATAAAGTCTTTTAAATATGTCGTATGCTGAGTGCATTTTTTAAATTTTATCCCTATTGACTAGTTGTTTTTTTGGTAATAGGAGGATTGTTTTTTGCATGTGCAAACATATACGTTAAATATATTTCATAAATTCTATGTGCACTCATATCATAGGTATCGTTTTTGTCAATTTGATTAGATTCTTCTTCTGAATGCGTATTGGTATTGCTTGGTAACCGTATTGTATATATGCCATCATTATCAAATTTATGTTTTAAAACATTATGAATAGGATCCCCTTCCATAACAATACGAACAATTCTTTTTTTCCAATTTTCTATATCACAGGATAATTCTTTTCCATATTGTGCGATAAGGCGTCCAGCAATAGAAAGGGACTTTGAACACCCCCCCCCTGGTGCGCTAAAACTTACAGCTGTTGATTGTGGAAAAAAGTGCGCCATAATTTCTGCAATATGTCCGCCTAAGGAGTGCCCAACAAAGTAGACATTATGCCCTCTTGCAATATGTTCTTTATAAATAGGTTCAATCTCATGATAAAGGTTAATTAAGTGCTTAACATACAGTTTAGATGCTACCGCCGGAATCAGATTTAGATACATAAGTGAGGCGAGCGACATAAACATTACGCCAGCTGAGCCACTATATAATATATCTTTTTCCTGTGACCAAAGGTAAAACATACTGGTAAAATAATAGAGAGATAAGCTAAAAGCAGCATTTCTTAAATATGTATAAGGTTTTTTAATAAAGGATACTATTCCCGGCAACATGGCATTGCCGGTTCTATCAAATTGATCATCATCCCATTCTGTACAGCTGCCAATACTAACGGTTAAATTACCAAGATTGGTTCCTGGAAAAGCAATAAATACATCCTTGTTATCAGTTACATCTGACGATACAACAATATAGCTAGCATATTTTTCAAATTTAAAATTGTTGGCTTCAAGCCAATTTTTAGGTGACATTCTGTCTTTACTATTTGTTTTGCTTCCATATGCTTCATGGGCAACTGCTGCAAGAATTGACATCATGCCATCACTTTGTATTGTTTCAAAATATTGTGCTGATCCTTGTGTCGCAGCGGGTGGTAGTTCAAGGATAGGTATATCATCTATATCAGGTCTTCTCGGAAGAATTTGGGTTGTATTAGGTGCTGAATCTGAAGGATATGATTCTGCTCCGCCTCTATGATTTGGTCGAGGGGTTATTGAATTTGAGTTTGGTTGGGTTGTTGTACTACTTGAAACGTCAGATCGATCTGTTGAGGTTGATCGTTTATGGGGGGTAGCTGCACCAATAGGCATTGGTCCCAAAAGGGGGGATGCATGTGCCGCTTCATCATTACAAGTTCCATTAGCTTTTTGCTTCTTCTTTCTTTTTTTTCTTTTAAGTTTAGTCTGATCATCTTCGTCAGCATCAGCAGAAGGATAATGTACAGCCTGATTATCAAGATTTGCTGGCGAACCTAAAAAATGTTCAACGGATTCTTTTCTTGAAATTTCTGGTATTTTGCTTAAGTTTTCTTTTAATAGAGAAACGTATTCAGTTGTTGCTGTTGTTGGAGAACTACTTCCAGGGGATAAATCTGGAGAGGTTACACCTTGAGATGAAACACTTTGAGCACTATGAACAACAACAGGTTCTGTAATTTTAAGAGCAAAGGAGTTATTCTTTTGAGCAGGATATTCATTGTCTGATGGATATATATTATGGGATATTGTGCTTAAAAAACAAATATAAGCAAACAGACGACAAGAGTTACCCATAAAATTATATTCCTCCCTTAGTGATGATTAACGCTATGTAGGCTATCGGCAATTTTCGCTGTATAAGCAAGCGCAATAGCTGAAACCAAAAAAGTCACATGAATTATGACTTGCCACATTATAGCACTATCTTTTAGATTAGCAACCGGATTGTTTACTTCTATAAAAGTTTTTAACAAATGTATAGAAGATATGCCAATTAATGCCATCGCCAGTTTAATTTTCATGGTGCTTGCATTAACGTGATCAAGCCATTCGGGGATGTCGGGATGGTTCTCTAAGCGAAGTCTTGACACAAATGTTTCGTATCCCCCAATAATAACCATTATTAAAAGATTAGATATCATCACAACATCAATAAGGCTTAAAACCAGCATCATAATTTCTGGTTCAGTTTTAATGCCTGCATGTAAAACAAGTTCAACAACTTCTTCTAAAAATTTATAAACGTAGACAACTTGTGCAATAATAAGTCCAATATAAAGGGGGGCTTGCAGCCACCTACTTGAAAAAATACTCATCCTAATGATTTTATGACCGAGTGGATTCTTCATTTTTCTTTAATTCCAGCTTTGTTCTTTTGACCTATTGTAGGGAATTTGTTTATCATTTGTAAATATAGATTAATGTTAAAGACATAATTCATATTATTTATTTTAGATTTTATATTTTTGATTTTTTCTTTAGATTATGGTATTCTACCCTAGTTTTTAATTTTAATAGATTTTGGTTTTTTTAAATATGAATAATAAAAATCAGGTTGTAACATTTGGATGCCGTCTTAATACATATGAATCTGAAGTGATGAAGAATTTAGCCAATGAAGCAGGACTTGAAAATACAATCATTTTTAATACCTGTGCTGTAACGTCCGAAGCCGAACGTCAAGTCCGCCAATCTATTAGAAAACTCAAACGCGAAAATCCAGATGCAACGATTATCGTCACAGGATGTGGGGCTCAAATTAATCCTGATCAGTTTTTAAAGATGGACGAAGTTGACCGTGTCATCGGTAATGAAGAAAAGATGCAGCTTAAAGCTTATGATATTAAAGACGCACCCCGTTTACTTGTGAATGACATCATGTCAATTGAAGAAACGGCTAGTCACCTTGTAACAGGGTTTGACGGTAAGGCACGTGCTTTTGTTCAGGTGCAAAATGGGTGTAATCATCGGTGTACGTTTTGTACGATTCCTTTTGGTCGGGGCAATTCAAGAAGTGTTCCTTTAAACGACGTTATTCACCAAACAAATCTTTTATTAGAAGCCGGATATCAAGAAATTGTATTAACAGGCGTTGATATTACAGATTATGGCCCCGATTTAAGTGATTCTTTAAATTTAGGTAAGCTCTGCTATGAACTTTTAAACGCTCTTCCAG
>JAGOTX010000090.1 GCA_018061565.1 Pseudomonadota bacterium
TTTATATTTTGATAAAGTATAACCTACTAGGGGTCATAGCTCAGTTGGTAGAGCGCTACAATGGCATTGTAGAGGTCAGGGGTTCGACTCCCCTTGGCTCCACCAAAATTTTATGTTCTGTTTGACGTTTTATATATGTTAAAAAATAAAATAGTCTGTTTAACGTTGCTTATCTGAACTTAAACCCTTTATAATTGCGTTATATAAAACAATAAGTTTTGCCTCATGCCCTTTTATATATTTAAGCGTTTATTACTCATTTTCCCAACCCTACTGGGTGTGATTTTAGTCAATTTTTTAATTGTTCAAGTAGCCCCAGGTGGACCCATTGAACAAATTATTTCACAAATGAAAAGTAATGGAGCAGATGCAAATAATCACTTTGGGGGGCTTGATGCTAATACGCATCTTATAAGCAATACAGAATCAAGTTATCGTGGTGCTGAAGGTATTGATCCTGAATTTATAAAAAAACTCGAAAAAAGTTTTGGCTTTGATAAACCTGCCCATGAACGTTTTGTGCTTATGATTAAAAACTATTTAACCTTTGACTTTGGAAAAAGCTATTTTAGAGATCAACGCGTCATAGACATCATAAAATCAAAATTACCTGTTTCAATTTCTCTAGGCTTTTGGACAACGTTAATCGTGTACCTTATCTCTATTCCCTTAGGCATCAAAAAAGCCGTAAGAGACGGCTCTAAATTTGATGTTATAACCAGTTCAATTGTTGTACTTGCTTATGCAATCCCAAGTTTTTTATTTGCTTTACTATTAATCATTCTTTTTGCAGGCGGGAGCTTTTGGACATTTTTTCCCTTAAGGGGCTTAACGTCTGACAATTTTGAATCACTCTCACTCTTTCAAAAAACAATCGATTATCTATGGCATCTTTGTTTACCCATTTGTGCCATGATTATTTCTGGATTTGCAAAACTTACTTTGCTAACTAAAAACGCCTTTTTAGAAGAAATCAATAAACAATACGTCTTAACAGCCAGAGCAAAAGGACTTGAATATAATAAGGTCCTTTATAAACATATCTTTAAAAATGCAATGCTTGTCATTGTTGCAGGCTTTCCTGCAACGTTTATTCATATATTGTTTACATCCTCCTTACTTATTGAGGTTTTATTTTCGCTAGATGGCCTTGGCCTTTTAGGATTTGAAGCAGCCCTTCAAAGAGATTATCCACTCATGTTTGGAGCCCTTTATATGTTCACCCTTTTAGGACTTGTCCTCCATTTAATCGGTGACTTAATCTATATGACAATTGATAAAAGAATTGACCTTAACCAAGCAAGAGGTCATTAAAAGATATACATTAACCTATTTTTTGAGAAAGTGCCGCTTCTAAAAAATCATCTAAATCGCCATCTAAAACACCGTGAGCATTCCCTTTTTCAACACCTGTTCTTGAATCTTTGACCAATTGGTAAGGTTGTAAAACATAGGATCTAATTTGATGCCCCCACCCAATATCTGTTTTGGATGCCGCATTTGCGTTTGCAGCTTCTTCTTTTTTTCTAAGTTCAAGTTCATATAACCTGGCTTTTAACATGCTCATGGCTTGTGCTCTATTTTTATGTTGTGAGCGATCATTTTGACATTGAACAGCTATATTGGTTGGTATATGCGTAATACGAATGGCACTCTCTGTTTTATTAACGTGCTGCCCACCCGCACCCGATGCACGGTATGTATCAACTCTTAAGTCTTTATCTTCAATAACAATATCAATCGAATCATCAATTTCTGGATAAACCCAAACGGAGGCAAAACTTGTATGACGCCTTGCATTTGAATCAAAAGGCGAAATACGCACAAGTCTGTGTACGCCACTTTCACCTTTTAGCCATCCATAAGATTGATAGCCATTAATCTTTAATGTAATCGATTTAATGCCCGCTTCATCCCCCGGATTTTCATCAATAACCTCAATCTTATAGCGTTTAGATTCTGCCCATCTTGCATACATTCGCCCTAGCATCTGCGCCCAGTCCTGAGCCTCCGTTCCACCAGCGCCTGCATTAATTTCTAAAAAGCAATTATTGCTATCCGCTTCGCCAGAAAGCAATGTCTCAAGTTGCAATTTTGATGTTTTCTTTAAAAGATCTTTAATATTCATTTCAAATTCAAGGATGGACTCAATATCACCTTCAGCTTCTAAAAGGTCAATGAACTCAATATTTGTTTGAAGGTCATTTTCTAAGGATTCAATATCCCTCACTTTTTGGGTTAATGAATCCCTCTCTTTTAAAAGTTTTTGTGCATTTTGTGGATCATCCCACAGGTTTGGATTTTCAACATCTAGATTGAGTTTTTGAAGTAAAATAATAGCCTTATCCCATTCCAAATGTCTTTTTAAAAGTTTTAAATTTTGTTGTATTTGTTCAACTTGACTATATGTTTCAGCCTTCATTTTTTAAAACCCTTTAAAACAATTTTTAAGATTATGATCTCTTCTTTTATGTTTTTAAATTCTAAAGGATAGATCTTAAAAATGCAAAAGAAACAAAATTATAAATTTCATCAATACGCATGGTTGTAAAAGTTAAATATCTTTATCCATTAAAATATGCAATAGTATCAATCACAATTTTTTTTAGTTTTTCCCTGTATTCTTAATAAAAATTTAACAAATAAAAATATATCCTAAAAGTGTGGCAAGTGTTGCCATTTTTTAAATGGAGATAAAGATGTTTTGTTTTAATATCATCGTACTATTAAATGTATTGTTTGTTACATATACATTTTCTGCCGTTTCAATCTATTCACATGACAGAAACGACTACAAATTCGACTTATTTGTCGACAGTGTTAAACCTTTTAATTTTTCAAACAATACAATAACAGAAACAACCCATAATTTAAGTTTTCAAGCAAAAAGATTTGCTATGTATTCAATCATGTTAAGCACACAACATTTCATTAAAAGTGGTGGACAAAAACAAAACCTATTAAAACGCATTGATGAAGAATTTGATAATCCCTTTATTAAACAAGTTGTCCAAACTTATTTTCAAATTGAAACACCCCCCCCCCCTATAAAAAAACCACAAAAAGAAAAAACACTATCAGCCGATGCAAAACCTTTTATACCATCAAATACATTACAAACAAGTATCTCACCAAGATCAATTGATCCAGTAATTATTGAAATTCATCGGTGTGAAAGTACAGATATCCCTTTTCCTCGTGAATCAACAGATTCTCTAGCAGAATTAACTTCTTCACATAAATCTTTTGATAGCACTTTTAATTTAAGAAAAACAGCACTTTTCTTAAAAAACTTTTTAGACTACACTCCGTCCCTTTTAACTGCTGAAAGGACAAAAAAAACATCCTTTAAGGATCTTTCTAAAACAACAAAAGATGTAAATTTAACGTTTTTTAAGTGTAAACAGGACACTCCTAAATGGATAGATCATTATTCAGCAAGAGAAGCGTTACTTT
This sequence comes from Pseudomonadota bacterium, assembly GCA_018061565.1. Taxonomy (GTDB): domain Bacteria; phylum Pseudomonadota; class Alphaproteobacteria; order Paracaedibacterales; family UBA11393; genus JAGOTX01. The sequence continues at coordinate 3,457 of JAGOTX010000090.1, forward strand.
ATAACTGGCGATTAAAAATTAAAGGGCTTGAAAAGCATTTAAAATATCATCTATCTGGACAAGATAATGCTATAGAATCTTTTGTTGCCGGTATTTTTAATCATTATGCATCGCTCATCAAGCAAGATTATGTAAAATCAATGGATATTATGGATGCAACTCATCTATCAGACCCTGTAAGAGAAAGCAAACACCCCTCCTCTATTTTAATTGTTGGCCCATCAGGAAGTGGTAAAACTGAAATGGTAAAACTTGCTGCTGAATTTTTAAATTATCCAATTGGCCGAGCATCTGGCGCGAATTTATCGCCAGCAGGTTATAAAGGAGATGATCCAAAAGATGCTGTTAATCAGTTAATAGAGCATGCCATGAAATTTACAACGCCCTCAAAAGCACAAAAATATGCCGAAAAATGTGGCATTATTTTTATTGATGAAATTGATAAGCTTTCAGCCAGAGGCGATTCTTTTAGAGAAGCTTCACAAACAGCGCTTTTAACTTTTATTGAAGGTAGTCAGCAGTTATCAATTGGTTCCGATATGTATTATGATTCATCACATAATTTATTTATCTGTAGTGGCGCATTTTCTCATCTTGAGAAGACAAAAACGCTCAAAAAAATCATGCCAGGGGACCTTATTTCTTATGGATTACTACCTGAATTAGTCAATAGAATGCAGCAAATTGTTCAAACAAAACCCTTAACAAAAGATGATTTTTTAAATATATTAATCCACCCAACAGAGAGCCCCCTTCTTCGGAACATGCGGGAAATTTTAGAACTCAAACACATAAAAATTGAATTTAAAGTTGACGCTTTAGAAAGGTTTGCACAAGAAATTGAAAAAGACGGTATCGGTGCGCGCAACCTTTATGGTCTTTTACAAATTGTCATTTCAATTCATCAAAATCATCTCCAACAAATGGTTTCATCTTTACAATCTATGGTTGATCTTAATGCAAATTGTTTAAAGGAAATGGATGATACTGTTCATTATAATCCTGAACTTTTAAAAGTTTTAAAACAAAACAATGAAGCAAAACTAAAAAGATTAGAATCTATCAACAAAGTAACAGGTATATTCTCAAATGATGTCGTAACCTATTTTAAAGATTTTTCTTTTGAACAATCCATAAAAAGTATTCTCAATAAAATATCAAAAGCAAATGATTTAGATAAAGATGCATTATTCGAGGAAATACATAACTTATTCGTTGAAGAACATCTTACAATAACAGAAGAACTTAAAAAGTTTAAAATTCAATTGAAAAAGTTTGTCATCACAAAAGAAACAATTTCAGTTTTTTCTAAACTTAGAAAGGATGATGACGAAATTGAAAAGATTGCACTTCGATATGGAATTGTGTAATAGAGTTATTTTGGCTTGATACTTCAAAATAGCTGCATACCTGTTTTTCTTAATATACGACAATTTAAATACCGTTGATAAGTACAATAAACTTATCAACGGCATTAACTAAAAAAATTTTATCATTAACA
>JAGOTX010000091.1 GCA_018061565.1 Pseudomonadota bacterium
AATTCTTCTTTTCAAATTTGTCACGAACAGAATCTTTGAATTTATAAGGCATGCATAATAATTGATATCTATAAGAAAAACAGGTTAACATCATTTTTGAAAAATTACTATTTGTGCACCACAGTTCCAAAATGTGGGGGATTTAAAATTAAAAACAGAAATTTTCTTAGAAGAAGTAAGAAATTCTAAAGTTTGCTGCATAGCAACCTTTGTTTTTACCTGTTCCATATCCTTCAAGACCCAATGTTGATTCTTTGTGGAAACCAGCTTCAGCACCAAAACCAAAAGAATCTATTTTATACATGAAGCCTGCACCAAGTTCTAAAGCGATGTTAAGGTCTTTTATTTCTTCTGATGGTTGACCTGCTGCGAATCCAGTTGGAACAATTTTATGTTTTACATAACTTTCTTGCAAACTAATAATAACGTAAGGAACAAAGTTACCATATGCATAACCGAGTTTACCATTAATACTAGCAGAAAAAGGTCGTTTTTGAGTATAATTACATGGAAAGGCTATACTATTTTTATATGCAGTTCCAGTAGAAGTTTTTTCTCCAAAATTACCAACAACATCTAACCCAAGCCCCCAAACAACATTGTTTTTCATTGTCCAGTAATGATGAATACCAAGTCCAATATTTTTATAAGCAGTCTTGTTTTCAATATTAAAAGTTGTTTGATCATTTTTAACATGTGTATCAACCGATAAAAGTCCACCCGTTAAAGAAACAGCAAAACCATTAAGTCCAGGCTTATTGGCAATAAATGTTTTACACGTATCTTCAGAAACAACTTCTTCTTTTTTAACGCAAACTTGGTCAGTCTCTACCTTTTTTGCTTCAACTTTTTTCTTTGCAAATGCCGTTGTTGAAAATAATGCTGCAAAAGCAAATGCAACAACTGGTAATGATTTTAGTGTCATATCATTCCTTAATTAAAATATTAAACATTGGGCATTTTAACTTTTTTAAAATGTAGAGTAAAGAAAATATTAATAGCTATGTATAAAAAAAACGGAGCTAAAAAGCCCCGTTTTGCTAACAAATAAAAATTTGTCTTAGAATGAGTATGCGTAACCAACAGTTGCAACAACTGCATTCTTAGATGCTTTGCTAACAGCTGAACCAGCAGGAAGCTTGTATTTGCTCATTTCATAACCAAGTTCTGCACGAACTGAACCGTTTGAATTTACAAACTTTTCAAAACCAACAGCTGGGGTGTAAGAAATGTTCTTCTTCTTCATTAATAGTGCAGCAGCTGCATCGAAGTTATAAGAATTATGAGCAATTGCAAATTTAGCATAAACGGCAGATGTTTCGTTAAACTTGTAACCAACGCGTGGTGCAATAGCGATAGATGTTGTTCTTATTGTTTTAGTTACACGAACACCATCACCTTTTACATTTGAAAGACCTAATACAACATCAGCACCAGCAATCATATTGCTGAAGGATTTTGTATAACCTGCAAATACGTTTCCTAAGAAACCGGTTTTATTCTTTGATGTTTCTACACCAGCAACGGTGAATTTATGCTTTGTAAAATTTACACCAAGTGATCCACCAACGGAAAAACCATTAAACGGTGCTGCAACTGCAGCGGATGTTGCGATAGCTGCAACGATTGCTAACTTTTTCATAATATTTAACCTTCCAATTAAAAAAGTTGTTGTCTATAATTTAATAATATTGATTTTATAGAAATAAAACCACTTTTTAAAACTGTTTTTTCTCTCTTTTTACTAGAGTGTTGCAATATTACAACTTATAAAATTTGTTTTTAACTAAATTTTAATTAATATATATTTAAATCAGGGAATTAATAGATGATGAATCTTATCTTTTTTAAAGACGTGCGTCAATAATTTTTTTTAATTGAAAAGGAGGAATAGAAAAATGATGCGCCATTTCATGAATCATAACCTGATGCACAACCTCTTCAATAGATTCTTCAAATTCTTGTGTGTAACGAATAATAGGTGCTCGATAAAGCGAAATAACATTGCTTAAAAGTTCTTCTCTTTTATGGTAAACCCCTAAAAGGTCATATTTATTTTCGAGTGACAGGCCTTTTAACGTTTCAGGGGTTGCAAAGTTTTCAACATAAATCCTTAAATCATTCGTATTTTTTCTAAATTTTTCTGGCAAAATTGAAAGAAGATTTTGCGCAACGTCTTCTATGTATGCAAGGGAACAAATTTGCAAACAATATAAATTTTTTTGCTCTATTGATGGACTTTGATTCATCAGCTAACCTATACCTTAGGAATATCATTATAGTTTTATGTTACCCTATAATTATTAATAGAATCTTTACATTGGAGAAAAAAAATGCCCCACATATTAAAATTTTTAACAATTTTTGCCGCTTTTTGTCACTTTTCTTATGCAACAAGTGCAATAGAAAGTGTCGCAGGCTTCTTTGGCTTTTCTGGCGGCACATGGATTAAGAAGGTGATTCTAACGTCATCAAATGATATGAATTGGTTAGACAATATGGATCACCCAAAAGATTCTGGGCCAAATTCTGCTAAAGTTGCTTTTGTTTTTTGTAATGATGACAAACTAAAAGATGAATTAAAAAAAATGTCAGGCCCTGATTTTATAAAGAATATGGCAGCTTATAAAGTTAAAAATTCTCAATCCGTTTATATCGTTGTGGAAGATGTTGTTCCATCTGAAAATAAAACGATTGATATTTCACCAAAAGATGACGATTCAGTTGGGCAAAAGATTTACAACGGAACAAAGTTTGTGCTAGTATTTGTTGGATATCAAACCCCTGGAAACCATATCTTAGAACTACCAATGGATCAAGACACAATAACGTTACTTTTTGGCCCTAAAGATGTTTCCGTTCAACTTAACAAGATGTAAAAAGTAAGCAATGAATACAGCAAAACAATACGATCCCTTAAATTTAGAAAATGCAAGTGATTTTTGGAATCGTATAACACCTGAAATTATAACAGAACTTGGAGAGTCAACATTTAAAAGTTGGCTTCTACCTCTAATTTGTTATAAAAAAGATGAAACGTTTTGCTATTTTTATGCCCCCAGTCGCTTTATGAAGGATTGGATTTTAGCCCATTATGAAAATGTTTTACTCAAACACATCAAAAAAGAATTTCCCACCATTAAAGGTTTACAAATTGATGTTAAAACACCGACACAAAACCTTAAAAGCCCTGATCTTAACCTCATTAAAACAGAATTTTCGCCCTCTTTAAAATCAGAAACAGACCCACTTTTAGGGGGTAATGATGTTGCGTCCCTTTTAGATATTCGCTACACCTTTGAAAATTTCGTAGTTGCAAAATCAAATGAACTGGCTTATGCGGCAGCACTTCGGGTTGCTGAATCTGAAAAGCCCCTCTACAACCCCCTTTTTTTACATGGCGGCGTTGGGCTTGGTAAAACGCACTTAATGCATGCCATTGCTTGGAAAATTTCAAAAATATTTCCAAATAAAAAAGTTGTTTATTTATCGGCTGAAAAATTCATGTATTCTTTTATACAAGCCCTTCGCCAAAAGGATGCTGTCTCTTTTAAAGAGCAGCTTCGCACAGTTGATGTTTTAATGATTGATGATGTACAATTTATTGGTGGTAAAGACACAACACAAGAAGAGTTTTTTCATACATTTAATGCCCTCGTTGATCAAAACAAACAAGTTATCATCTCTGCTGATAAATCACCCTCTGACCTTGAAAAAATAGGTGATAGATTAAAGTCCCGTCTTTCTTGGGGGCTAGTCGCCGATATTCACCCAACAACGTATGAACTAAGACTTGGCATTTTGCAATCAAAAGTTGAATCCATGCAAATGGAAGTAGATAACCATATTTTAGAATTTTTAGCCTTTAAAATAACCTCTAATGTGAGAGAACTTGAAGGAGCCCTTAACCGGATTATTGCCCACGCCACACTTATTGGCAGAACAATAACGCTTGATTCCACACAAGAAGTCTTAAAAGATGTCTTAAGGTCGAATGAGCGCCGCTTAACCATTGATGATATTCAACGGCGCGTTAGTGAATTTTATGGCATTAAAGTTTCTGAAATGCTTTCTTCTAAACGAACACAAAATTTAACAAAACCAAGACATGTGGCCATGTATTTAAGCAAACTCTTAACATCAAAATCTTTGCCAGATATTGGTAAAAAGTTTGGCGGCAAAGACCACACATCCGTTTTACATTCTGTTCGAAAAATAGAAACCCTTATAAAAGACGATTCCGTCCTTTATAAAGATATTGAAAATTTAAGACGCTCTTTGGAAATTAACTAACATATGACAAATACGTTAATAGAGTTTAAAAATGTTAGCTATCAAGTAAAAAATAAGACTCAATCCCCTATTTTGGAAGATATTTCTTTTTCCATTCTTAAAAATGAAATTAAAACCTTAATTGGTCCAAATGGGTCTGGTAAGTCAACTATGGTAAAGCTTATTTTAGATCTTTTAAAGCCAACATCTGGCACGATTACACGAAAAAAAAATATTTCCATTGGCTATATGCCCCAAAAAATTAAAGTAGCCCCCTATTTACCTATTAGCGTTATTGAGTTTTTAAAGCTTTATGGCCCTTTAAATAGTGAAAAATTACACACATTAAAAGTGGATAAAATTTTAAACTACTCCCTTCACGATTTATCCGGCGGGGAATGGCAACGTGTTTTGTTTGCAAGGGCTTTAATGAATAATCCAGAGCTTTTGATTCTTGATGAACCAACACAAGGTGTAGATGTAACAGGTCAATATGATTTTTTTAAAATTTTATTAGACGTTAAAAAACAATTTCAGTGCAGTGTTTTTATGGTATCGCATGATTTACATTATGTTTTATCAGCAACAGATGAAGTTATTTGCTTAAATAACCATATTTGTTGCGCTGGCAAACCTCAAGATATTCAAAAAAATAGTGAATACAATAAACTTTTTGG
>JAGOTX010000092.1 GCA_018061565.1 Pseudomonadota bacterium
GAGTATATCTGTTTTGCCCAGAGATATCAACTTTGGGTTGCCACAGACTTGTTCAAAAATTTTGAATTTAAGTGTGGACAGGGGGGCTGTCTGTCTCGTGAGAGGTGGAGGGGGGGACGCTGCGGACGGGGCCTCGAGGGGGACCCCATCAGACCCAAATCTTGTCTGGATAAAGTTTTTTAATGCTTTTAATATATCAAACATTCTAATTTCTTCAATCACGTTATTCAATCAATCCCAAAAAGATATTTATTTTTGGAACAAAAATACCTATTTTCAATCATATTTTCATGAACAAATATTAAAAGTTTTTTGCTTTATAAATATGATTGTTTATTTTTTTTGAAAAGGAGAAGTAAAATGATTTTTAAAAAAAAGAATATTTTCTTTTATTCATTAGCGATGTTATGCGCTTTTAGTATTTGTGATAAAGCGTTGGGAATAGCAGAGAAAAGTGATTCCTTAAAAAAGGATGTGGATGCATCTAAAACGGATAAAAAGCATGAATCAAAAGTGTTTTTAACGCTATATGATGACTTAGCATTAATTGAAAAACATGATTTTTTTGATCTTGATAAAACGATTCAAACAATTTCATTTTTGAATTTACCTAAAGAAACGTTAGAGAAAACGTTGTTTTTAACAAGCAAAGGGCAAACATTAGAGTTTTTAGAAAGTTTCTTTGAAGAAAGTGATATTAAAAAAGACTATCATATCACTGTTAAAAACAAAAGTGAGAATTCATCATCAGAAGTCTCATTAACTTTTGCGTGCACAAACATTACTTGGAAGCCTTATTACAGCGCTAAGTTTTCAAAAGATTTTGAAATGCTTTCTTTAGAAGGATGGATTGATATTGAAAATCAAACAAATGCTCGATTTAAAGATGCAACGCTTTCAATTATCAATAATAAAAGTGCAATTTCAATGGATAATGGGCCTGAAAAATCAGCCCCCAATCAACATGCTGATAAAGCGAATGATGTTTATTTGATTGGCAAAAATATTACGTTAAAAGAGAAAAGTAAGAAAAGATTTAAATGGATAAAATATGACGATATGAAAACGATCAAAGAGTATCGTTTAAACATGGGGGGGGGGTATTTAGAAGATTTAACCAATAAAGATGAGACCCCACAGTTAGAACTTTGGATTAACTGCCCTAATAAAGAGAAAGCGCTTTTACAAGGCCCGCTTACGATCTATAAAAATGGATTGAATGATGGGCAAGTTGAAACCCTTACAGAAATTGTTCTGCCTTTTGTTAAAAAGGATGAGATGATTTCTTTTAAAATGCCAAGCATTCATGAGGATTGCCATAAAGCAGTACCTGTAAAGGTGGCCTATGAACAAACAGAATTTCAAAAGTTTACAGGTAAAATTGTAGAAACAGCTAATAGAATAACGTTTCAAAACGTTTCTGAACAGTTGCTTTCTATTAAAGTGTTTATTAATTTTCCGTCCTCAGATGGTGTTGTCTTGAGAGAGAGTGTCCCTCATCAAACAGAGGGGGGGGGGTTATTTTGGGTTATGGATATACCGGCAGGTGAGAAGATTGACTTAAAATATAGACTGCGTTTTAGTCAAGCTCTATAAATATGGTCTCAGAAAAGTGGACAGAAAAGGGCTCTAAAGAGATATGTAATTTCCATTGAAAGAAAGGATGGAAAAATGGGTAAAAAAGGCAAACAATATACAGCGCAAGAAAAAGCAAAGGTAGTGAAGCCATTAAGGGTGACTTAACCATGTCGCAAATCAGCAACAGATATGGCGCATGCCACTCAAAGTCAATGCTTATCATTAACCGAATGCGATTGATCCAGTGCTCCGCAACTCCATGTTCTGCACTTTTTTTTGAAATAAGAGACTTATTAATAAAGTTAACTTTTTATTTAGTTTTTATTGTTAGAATTGGTATATAAACAATAAAAAAATGTAGTTATAAATGATAAAAATGTTGGGTTTATTTGTGTGTGGATTTGTTATCCTATCGGCAAGTTCTAAAGAGGATACATTGAATTGGAAAGGTGATCCTCAGTTTAAATATTTTAAACAGGATAATCATCATTCAAAAAAATTAACAGATGAAGAATCGGATCATATTGTCAGGTATCTTCAAAAAGATAAAAACGAAGCTTCATATAGAATTTGTAAGATAAAGTATAATGGAAATGTACAAAAAACAAATGTAGAGGAAAGGCCCATTGAGCCAAACAATATTGTTATAGAGGTTTATGGTGGATATGACAGGAATTTTGATGATAGCGAGGGATTTGGAGCGATGCTTTGTCATTGTCATGATCCTGTTGTCGAAAACAGTTTGCAAGTTGGTGTTAGACTTAGTGATATGAGCTTACCTTACAGACAAAAATTACAATTAACAGAAAAAAATTTAAAGAACTCTCATGTTACAATGCTAAAAGAAGTATCTGACGTAGTTGCGCTTTTAAAAGTAAAATTTCCAAAAACAAAGTTTTTTTTACAAGGTACTAGTTTTGGTGGTTTTTTTGTATCTTCTTATGCATTGTTTCAATCTGTTGGACTTGATGAATTAACCTATAATGATTGGGGTTTATTAGCACTTAAAAATGTGTTTGGTAATGATAAAATAGAATCGGTTGACGGGGTCATATCTCATGCAGGGGGGCTATATCTTTTAAAAGAAATAACAAAGCATGATATGCCTTTTACAAATTGGAATGTTCCGATACTTATTCATCATAATTATGATGACCATAGAGTGATACTTTATAAGCAGACAGGAATTTATGATCGAATACCGGAAAATTATTTATATTTTTTACTTTCACGATTTGGAGCAAGCACATTACAGAATAACCCTGACATTTACTCAGGATATAGTTTAGATGACTCGTTATTAGGTCATACTCACAATTATCGTAGCCAAGCCGAATATGATGAGGCTATACGCCATTTTGTGGATATGGTTGATCGTCATAAATTTGGATCAAATCGAACAGGTTTTTCAAAAGAACAGCTTAAAAGGCGTTTAAAAATAGCCAGTCTTTCTAATTATAAAACAGATGAAGGGGAGTGGCTGGATGCACTTATGAAATCCGGAGACGGAATAAATCACAGAGATATCGAACAATTTTTATCTAATACGCGTGATATCGTGAACGACCCATCATTTAAGGATTTTCCTCAAAATCTAAAAATAGATAAAGCATTAAAGGGAATCACCATTATTGCAAAAGATGGTGAAAGTGACAGAGAAGCCAAACAAAGAATTTATAATTATCTGATGAACTTTGCATCAACTAAACCTATGTTTAAGGAAGCTGTTAAAGTGATTAAACGCCAAGATTTAAAAATGCAGAAATCAGAAATTAATTTACGTGTTGATTTTCCAACAATGGACGCAGCTGAAAATAAGCTAAAATCATATATTGATCATAAAGCAAGCCCCTACGTTACATTGGATGAATTAAAAAGCTTTGCTAAAAGACTTGTTGATAATTTACACACACAGAATACTTGGCTAATAAAAAAAACTTTAAGAGATGTTGAATATAAATGCCACCATTTAGGAAAGGAATTTTTTAAGTTTTTTGTTGAATATGCTGCTTCTTTAGACAATGTGCATAAAAATAAAAGCTTTGCATATGCTCTTTCTTTAGGGAATCAATGGCCTCAAACTAACGATCTTGAAGAAATAGATTATTTGAATGAGCTTTATATTAAAGTTGTTTGTATGATAATTCCTTTAAGTGATCAACAAGCAGATGTTATTGTAAATAATGCGCTTAAAGTAATTGGTAAAGATATAAATGACATCTTACGATTAAAATCTAGTGAACTGGTTGATTTTTACGAGATAATGTCACTTTTTATTAGACTTGACGATTTAAAAAAAGTGCAGTTGATAACAGATATTTACTTAAAAAAATTTCCTAATTGTGAAATTAGTATTCGTAAATTTGATAGTCTCATTCTCTATCTTAAAAGTATTTCAGATTTTGATGCTGTTGTTTCAACCTGGATGAATCTGTATGATGCAAGGGAACCGTTTTTCTTTATGCAGTTGGTAAATTTAAAAAATAAAAACCCTGAAAGATATAATGAAATCATAGAAGGCGCATTAACTTATAAAAAAGAATTATTAGGAAAAAATACAGTGAATATAGATGTTGGAGGATTAATACATAAAAAAATTTATGAGCTATGGGAACCATCAAGATAAATTTTAAAATTGGTAATACTTTTTTTCATCCAAAAGATTTTCTGACTTATCAATGCAAAGGGCAACAACAGCGTCGCCTGTTATGCTGATGGCTGTTCTCATAAAATCTGTAATTCGGTCAATTCCAGCAAGCAAAGCAATACCTTCAATTGGAACACCAACTGAAATTAACACCATTGGTAACATAACCATTGTACCACCAGGAATACCCGCTGCACCAATAGACCCTAATGTTCCCATCATCATCAAACAAGCATAGTCATAAGGGGTTAAAACTTTGCCAATGGCTTGGGCTAAAAAAAGTGAAAATATGCCAATACAAATAGCTGTGCCATCCATATTAATTGACGCCCCAAGGGGAAGAATAAAGGATGAGCTTACATCTGAAACGCCCAATTTTTCGCGGCATGTTTTAATGGTTGTTGGAAGGGCTGCCTTACTACTTGTGGTTGAAAATGCAATGGATTGATAATCAATACTTTTCTTAAAAAAAGGCATTGGTGAAAGCTTTGCCCAAAAAGCAATCATAAGTGCAAAAACACCATATTGAATGGCAAACGCAAAATAGGTACACCCTAAAAGGTAGACAAGCTTTTGTAAAATATCAGCCCCTTGACCCCCAATGATCCAAGCAGTTAAGCAGCAAGCAGAAAGGGGGGATAGTTTAATAATAAGGCCAATAAGTGTAAACA
>JAGOTX010000093.1 GCA_018061565.1 Pseudomonadota bacterium
AGATAAATCATGAGAAGAGTTTTTTTTAACGTTTTGATGATAGAATCACTCGTTTTTTCAGGATTGCTTCATTCATCGCAAACCAATGAGCCAACGAATCAAAATGTTGAATTTAACAGTGTAAAAGAACCCAAAAGTGATAAAGCCATTTATGTTCTTTCTCTTAATGGAGGGGGAATAAGAGGTGTTATTCTTGCTAAAATTTTAGAAAGTATTGAAAGAGAAATGCAAAGACCTATTAATGACATTTTTGATCTTATTGTTGGTACGTCAACAGGTGCAATTTTAGGTTCTGGGCTTTCTTTATCAACTGGAATTATGGATGAAAAATTTAGTGCAAGATCTGCTGTTTCAACTTATGAATCTGAGGGTAAAAAAATATTTTCATCTCCAAATTATGGCTCTTGTTTTTTTTGTATTCCTTGTTGTTCATATAGTTATTCGAAAAAACCTTTAAAAAAAGTATTTAAAGAAAAATTTGACGACAAAACAATGGTTGATTGTAAAACAAATATTGCAATAACAAAAGGTCTTCGTATTTTTAGATCATGGGAAGAAGGAAGAGGCACTTCTGTTAAAGAAAGTTTGCCGTGCAACAAGTGCTGCACCAACTTTTTTTCCGCCCATTACGATGAAAGATGTTGATGGAAAAAAATATACCTATTCAGATGGTGGAACAGCTGCAAACAATCCATCTCTTATCGCTTTTGATTTATTATATGAAGAATTAATGACGTTTCAAAAATATAAAGGGAAACCCGTTGTCATGATTTCGATTAACACAGGTCACGTTGTTGAAAGTCAACAGAAAAAACCAACTGGGAAACAATCTCTTCCAAGTCAAATAAGAATGACGATTGAAAGTTTGATGATTGCACAAGATAAAAGATCTGACCGTCATTTAGGTTTGTTATCAACAATTTTTCCCGCGTTTTCATTTTATTCATTTCGTGTGCCAATTGATAAAAAGCTAGAGGCGATGGATGATTACAAAAATGTAAAAAAACTCAGTGATGCTGCAAATACTTATTTAAGCAAGAACAAACAAAAATTCAATCTTCTATTAAAGGCTTTAAAAGGCGAAAATATACCAACAATCCATCAGAATGATGAAGAAACATTTAAAATTCAGCATATACTAACTGAGAAAGAAGAGAACGATCTTATAGAAACTATTCATGCTTTACTTTCCATAAAACACGATTTAGAGTTAAATCAAAAGGATTGGTTTTTGGAGTTACAAAATATGGATTTTATAGAGCCGACATTACCGCAAGTGAGTCCAGATAACCCTAAAAGTTACGTTTTTGAATTGGTGTATCCAACGCAAAAACCTGGACATGCAACAGCTTCAAGTGATGGTATTCTTGAACGCTATTTAGCGACAACTAAAAAATTTGAAAATGATCAAGATGTAGCATCAGCTCTTCGTTATATATATTATCCTAATCATCTTAAAAGAGGGTATAGTCCCCATCAAAATATGTCATTTTTAGCAACGGGTATCAAAGAATGCCTCCTAGTTGCAACGTGTCTTAAAGCTTATTGTGAAAAAGATTCAACAAAAATAATTGACTACAAAAGTCATATTTACTGGCCTTATCTTCGTGATTTATATAATTTGCTGCTTGTTGATTATAATAAGGGATTAAGAGTATGGGAAAGACGGACAGATAGAGGTGCGATTTTTATAGGGTATAATTTAGATTGGGATCACTATTTGACGACATCTTTTTTGGAAACAATTATTCCTTCAACTTTTAAAACGTATATAACAGAGCTGCATGCCTATTTTAAGGAAACCTCTAAAGAGGAAGATAAAGAGATAAACAAACACAAAAAAATAATTATACACGGTTCAGGTGGTATGGGTAAGTCAACCCTTGCTCGTGCATATGTAAAAGAGGCAACAGATCATAACTTTTATGATCTTATCGTTTGGGTCAATGCTGAAAATGAAGAGAATATTAAAAATAAATTTTTGGAAGTTATAAGGACGCTAGAATTTCATGCAAAACATCAAAAAATAGATGTTCCTCCCTCCTCTATAACTGAACGATCAGAATTAAGTATAATTTTACGAAGAGTTAATGATTTATTGGTACTGGAAATTCGAAAATCCCCCCTTTTCATTTTTGATAGTGCTGAGTCATATGAAAAAGTACACACTTTTATTCCACAAGTAGGTCATACCATTGTTACCACATTGATGGATCCAGGTGAGGAGCCCTCCCTAAAACTCAATATCTTTTCAGATAGTGAAGCTTTAGCTTACATTCAAAAAAGATTAGATCCAAGAATCATCTATTCTGATATTGTAGAAAAGGAGGCATTTAATAAAAAAGCAAAGCTTCTTGCACAAAAATTGGGTAATCATCCTTTAGCCCTTAGCGTTGCTTGTGGATATATAACAAACAAAAGAAACATGATAAATATTGATGTCTTTATTAAAGAATATGATACTCTGTTCCAAAAAATCGTTAGAATTCCGGGAGATTGTGATAAAAGTCTTTTAACCACACTTCAAATGTCTTTAAATTTGTTAACGGAAGAAGATAAAAATATTTTATATTCTCTTTTTTATTTGCAAGCAGATAATATTCCTGTTGAAATCGTTAGACATTTTTTCAAGTCTGATAAAGAATGGTTTGATTTTTTATTTAACTTAGATGATTTAGATCTCATTCGTATAACATATGATGAAGAAAAAAAACCAACATCCCTCTCCCTCCACCGCTTAACACAAGATGTTGGGCGATATATATTTGAGCAAACGGAAGAATTTAAAGAAAATAAACAAGCGTTTTTTGAAAATCTTCAAATATCTTTAGAGCGCTTTGTTTTTGATCTTTCACGAACTGTTGAAGGGCATAAAAAAAGAATATATGTTTTAAATAGTCAAGAACTTCAAACCATTCACACTCAGTTACATGCTTTAAAATTATCTTGGCAGGCTTTAATTAAAAATGCACCAGAGGATGTTACGCTTATTGATAGGAATGCTTATTTTGTGCGTATCCTACAAAATAAAATAGGGGAGGCTCTTTTAAAAATTGAGGATACTTTAAGAATAGAAGAGCTTTTAAAGAATGTTATTATGCGCCAACTTCAAATTGACGGGGAAACTTTTGGGTTTTTAAATAGTGTATATGATAAGTGCTTTCCACATATCACAGATATTACTTCAAAAAAAACATTGCTTATTTTACTTGGTAAATTTGAAAAGGAGGATACTTCTAGATTTGACCAAATTGATCCTACTTTTTTTAAAGATTTACCCTTTGAAACATGTGAACGGTTAATGCATCTTCTTCTTTTAACACATGAAGAACCAGTTGTTGATTTACGTAAGGTTTTTGAAACCTCTAACGCTTATGTTCAAGAAGGTGAAGATCCCTTCTTAAGTTTATTTGTGAACCGATATTTACAAAATAAACACAGCTTAAAACAAAGAGAATATTTAAAATTTTTAAATAATTTATGCTTTAAAAATTTAGATCCTTCTTTTCATACATATAAACAAACCTTGTATGCATGGGCTTCTTGTTCTTCGCGTCAACGTAATTTTTTAGAAATACAAACCTTAAATGGTGTTTCAATTCACCATGACGTAAATGGTCTTTTGTACTTATCACAAAAAACACTGGATAGTCAGTATATAATATCAGATAGGCACGTTGAAGTATTGCAAAGATCTTTAAATTATTTAACAAATTATATTAAAGCAACTGGTAAGACAGAAATAAATGGAGAAGAATTTTGGGATTTTTTAAAAGGACTGAATAGCTTTATTAAAGTTTCAAGAATGCCTTCACAAATACAACAAGAAACGTATAACCGTATCACAACATTTATGGATGACAAAGGATTAGCAGGAAATATAAAAGTCTTTTATTCTTTGCTTGAATATAGTGAGATAAAAACTGAACACCTGAACCAACTTTTTGATGCAGATGTTCAAAAATTCTTAGATCGCCTTAAAGGATTTTTTGAATTTTATAAATATAATGAAGATATTCAAAATGCAAGCATTCAAAAACTTAAAGAACTTGAAAAAATAACAAGCAATACATGTGAAAATGAAGCGGATAAATATATAATTTATAATGCAATGGAAAAAGTGTTGTGCATTCCAAAAGAAAGTTTATCTGTATTTTATAACATTTTAAATATTGAAGGGATGTCCCTTTATGACCAAGTTTTAATTCTTGAGTGGATCTCATTAAATGTAAGGTCTTTAATGGCTCTAAATAGCCCAACACTAGAAAATGATTTAAAAGCAGTGGTTTCATTTTTAAAATTCAACCATTCTGCAACAGAAATATGTGAGGTTTTATCAATACCTTTAAACCATAATATTAGTTATCAAGAAGTCTTATCGAGATTTAAAATACTTCATCAAACCGTTTTAAGCAAAACACCATTAGGTGAGAAAGACACAAAAGAATGGATTACTTCTTACATAGGAGGCATTGAACAAAAGCGTTTTAATTTTTTAATGAATCATCTTTTTTTACAATCTCCTTTATCAATTATCCCTATATCCATAATGATAAAAATTGCGGCAGAATCAACAGATGATAAATGGAACAGATTGATACAAAACCCACTTAATGAAGAAGCTTTTGGTAACTTATTCGGATTATCTGATACTGAAAAATTTATTCAAGATTTGGAAAAATTGTAAGTCTTCTGGATCCTCAAAGCCATTGATCGTAGCACACGGAAGACAATCTAAATTGCCTGGGTTACAGGGACTGTGGTGCATAAATAAAATTTAGATTGTCTTTATCCTACTTTTTCTAAAATATTAAGCAGCTTTTTTAGCTTTTGATGCACCAAGCGTATTCATTTTATTTAGAATTTTAACGCCCATTTTCA
>JAGOTX010000094.1 GCA_018061565.1 Pseudomonadota bacterium
TTTCTGCCAAAATTTTTGTTATCGCTGCTGTGAGCGATGTTTTACCATGGTCAACGTGACCAATCGTGCCGATGTTACAATGCGGCTTTGTACGTTCAAATTTTGCTTTTGCCATAATGTTTCTCTCCCTTAACTTTAAGAAGCTTTAGCTTTAATTTCATCCGCTACGTTTTGCGGAACTTGTTCATAATGATCAAAGACCATTGAAAATTGTGCACGTCCTTGTGACATAGACCTTAATGTTTTAACGTAACCAAACATATTTGCAAGGGGGACCATTGCATTGATCACACGAGCATTACCACGTTGATCCATACCAGTCACTTGTCCACGACGACTGTTTAAGTCACCGATCACATCACCCATATAGTCTTCTGGCGTTACGGCTTCAACCTTCATAATTGGTTCTAAAATCTTTGGCGCGCACTTAAGAATTCCTTCACGGAATGCTGCACGTGCTGCAATTTCGAAGGCGAGTGTGCTAGAGTCAACATCGTGATAAGCACCATCAACAAGTGTGGCCTTAAAGTCGATTGTTGGAAACCCTGCCAAAACACCATTGTCCATTGCTTGACGTAAACCTTTTTCAACACCAGGAATATATTCTCTAGGAACTGAACCACCAACAACTTTGTTTTCAAAAACGAAACCAGAGCCTGCTTCTAATGGTTCAAATAAGATCTTAACACGTGCGAATTGACCAGCACCACCAGATTGTTTCTTGTGTGTGTAATCATATTCATAAGATTTTGTAATGGTTTCACGGTAGGCAACTTGTGGCGCACCAATGTTCGCATCAACCTTATATTCACGCTTTAAGATATCAACCTTAATTTCTAAGTGAAGCTCACCCATACCTTTTATCACACATTGACCAGTTTCTTGGTCTGTAGAAACGATAAAGGATGGATCTTCTTGCGCTAAACGAGATAGTGCAAGACCCATTTTTTCTTGGTCAGCTTTTGTTTTTGGTTCAATTGCAATTTCAATAACAGGTGCTGGGAATTCAATTTTTTCCAAAATAACCGGCTTAATTGGATCCGCTAAGGTATCACCTGTTGTGGTTAATTTCATACCACAAAGCGCAACGATGTCGCCTGCTCTTGCTTCTTTAATATCTTCACGACTGTTTGCATGCATCAAAAGCATACGACCAATACGTTCTTCTTTATCTTTTGTAGCATTTGTTACACGTGAACCAGATTCTAATGTACCAGAATAAATACGCATGAATGTAATAGAACCAACAAATGGATCTGTCATAATCTTAAATGCAAGACCTGCAAATGGTTCATTATCATCTGCTTTTCTTACTACTTCTTTACCATCTTCATCAATACCATTTATAGATGGAACATCCGCTGGGGATGGAAGATAAGCAATAACTGCATCCAATAACGGTTGAACACCCTTATTCTTGAACGCTGAGCCACACATAACTGGAACAAAAATTGCCTTCATCACACCATCACGAATGCATTTACGAAGTGTATCAGCTGAAATTTCTTCACCAGAAAGATAAGCTTCCATTGCAGCATCATCAGCTTCAACAGCCATTTCAATAAGTGTATGACGGTATTCAGCAGCTTTTTCTTTTAAATCAGCTGGAATTTCAACAATGTCAAATTTTGCACCGAGCGATTCATCACGCCAAACGATTGCATTATTTTCAACCAAATCAACAATACCAACGAAATCTGCTTCAGACCCGATTGGAAGCGTTAATACAAGCGGACGCGCACCAAGGCGATCAACAATCATATCCACACAACGGTAAAAATCAGCGCCCATACGGTCCATTTTGTTAACAAAACAAATACGGGGAACATTATACTTATCAGCTTGGCGCCAAACAGTTTCTGATTGAGGCTCAACACCTGCAACACCATCAAACACAGCAACAGCGCCATCTAAAACGCGAAGGGAGCGTTCAACTTCAATCGTGAAGTCAACGTGACCAGGTGTATCAATAATGTTAATTCTGTGATCATTCCAAAAACAGGTTGTCGCAGCAGATGTAATTGTAATACCACGTTCTTGTTCTTGTTCCATCCAGTCCATTGTGGCTGTTCCTTCATGAACTTCACCAATTTTGTAGGACTTTCCGGTATAATAAAGAATACGTTCTGTTGTTGTTGTTTTACCCGCATCAATATGCGCCATAATACCAATGTTACGGTACATGGATAAAGGAGTTGTTCTTGCCATCGCTTAAAAACCCCTTACCAACGATAGTGAGCAAACGCACGGTTTGCTTCTGCCATTTTGTGTGTATCTTCACGCTTTTTAACAGATGAACCACGACCATTGCATGCATCCAAAAACTCACCAGCAAGCTTTGTTGTCATATCCTTTTCTGAACGCTTACGAGAATTTAAAATTAACCAGCGAATACCCAATGCTTGAGCACGATCTGTACGCACTTCACAAGGAACTTGGTATGTTGCACCACCAACACGGCGTGAACGAACTTCAACCGCTGGCTTTACGTTATCTAATGCTTCATGAAAAATATCCAATGCATTTTTTCCATTCTTACCTTGAACACGATCAAGGGCGCCATAGACGATAGATTCAGCAATAGAGCGCTTTCCATCATACATTAAACAGTTAATAAATTTCGACAATACGATGTCACCAAACTTTGCGTCTGGATTGACTTCTCTTTTTTCAGCTCTATGCCGTCTAGACATTCTACCCTCTCAAATTTTAAAAAGAACGATTAATTACTTATTTAGGACGCTTCGCACCATAAAGTGAACGACCTTGCTTACGATTTTTAACACCTTGTGTATCCAACGCACCACGAATAATGTGATAACGTACACCTGGTAAGTCCTTTACACGACCACCACGAATCAACACAACAGAGTGCTCTTGAAGATTGTGACCAACACCAGGAATATAACCCGTAACTTCAAAACCATTTGTCAAACGAATACGCGCAACCTTACGAAGCGCTGAGTTTGGCTTTTTGGGAGTTGTTGTAAACACACGTGTGCAGACACCACGCTTTTGCGGACATGCTTCCAACGCTGGAACTTTATTTCTTGAAACCTTTGGCTGTCTTGGTTTGCGAATCAACTGATTAATTGTTGGCATTAAATCATCTCTCTTACTTAAATTCTCTACAATGTGACAATACATTACGATAGATTATATGAATTGTCCATTACTAAGTCAAGATTTTATTTGAATATTTTTAGATTCTTTATTTTAAATACGCCCCATAAAAACAAACATTCCTGCTATCCTATATATTAGAACATTAAATAGATTACAAATCATGATAGATCGTGCGGATAAAAAAACACAAAGTGAACAACCATCTACCATATGGCCAAACTTAAATCTTTTTTTACTCTGGATGCTCAGTTTTATCGCTCAAATATCTGCGTTTATGATGATTATCATCCTTCTGTTTTTTACATACATGACAACAAAAGCAAAGCACCTTCTTGACTTTCATACCCCATCAATAAACCAACTCCTCAGCATAATTAATGCTTTTTTTAACATTTTCCTAATAAGCCTTTTTTCCCGCATATTTTTTAGAGCAAATGAATATATTAAACCTAAAAAAATCATTACTTATGGCTTATTCATTTTTGGAATTATAGCTCTTGCTCTTTTATGCTCATTGTTTATAAGTGCTGTTTTTGAATTTAAGAAACAATTCTTATTAAATCAACCATCTCCTGCAATGAGCAATATTTTAACAATCTTAAATTCCTTTGCTCAAAAATTTTGTTAATAGACCCATAGCCACTTTCAAATTAAGCTATGCCCAACATTAAACATTTTTTTGATAATATTTATCGTCAAGCATATTCTTTAGAACATCCCTCTTCCAAGTAGGTAGGGATTCTATAAAATTTTGATCCATTAATATTTTTTTGATGTCTTCTTTTTTTAATAAATAAGAGGCATCAATCCCTAAGGTATGCGCAATATTTAAAACTTCAGCCCTTAAATCGTCATCGTTTATAATTTTTACAGGCAAATCCTCTAACAAGAAATCTTTTTTAACAGATAACGCATTTAAAAAGTCAAAAAGCTGATCACGACATTCTTTTTTAATGGCAACAATATCATATGGTTTTTCTTTAAATAAGATACTTTTATATTTTTCTTTTGATAGTGGCAAATTTTTAATTAACGAATCCATCGATTTACTACTTAAAAAACGTTCCTTTGGCTTATTATAGGTCCGTGTTTTTTCTTCCCTCCAAAGGCTAAGCTCAAACAACTGCAAAATAGCACGTTTAGACTTTAAAGAATGTTTCATTTTAAAAAATACACGCCCTAAATCTATTGGATTTGTTATTAAACCATTAAGATAATCATGCTCAGATTCAATCCAATCAAGCCGTTCTTTTTTCTTAAGCTCATTTAAAAGAATAGGATATAAATCAAAAATCATGCGTGCATCATAATATGCATAAACGATCATATCCTCTGTCAATGGTCTTTTATCCCACTCAGAAAATTTAATTTTCTTATCCATTTTTACATTTAAAAAATTCTCAGATAAAAATTCCAAACTTGACTGCGAACCAAAATTCAAAAATCCAGCTGCTATTTGAAGATCAAAAAATGGCAATGGCACAGATTTAAAATAGTCAAAAAAAATCTCAAGATCTTGCCTTGCCGCATGAAATATTTTTACAACATTCTCGTTTAATAAAATAACTTTAAGAGGCGTAATATCACACTTTAGGGCATCAATAATCC
>JAGOTX010000095.1 GCA_018061565.1 Pseudomonadota bacterium
CCCATTTGGTTGGCACCGCTGTCTCTTTTTTAAAAAAAGATGAACACGTGTCCGGGTGACTATTGCTTCGTGTGAGGCGGAGGGGCGGACGTTTGCGATTTGGGAAGCTCAGGCGGACCCCATCAGACGAAAATTCTGTTTAAAAATATTAGATTATCGGCCTCATCTAATAATTTTCAATGAATTAAAAATCAGTATAGTTGAAAACATACCATGTTTTTAGATCATCTTTTTCTTGCTTGAAAATAAGTTAATATCGTATACTGGCTTTATTGTTATATAAAAAGTACACACATTTTATGGTTTATTTTGACGTTTTTGTTTTTTGTATTTTAATTTTTTCAGCGTTAATAGGGCTTGTGCGTGGTTTAACACGGGAAGTGTTAGGGCTTTGTTCATGGGCAGCGGCACTTACAGCTTCATACTATTCATTTAATTTTGCAAATTCAATTGTATTACAATATATTCAAAATCCTCAAATAGCCCAATATGTTACATATTTTGCTGTATTTGTTGCCTTTTTGATTCTCTTTAGTATTGTATCAAGTATTTTATCCTCCTTTATTCGTCAAACAGTTTTAAGTGGTATTGACAGAACTCTTGGATTTGGATTTGGATTAGCCAGAGCTTTTGTTTTACTTGCTGTTATGGATCTTTCAATGGGCATGTTTTTTCCAAAGGATACGATACCGCCTTTTTTACAAAATAGTAAAACAATAACACATCTTCATCTCTTAGGCGAAAAAGTTCTCTCTATTTTGCCAAAAAATATTCAAGTAATTGTTTTGGAAAAACAAAAGTCACCAATGCCACTTAAAAAAGATCAACCTTTATCTAAGCAGGATGCAGAACGCGATCAAGAAGATAAAGCGAATTCCCTTGCAAATTTAAAACCACAAGTTGCTGAACCTCAAGTTGAAGAATCAAAATCACCGGCATTACCAGCCAATGCAGAAGATGTTATTAATAAAGCGATTGATACAGTTGATAAAGTTTCAACTGCTGCTAAGGCTGTTGTTTCAAACACTCAATAAACTTTTGATTAGTGATTAAAGGCAGCGGCAAAAAGGTTTTGAGTATAATTGTTTTTGGGGTTTAAAATAATTTCCTCCGTTTGGCCTTGTTCAACAATTTTGCCATTTTTCATAACAATTAGACGATGGCTAATTGAACGGATAACGGCAAGGTCATGGGTTACAAAAAGGTAAGAAAGTTGATATTTTTCCTGTAATGCTTTTAAAAGGTCCAAAATTTCTGCCTGAATAGAACGATCAAGTGCCGATGTTGGTTCATCTAAACATAAAAGTTTTGGCTTTAAAATAAGGGAGCGAGCAAGGCTAATTCGTTGGCGTTGTCCCCCTGAAAATTCATGAGGGTATCTGGTTAATACATCCTCATTTAAGTAAACATCTTTTAAAATAGAAAGAACAAAGGATTGCTTTTCAGCTTCATTCAATTCTGGAAAATGGATACCTAATCCTTCTTCAATGATTTGTTGAATTGTAAGGCGTGGATTTAAAGCGCCAAAAGGGTCTTGAAAGATGACTTGAATGTCTTTTCTTAAATGACGTAGGTTTTTTTTATCTAAAAGGCTTAAATCTTGTCCATTAAAAATGACACTTCCTTTAAACGGTAAAAGTCTTAAAATGGCAAACATTAAGCTTGTTTTACCACTACCACTTTCGCCAACAATGCCCAGTGTTTCCCCTTGTTTAATGGTTAAATCAATGCCATTAACGGCAAGGAATGGTGTATTCTTTTGAAAAAGGTTGAATGATTGTTTTTTAAATTCCACAACAATTTGATTGGTCTCTAAAAGGGTAGGGGCGTTATTTTTGATTGGTTTTGGGGACCCTTTAGGCTCACTTTCAATGAGCATTTTTGTGTAATCATTTTGTGGATTTTCAAAAATTTCTTTTGTGCTATTTGTTTCAACAAGGTTTCCTTGTTTCATCACGCATACTGAATCAGCCATTTTTTTTACCATATGTAAATCGTGACTGATGAGCAAAATGCTCATATTATTTTTTTTGCTTAAATCTTTTAACAACTCAATAATACTTGCTTGAATGGTTACATCAAGCGCTGTTGTTGGTTCATCGGCAATTAATATTTGGGGATTACAACTTAAGGCTTGTGCAATCATAACACGTTGGCGTTGCCCTCCTGAAAGCTGATGCGGATAAGCATTCAGTTTATCTTTACCTTCTTTAAAATCAACCATTTCTAAAAGGTGAATAACGTTATCTTTTGCTTCTTTTTTTGTGGTTAAACCATGAATAAAAAGCGGTTCACTTATTTGTTCAAAAACAGTGCGAAGGGGATTTAAGGCTGATAATGGTTCTTGAAAGACCATACCAATTTTAATCCCTCTTATTGCATTTAGATCTTTATCTTTTAACGTTAAAAGATCTGTTGTGTGACCTTTATCATGAAACAGAATAGCCCCTGTTGGATGTGTTGCAACAGGATACGGCAGCAGCTTTAAAATAGAAAACGCACTGACACTTTTTCCACTGCCACTTTCACCAACAAGGGCCAGTGTTTTGCCTTTTTCAAGGTCGAAAGACAGATCTTCCACAACAATTTTTGTTATGTTTGTTTGTGTGTTTTTAAATCCAACACTTAAGTTTTGAACAGAAAGTAAGATATTGTCCTTTATCATTTTCCAATTTTACCTTTTAAAACATAAAGAAGATCAAGTGCTTGCCGTGGTGTCACTCTGTCAATGTCTTGTTCTTTTAAGATTTGCTCAACGATAGATGGTTTTTGGATCACTTTTTGTGGTTCTATAATCCAGGAGGATAAAGCCGGCGTTTTTGTTGTTTCTTGCTTTTCAAATGTTTGAAGAAGAACTTTTGCACGCTCCAAAACAGAAGGCGGCAACCCTGCAAGTTTTGCAACCTGAATACCATACGACCTGTTTGCAGCGCCTTTTATCACTTCATGAAGGAAGATGATATTATCATCCCATTCTTTAATTTTAATCGTTAAGCATTTTAAGGTTTTTAAGTCTTTTTCTAAAACATTTAGTTCATGATAATGCGTTGCAAAAAGCGTTCGTGTTTTTTTTGCATGCAAAAATTCAGAAATAGCAAAAGCAAGGCTTACACCATCATACGTTGCAGTTCCTCGACCAATTTCATCCAATATTACAAATGAACGTTCTGTCGATTGATGAAGAATACTTGCCGTTTCAACCATTTCAACCATAAATGTTGACCTGCCAGATGCAATATCATCGCTTGCTCCAACGCGTGAGAAAAGCTTATCAACAATTGAAAATTCAGCTCGTTCTGCAGGAACAAAGCTTCCCATTTGCCCCATTAAAATGATGAGAGCATTTTGCCTTAAATAAGTACTTTTACCAGCCATATTAGGGCCTGTTAAAAGGTAGAAGGACGTATCATCATCCATATGGCAATTGTTTTTACAAAAATTTGATTGCTCTATCATGGCTTCTACAACAGGATGGCGCCCTCCTTCAATACTCAGGCCTGTTCCTTCTGTTAAAAGCGTTGGCCTTACATATTTATAGGTTTTTGCAAGGGTTGAAAGGGCCACACTTACATCAACAATTGCAACGTGTTGGCTCATTTTTAATAAGGGGGTTAATTCTTTTAAAACGGCCTCACAAAGGTTTTTAAAAAGCTCACTTTCAAGCTTTAAAACATCACTAGAGGCATGTTGTATTTTTTCTTCCAGTTCCAAAAGTTCATTTGTTGTGTAACGGCACGCTGTTGATATGCGTTGCTTTTGAATAAAACTGCTTGGAACTTTGCTTAAATGACTCGGTGTTACTTCAATATAATAGCCAATGAGTTGGTTAAAGCGAATTCTTAAATTGGGAATGTTGGTTTCTGTAAGGTATTGTTTTTCAAGCTTTAAAATCAAATCCTGTGCGTGATCTTTTAAATACCGGGCTTGATCTAGTTCTTTTGAGAAACCAGATTTAATGAGCTTTCCATCTTCAACATAAACAGGCAAAGTTTCAAAAAGGGCATTTTCTAAAAGGTCAAAAAGGGGAACTAAGTCATCAAGAGGTGTTGCAAAACCTTCAAAAGGGGCAGGCACATTCTCAAAAAGATTTTTAATTGAAGAAGTGATTCTAAGGCCTTGGCGAATGGCAGCAAGATCCCTTGGAAGATAGCGATTATAACTAATTCTGCTAAGACTTCGTTCAACATCGGGCATTTGTTTTAAAAGTGCCACAATCTCTTTTAAAAGAGTGTGATTGTTTAAAAAATAATCAATTTGGTCATATCTTTTTTGAAGTTCATCCACGTTTTGAAGAGGGGTTGAAAGGCGATTTGCTAAAAGGCGCCCCCCACTTGCCGTTTCTGTTAAATCCATATGATGTAAAAGGGAGCCTTTAAATTCACCCCTTTGGGTTTTTGTAATCTCTAGACTTTTGCGCGATGCAGGATCAATGGATAAAAAATCATTTGAAAGAATAACTTCTGGTCTTGGAAGGTGGGTTATAGCGTCTTTTTGAGTAAGCTTTAAGTAATCAACCAGCATCCCACAGGAAATGGTCCCTTGGATGTTTAAATTAAAGGCATCTAAATGCAAAACGCCATACTGTTTTAAAAGGGTTTTTTTGTGAGTTTCTAAGTTATAGCGCGCCTTTGGAAACGGATTAATTTTGGATCTAAAATGTTCTATTAAAAAACGGTTTTTTTGGCCTTCTAACAAACTATCTGGTAATAAAATTTCAACCGGCTGAATGC
>JAGOTX010000012.1 GCA_018061565.1 Pseudomonadota bacterium
ATGAATATCACACTCCCTTTATGGTCATCAATTCCATTTATTATTTTGCTTTGTTCAATATCTTTTATGCCGGGTTTTTTTCCTAGAATATGGCATAAAACAGAAAACATCATTTTTATTATTTTAAGCATTGTGACCTTTTGTGTGCTTTGGGCATATGCAGATATTAACTGGACGATTGATAAACTTATTCATGTTATAGAAAAAGAATATATACCCTTTATTGTTGTTATATATACGCTTTATACAATTGGAACGGGATTGAAAATTACAATACATGGCAAACCCACACCTTTAAAAAATGCTCTTTTTTTGACAACGGGGGGATTACTTGCAAACTTAATTGGCACAACAGGTATGAGCATGTTGCTGATTCACCCTTTTTTAAAATGGAATCAGCATAGAGAACACAAAACACACCTTGTTCTGTTTTTTATGTTTATTGTGAGTAATATTGGAGGTTCTTTAACGCCTCTTGGGGATGCTCCCCTTTTTGTTGGCTATATTCTAGGCGTTCCTTTTTCATGGTCGTTTATGAATCTTTTAAAGATTTCATTTTTTTGTCAGGCACTTTTATTGATTCTTTTTATTATTGTTGATTCTTATAAAAATAAGCACGATCAAACAACACCAAATCATGAAAAGTTTTCCATTCAAGTATTTGGTAAAAAACAACTTATTTTTATACCGTTTATCATTTTTATCCTTATCTATATTGATAACGAAAAATTTATACCCTGCTTTAAAGAGATGCTATTTTTATCAATAGCCTTCCTTTCTTATTATGTGGATAAAAAATATGATCAATTTTTATCTAAAAAGGCCCATTGGTCACCTGTTTTTGAAGTTGCACGCGTGTTTTTTGCAATTTTCATAACGCTTATTCCTATTTCTGTTATGTTAAAAAGCGGTATGAGTGGTCCATTTGAACCCATTTTAAAACATGTGAATGCAAATGGTGTGCCAGATGCAACACTTTATTTTTGGCTATCTGGTTTCTTTTCTGCATTTTTGGACAACGCACCAACGTATCTTTTATTTTATAAAATGATTGGTGATTTTAGTGCAGAACATATTATTGCCAACTTTAACACTGTTCTCATTGCCATTTCATCCGCAACGATATTTTTTGGCGCGTTAACGTATATTGGAAATGCACCCAATTTAATGGTGAAAAATATTGCTAAACAGCATCAAATACACATGCCTTCATTTTTGGGATATTTTTTCATATCGTCCATCATTCTATTACCGGTATTTTGGATTGTAGCGTATTTATTTATAAACTAAAGATCGCCCCAATTATTGCCTTTAGCACTATCTACTTTTAATGGCACACTCAAATAGGTAATATTTTCCATTATTTTTTGAAAAAGCTTTGGTGCAATATCGTCTTCTGATTCGTGAATCTCAAACAAAATTTCGTCATGGACAGTTAAAAGCATGCGTGATTTTAAGTGGCGTTCTTCAATGATTTTTAAGATATCCACCATGGCCATCTTAATTAAATCGGCATTGGTCCCTTGAAGGGGCGCATTAATGGCTTGACGCTCTGCAAACTGCCGGATACTGCCATTTTTATCATTTATGCCTTGGGTGTAGCACTTTCTGTTAAAAAGGGTTAAAACGTATCCATTTTTACGAGCAAATTCTTTTTGATCTTCCATAAACGTTTGAATACCTGGATACTTTGAAAAATAATTTTGAATAATCTCTGCACTTTCTGAATTAGAGGTGTGAATTTGTTTTGCAAGACCAAACGCTGAGATGCCATAAATAATACCAAAATTAATGGCTTTTGCTTTAAAACGATCATCTTTTGTAACCTCATTTAAGGGAATTTTAAAAATTTCACTTGCTGTAAGGGTGTGAATGTCTTGTTCATTTTTAAAAGCTTTGATCAAAGGTTCTATATTTGCCATATGGGCTAAAAGTCTGAGTTCTATTTGTGAATAATCAAGCGACAGCAGCGTATAACCTTCTGCTGCAACAAAGGCTTTTCTTATTTTTTTGCCATCTTCTGAGCGAACGGGAATATTTTGTAAATTTGGATTAGAGGAGGAAAGACGCCCCGTATTGGTTCCCGTTAGAGAAAAACTTGTATGGATTCTACCTGTTCTTTGATGAACACTTTCCCTTAAGCCATCAATATAGGTGGACTGTAGTTT
The DNA here is from genome assembly GCA_018061565.1 of Pseudomonadota bacterium. GTDB lineage: Bacteria > Pseudomonadota > Alphaproteobacteria > Paracaedibacterales > UBA11393 > JAGOTX01. Next base: position 2,169 of record JAGOTX010000012.1, read on the forward strand.
TGAAATAGAACGCCATTCTTGAACAAGTTTTGGCACTTCAAAACCTTGATCACAAAGATTTTGAAGGATATCGTTATCGGTACTATAGGCCCCTGTTTTTGTTTTCTTGCCACCGGGTAATTTTAAGTCTTCAAATAAAACATCCCCCAATTGTTTAGGGGAAGCAATATTAAACACTTTACCAACCGCTTTAAAAACAGCATCATTCAACTGCTCTAAACGACATTTAAAGTCTTTTTCAATAACATTTAACACGTCACTTTTTAAAAGGATTCCTTCACGTTCCATAACATAAGCCGCTTTAACCATCGGGCGTTCTGCCCTTTCATAAAGGGTTACTTGGTGATTTTGGATTAATTTTGGTTTAAACAATTTCCACAAATTTAAAGTAACTTGAGCGTCCTCTGCCGCGTAAAGAGCAGCTTCTTCAATATTAACTTTATCAAACGTGAGTTGCGTTTTGCCTTTCCCTACAACATCTTCATACTTTATTGTTTCATGGTTTAGATAATGCTTACTTAAAAAATCAAGGTTGTGAAAATGTTTTGTGCCATTTAAAACATATGATAATAAAAGAGTGTCATCAAAAGAATGAATTTCCATCCCATATTTTGAAAGAATGCCCATATCGTATTTTAAATTATGACCAACCTTTAAAATTCTTGGATCTTCTAAAATGGGAAGAAGGGCTTCCTTTACTTTTAAAAGGGATAATTGATTTCCAAAAAGATGCCCAATGGGAATATAGGCTGATCTGTTTTCAATACTTAAACTAATACCAACAAGCTTTGCATCTTGAATATTAAGAGACGTTGTTTCAGTGTCAATTGCGACAACTTGATGATTTAGAACATCGTTCAAAAAGCGGTATAAATGATCCTCTGTTTGAATAACGTCCGGCTTTGAAGGGGTAAAAGAAACTTCTTCAACGATGACGTTTTCTTCTAAAGGGGGGGGGGGTATTGATAACCCCGATTTTTTTAAAAGGCGTTGTAATAAACTTAAAAATCCATGTTTTTTAAGGAAGGCATTTCTTAAATCGTGATCATCTTCGCGCGGTCTTAACGCTTCTATTGTGTGTGGAAGGGGGATATCTTTTAATAAAGTCACCAATTGCTTTGATATAAAAGCCAGATCTTGACACTTGATTAACGATTCACGCCGTTTTGGTTGTTTAATCAAATCAACGGATTGATATAACTGTTCTAACGATCCATATGTGTTGACAAGTTCCGCTGCTGTTTTAATACCAATACCTGCAACCCCTGGAACATTGTCTGAGGAATCGCCTGCAAGGGCTTGAACATCCACAACACGATTTGGTAAAACGCCAAATTTTTCTAAGACATCATCTGCATTGATCGACTTATTTTTAATAGGGTCTAGCATTGAGACACCATTATCCACAAGTTGCATTAAATCCTTATCGGAACTAACGATGATAACCTCTAACCCCTGCTGTTTTGCACTTTCTGCATAACTTGCAATGATGTCGTCTGCTTCATACCCGTCGAGCTCTGTTTTTAAAACACCAAAAGCATCGCAGGCGTCTCTAATGATCGAAAATTGTGGGATTAAATCCTCTGGGGGGGGGGGTCTATGCGCTTTATAATCGGCATAGATATCTTGCCTAAAAGTTTTTCGCGCGGCATCAAAAACAACAAGGATGTAATTGTCATCAACGATTTGAAGCAGTTTGGTCAACATATTGCAAAAACCATAAACAGCACCGACAGGCGTTTTTTCGCTATTGACAAGCGGTGGAAGAGCATGAAAAGCCCTAAAGATAAATCCAGAGCCATCGATGAGGTAAAGTTTTTTCATGTAGGGGTATGTTCACTTTTTAAGAAAAATAAAGTAATAAAGGGCAAAACTGCGACCAATAAAATGAATCCATAAATGACAGAAAGCGCCAAAGATAATTCATTTGGGATACCAAAAATACTAAAAAACATCATAAACAACCCTTCCCTTACACCCCATCCTGCAAAAGAAATAGGCAAAGACGTACCAATAAAAATGAGAGGCATGACTAAATAATAATAGAAAGGATTGAGCGGAATATTTAAAGCACACCCGATTAAATAAATAGGAAATACAAAAGAAATTCCACAAAGAATAGAGGCAATTAAAATCTTTAAAAAATATTCTTCTTTAAATATAGAATAAAAAATATCATAGTATTTATCAAGTGATGGAAAGAGTTTCATGAGATAACGACGAATAAAAAGAACGAAAAACGTTCCAGCTATAAAACCTGCCAAACAAAGAAACAACAAATAACCAATCATGCTATTTTCTAAAAGGTATATAAAAAATGGTGAAACAAAAAGACTTAAGATAAAGAATATAGAAAGGCCTATAAAGCGATCCATAAAAATGATGGCAAGGCCCTTTTTAACCGTTACATATTTAGAAATGGCAAGAAGACGATACGCATCCCCCCCTAAAGAACTTGGTAAAATTTGAGAAAGTACAAAGCCTTTAAAGATTTGAAAGAAAGCCTGATTTTGGCTAATGTCAATATTGGCCGTTGCCAGCAAAAGATAACGCCACCGATAGCAAGAAATGTAATAGCCAAAAATAAGAACACAATAAGCAAGGAAAAGGTATTGCCAATTTGACGCTTTAATATCTGCAATAACAGATTCAATATTTATTTTCTGATAAACAAAATAAAGAAAAAAAATTAAAAAACAGATCTTTAAAAAAATTAAAAAATAGATCTTTATTTTTTGACCACCTTTAACTTTTAAAACGTCAGGTTGTTTTGGCACAATTTACTCCACTTAAATTTTTGGTTTATATTACACGATATTGATATAAAATTAAACCTTTTAAAAAGAATCATTTTAAGACACTGTTTGAATAAAAAAACACCATTTTAACTTTTTATTTCAATAATTGTTAAAATATGATATGTTCATTATATAAGTTTATTTAGGTAAATATTTTGAATAAAATTTTAGTATTACCTTTTACCCTGATTCTTCCCCTTTTTGCAAGTGATCAAGATTTTTTTGCATCATTGGCTGATGATTCTAATTTTAGACGAGTCTTAAGTTTTGACAAAGACGATGTCGAAGACTTAGATAATCGTTTTCAAGATTATCAAAATCAATCCAAAACAAGACTCTTAGGTCATCAAGAAAAAAAAGATACACTCATTAGCTTAGAAAACGATTCAAAAAGTCTTTTAACAGAAACTTTAAATATTGGCTATACAAGAATAACAAACAGTTCATGGACCACTGAACATATGCATATTCATGAAATCATAAAAGCAATTTTTCTAATATCTATTATAAATGGTTTCGCACTTCCTATAAATGTATGTAATTATATCCGTTCTATTCCTTCATTAAAAACAAACATCTTTATGATGCCAACGCTTGATAATACATCCATCTTTGAAAAAATTATTAAAGCACCAATGATCCCCCCAGAAATTAAAGAAGATATCAAAGAACTTTTGCAAAGCTTTTCCAACAGATCTTTACAAGATATGTTTTATCTAGACTTTTATGAAAAACTTTCATTTTTATATAAAATGAAAAAAATAATGATGACTGACATCATCAATATCCATAAAGACCCAATAAAAAAATCTATTCTTGATGAATTGAAAAATTCTTTACATACAATTGAACAAAAAAAACCATCTGTCATTATGTTAAGACAAACTCTTCAAGAAAATTTCACCTTTCTTAAAAAAGAATATGATATTTTAAATTTAGAAATAAAAAGCTTTTCTGCTTTTAATGTGGATGCGAAGATCATAGAAATGTTTAATAATGAATTGAAAAATATTGCTGCAAAAATTGAAGCCGTAAACAAGACATTACAAGAAACTTTTTCAAAACATTACCACTTAGGAAATGAAATTTGCCCTGTTACAAAACAACCACCCATAAACTATTGTAATTATATACAAATAAAAAATTCAGCAACAAAAATAAGTGATTTTATGGCCACTTATAACAGAATGACACTTTCAGGAGCACGTGAATTAATACAAAATTCTATTCAAGAAGAAGCACGCCAAACCTTAAGACTAAGACTTTCAATACCAGAGATGGAACTGCCATCATTTGGAGCAAGAGAGATTCCCGCAGATGAAGATGATAACGGATATACGACAGATTCAGAAAGAGATATTGAAACATAAAAACTGTGTTATATTTTTCTTACCAACTTAATCCTCGTAAAATCAACTGTATAAAGTTATAATCTTGATATAATTTGAGTTTAATATATAGATCATCCATTTATGCAAACAAAAAAGTCTACTCTTTCCATTTTTATTCTGTTTCTAGGATATGCTTTTTTATACTTACCAATTGCTTATCTTTTATTTTTTTCATTTAATAATTCACCTATTCCTGGAAAATGGACAGGCTTTACACTGAAATGGTATTATGACCTTTTTCATAACGAAGCGCTTTTTAAATCCTTTTTAACAAGCCTTCAAATTGCAACAATTTCAGCAACGTGTGCTGTTATTTTGGGAACAATTGCAGCCGTTGCAATGACGCGATTTCGAAAATTTAAAGGTAAAACTTTTTTATCCAGCCTTTTACCGCTTCCCCTTATTATGCCAGATGTTATTACAGGAGTTGCCCTTCTTTTAATGTTTGTAACTTTTGAAAGAATGATTGGTATCCCCTCTGAACGAGGAATCTTAACAGTTTCCATTGCCCATATTACAATTGGTATTGCTTATGTTTACATGATTGTACAATCACGTTTGCAATATTTTGATCAATCCATCGAGGAAGCAGCACTTGATTTAGGTGCAAAACCACATGTTGTTTTTTTTAAAATCACACTCCCTATTATTCGGATATCCCTTCTATCTGGTTGGTTATTAGCATTTGCTTTATCTTTGGATGATGTGGTGATTGCAAGCTTTTTATCTGGCCCTGGAGCAACAACGTTGCCAATGGTTTTATTTTCGAGTTTGCGTTTAGGTGTTTCGCCAGAAATAAATGCCCTTGCTGGCGTTGTTATCTTAATTGTTTTTTTAAGCGTATTGTTAGCAGGATTTTTTTATTATAAAGCTGAAGAAAACGGTAAAAAAGAAATTTTATAAAAAAAACTTAAAAGACGCACTGTGTCTTTTTTTTGATTATAATTTGAACAAAGATGTTAACGTATTTTTAAGATATGATGCGTTACCCTTATAGATAGTAAAAATTTTATTTAACTTTGATGAAAAGTTTATCTTTTAGCATTCTCTCTTCCGCATTGCTGTGTGCATGCAATCCCTTTATGGGGTTTGCTCCAACATCTGAATCGATCTTAGCGAGCAATTATGCAAGAAATGAAAGAAAACAACCACAAATAGCGCTCTACTGCTACCCAACTTTAGGTGAACACAAATGCGTTCAAGAACCAATTGAAGGGAAAGATCACCTTCTTTTAGGGGCTTATATCAAAGGGGAAGATATTTATGAAAAACAATGGTGGGAAAAAATGGCCCTAGACGACGTTAGCCATATTAGTGCCAATAAAATAAGAAAAGAACTTGGCTATGCAGAAATTCCTTATGATCTAAAAACCCAAACAAGGTTTTAAATTCATGGAAAATAAACTCATTGACTTCTTCATAGAACAAAATGCGTTAACATCTGACCATTTATCCATTCTGCAAAACGCAAAAAAAGAAAACAATAAACCATTACACGAAATTGCTATTGATCTTGAATTTATCGAAAAAGAAGAATCTTTGCGCCTTAGTGCTTTGTTTTTTAAAATTCCCTATATTCATTTAAACCATTATTCATTAACACCTTTTGAAGATTTGAATGATTCTTTAAAGGATCTTAAATCATGCATCTTTAAAGAAGATGAAACAACAATCCATATTGGGTTAGAAGACCCCTTAGATTTGCTTTTAAAAGATGCTATTAAGCAGGATCTTTTTAAAAAAGGATACGACAAAAAACACATTGAATGGTATTTTACGAATTTAGATGTTAAAGAAAAACCCTTTTCAAGTTTAGATCAAACTCTGCTTGGTGAATTAAATGAACTTTTTGAAAAATCTGTTTATCTCAAAGCAACAGATATCCATTTAAAACCAAAAGAAGCAACTTTTTGTTGTTATTTTCGCATCAATGGTGATTTGATCCTTCAAAAAACATGGGGCAAGTCTGAACAAACAATCCTTATTAATCGGTTAAAAATTTTAAGCAATCTAGACATAGCCCAAACAAGAACGCCGCAAAGTGGCATGTTTGTACAAAAAATAGACAACAGAAATATTCATTATCGTGTTTCAACGCATCCAACGCGCAATGGTGAAGCAATCGCCATTCGTATTCTTGATCTTTTTAAAAAACGTTTGAACTTAGATGAACTTGGCATTTGTGAAAGTCATTTAGACGCATTAAAAAAAACACTTTTGTTAAAAGAAGGGCTTATCCTTTTAACAGGGCCAACAGGATCTGGAAAAACAACAACCCTTTATGCTTGCCTTGATTTTTTAAAAGATCAAAATTTAAATATTATGACGCTCGAAGACCCGATCGAATGCCAAATGGATTTTGTAACCCAAACAGAAATTAGCCATTCTTTTAGTTATGAAAACGGTATCAAATCAATTTTGCGCCAAGATCCAGATGTTATTCTTATCGGCGAAATACGGGATGAAAAAACAGCACAAATGGCCTTTAGGGCAGCAATGACAGGGCATCTTGTCCTTAGCACGTTGCATACACAATCTGTCGAAACGATTATTGATAGACTTTATGACCTAACAATAAGTCATCATCTGATTAAAACGTTCTTAAAATTAGGCATGCAGCAAACTTTTATAAAAAAAATGCCAGAGACTTATGAAGACGAAAACGATCAAATATATTACAAAAACAAAAGTTTTACCCGTATTTTAAAAACTGAAGTTAAAACATTTTAAAAAAAGACATTATTTATAATTTTATTTCAACACTTTCTTGAAAAATAAAATCATTTTTTTTGTTTTATAATATTGAAAATTTTAATAAAATTTTGTGTAATTAAAAGATCGGCATATTTTATAAAAGCTTAGCAGTTATGAAAGAAACACTCATCCCCCCCGGTTATAAACCAACAGAATCAGAAACATTTATGAATAATCAACAATTAATATACTTTAAACACAAGCTTATTAATTGGCGTGAAGAACTCCTAAAGGAAACATCTCACACAATCCATCACCTGCAAGACTCTTCTGTCCCAGAACCAGATATTGTGGATGTTGCAAGCAATGAACTTGATCATTCTATTGAACTTAGAGCCCGCGATAGAGGCAGAAAACTTATTAATAAAATTGAGCAAGCCATTAAAAGAATTGATGAAGGCTCTTATGGATATTGTGAAGAAACAGGCGATCCGATTGGGATTAAACGCCTTGAAGCAAGACCTATTGCAACTCTTTGCTTAGAAGCACAAGAAAAACATGAGCGCCGCGAACGCACTTATAAGGATGATTAATAGAAGAATTACTTATAAAAATCATTGCGTTACATAAAGCAAATAAATGTTCTTCGTAATGACGGTTTTTAAATCGTCATTACGAGCATTTAAATCCAAAGCGGGGAAAAAAATGCGCTCCATAATCATAATATTCTTATTGTTTTCAACATACAGTCTATTTTCAAGTACTTCAGCGTTTGAAAATGCAGTGCCTGAAGATCCTACCATTCACGTTAAACCGTTCAGTCGATTATCGGGAAATGAAATTCTTGATTTAGCCGTTAAACTTGTAGATGGGGACGTTTTAGCAGAACATTATCCTGAAGCAGAGATTTTAACGCAAGAATCCACGGACAAAGTGAATGATGACGAATATTATTTTAGGTATACGTGCTTCTACACAAATGAAAAAAGAATATTCAAGGTCATTCCAACAAGGATTCTTGTTAAGAAATTTATTCAAGAAATAAAAAAAGCAAACATTAATCCTGTTAGTGATTTTGTTAGTTATTATATTTATCTTCGAAAACAAGCTATACTTTCATACTACCAAAAACAAAAATTTGCAGACGAACTTTTAAAATTAAAAGAAGAATTTATAGCAAATAGTTTACAAAGTTCTCAATTAATAGGATGAGAAGAAAGAGGTATCTATATTTTTGGGTTCCCGTTAGGTTTTTTATAAGGTATTATTCCATAAGATTCGCTAAAAATGAAATTTTAACATGACAATTCTAGCAAGTAGACTAAGTTCCATTAAACCATCGCCAACATTACAAACAATGGCAATTGCTCAAAAAATGAAAGCAGATGGAAAAGATATGATTATTTTAGCAGCAGGCGAGTTAGACTTCCTTACCCCTGAATGGATTCAACAAGGGGCCCTTCAAGCCATGGAGCAAGGACTAACACGCTACACAGCTGTAGATGGCTTACCGTCTTTAAAAAGAGCCATTCAAGATAAATTCAATCGGATCAACAAACTTTCTTATGATTTAGATGAAATTATGGTTTCATCAGGCGGGAAACAAGTTCTTTTTAATGCCATGCTTTGCACCATTGAAAACGAGGATGAAGTCATTATTCCAGTTCCTTATTGGGTTTCATATGGAGATGTGGTTTCCCTTTTTGGGGGAAAACCCATTTATGTAAAAACAGAAGAATCAAACAATTTTAAAATGACCGCTTCAGAATTATTAAAGGCTATAACCAATAAAACAAAATGGATTATATTAAATAGTCCTAATAATCCAACAGGGGCCATTTACACAAAACAAGAACTACAAGATATTGGGGAAGTTTTAAAAGAACACCCCAACATCTTTATTTTAAGTGACGATATTTATGAATACATTGTTTATGATCAGCCCTTTGTTTCTATTTTAGAAGTTTGCCCTTATCTTAAAGAGAGAACCCTTATTTTAAATGGTTTTTCAAAAGCCTACGCCATGACGGGGTGGCGTTTGGGTTATGGTCTTGGCCCTAAGAATTTAATAAAAGCCATGACAATGGTGCAATCTCAAAGTACAACAAATGCTAATTCCATTGCTCAAGGTGCCGGTATTATTGCCCTTCAAGGTTCCCTTTCATTCTTAACCCCCTGGACGGAAGAGCTGATTAAACGTCGTGATTTGTGTGTTGAAAGAATCTCTGCAATCAATGGTCTTACCTGCAACACGCCCCAAGGTGCTTTTTATATTTTTGTTAACTGCCAAGGCCTTATTGGCAAAACAACACCATCCGCCCAAATTTTAAAAACAGATCAAGATGTTTGTCATTATCTTTTAAACTATGGGGTTGCCGTTGTACCAGGTGCAGCTTTTGGACTATCCCCTTATTTTAGAATATCATTTGCACTGTCTTATGAAGACCTTCAAAAAGCGATGGATCGAATTGAAGTAGGGATATCAAAACTGCAAAGTTAAAAAACTTGCATAAATGTGGGCAAAATGCGTATAGTGAACCGTACATAAATTAAAAAGATATCAATTTTTATGCGTTGTCCATTTTGTTCCCATGAAAATACGGCTGTTAAAGATTCAAGAACAACAGATGATCAAACATCCATTAGAAGAAGGCGTGTTTGTGAAACATGTGGATCCCGCTTTACAACATTTGAACACGTGCATTTAAAGGATGTTCAAGTCATTAAAAAAGACGGACAAGTTCAACCTTATGATCGACATAAAATTAGACAATCCATACAAAAAGCCGTTCATAAACGTCAAGTATCCAGCGACCAGATCGAAAAAATGGTAACAGCCATTTCAAGGCAAATTGAACAATTTTCAGATACAGAAATTAAAAGTCAAAATATTGGTCAACTTATTATGCAATCCCTTCTTGAAATTGATCCTGTTTCTTATATTCGTTTTGCAAGCGTCTATCAAGACTTTAAGGACGTTAATGACTTTGTTCAAATGATTACATCTTTAAAAGTTTTAAACACAGATAAATATGAATAAAAAATACAATTGCATATTTTTAAAAAAAATAGTTAAAATATAGTATTACAAACTTTTATTCTGGAAAATAAATGGATTACAATTTTAAATCATTCCTAAAAATAAAATTAGCATTTTTTTATATATTGTCTTTTAGTTACTCTGCAGAGTCACAAGAACATGTATTATTAAGTGATACGGTCGCTCAATTTGAACCACCAATCGTTTTTCAAGATACACATCATACTATAACAAAAATAAGATCACTAAAAAAGCAACAGAATGGTTATGTCGCTGAGTTATTAAGCCCGGATAAAACTCTGCCACAAAATCAAAATGTATCACTTTTCATGGGACAACCAGAGATAACAATCCATGAATGTGTTTTATATACAATGCTTCTTATTCAAATGACACAATACAAAATATATAAAGAAACGACTTTAAATGCGCATGAATTTTTTTTTCAATCTTTGATCGCATCAATTAGGACATGGGAGAAAATCATCCCACAAAAAAATGGTCTTGGTTTCTTATTAGCGAATGTTTTAAAGAAAGTATATAGAGCCCTTTCAATCAAAAAATTATCTGATATTAGTCTGCCAGATCTACTTTTAGCACGATCATGGGCTACATTATCTGAAAATATCGCAGATATTAATAATTCTCGGCCCTTAATAGAAATTATTTCACACCTTCCTAGCAAAGAAAAACCAGAGTCACTTGACGCAGTTACAAGCTATGACATGGAAACAATTTTTGATTTTGCAGTAGATAATCTGCCTTTATTTAAAAGCGACGCATAAAAAGCATTCTACATTATACTTAAATTTTAAAAATTGTAATTTCAACAAACTTATGGTATAGAGTTATACTAAGTTATTTTAGAATGGGTATTATAAGGTGTTTTGTTATTTTCTTTTATTGATTTCTTTGTTGTGCAACAACTTTTTGATGGCTTGTTCCTGCTGCAATGAATCTGAAAGCCATATTCATTCTAGGGATAAAAATATAACCATTGAAGACCCTTATTTTGCACTTTATAAAGGAGCAACAAATGGTGCTGCCTATTGTAAAATTCGAAACTTTAGCAAAAAAGATAAGCTTATTAAAGTTCACTACTTTGGCGATGGTATTAAAACAATCGAACTTCACACCCATATTTTAGATGAAAACGGCGTTGCCAAAATGCGAGAAGTCGAAAGTTTCCCCCTTGAAGAAGGCAATAAAAACAGGCAAGGTGAAAAAAAATTAGAACCTGGTCATGACCACATTATGCTGATCAATATTGATCCAAAAATGCATGAAAAGCAAAAAATATCTCTTGTTTTAGAATTTGAAAATGCCGGTAAAATAGAGGTTGTTTTTATCAAAAAAGAAGCAAAAAAATCGTGTTGCTCAATGCAAAAATAAAGGAGATTTCCCCTTATGCGCATGATTAAGTCTGCCTTATCCGTTGCATCCTTTACTATTTTCAGTCGTTTAACAGGATACTTTCGCGATATTTTAATGGCCAAATTTATGGGCACCAGTATTGTGATGGACGCTCTTGTTATAGCGATTAAAGTCCCCAGTTTTTTACGGCGTATCTTTGCAGAAGGCGCACTTAATTCATCTTTCATTCCAATATATTCAAGCCTTTTGGTTGATAATAAGGATAAAGCGCAGTCTTTTTTAAACGATGTTTTATCCATTATGGTTGCAATCCTTTTATGTGTTGTTTTTGTTTTTGAGATTTTTATGCCAAATATTTTATCTCTTATTTTAACAAACAGTTCAAAAGATTTTATTGATTTAACAATCTTTTTCTCACGAATAACGTTTCCTTTTATTTTACTGATTTCCCTAACCGCTTTTTTTAGTGGTGCCTTAAACTCTATTGAAAGGTTTGCAAGTGCTGCCTCCTCTCAAATTGGTGGTAATTGCTTTATTATTTTTGTCATGCTTTTGATAAATCCCCAAGATATTGCAAAAGGAACGGATGTTGCCTTTGCCATTATGGGATCAGGCCTTGTTCAACTGCTTTGGGTTGCGATTCCCTGCTATATATATGGTATTCGCCCCAAAATTAAGTCCGTCAAAATGACGGAAGATGTTAAATTATTTACAAAGAGAATGCTGCCTGCAGCTTTTGGTGCAGGTGTACTTCAACTCAATCTGTTGGTTGATATGTGGATTGCAACCCTTTTACCTGGGGGTACAAATTCTTACCTTTATTATGCAGATCGGTTTTATCAGTTCCCTATTAGCATAACAGGAACAGCAATGGGTACAGTATTGCTGCCACTTTTAACAAAACTCTGGCGTGAAAATAAGCATAAAGAAGCGTCTTACTACCAAAATAGGTCTATTGAATTTACGCTTCTTTTAACATTGCCTGCCATGGTTTGCCTATACTTTTTTAGTGAACCGCTTGTGCGTTTAAGCTTTGAACGCGGTGCTTTTAAAAGTGAAGCAACGCTTGCTGTTACACAAACGGTTTTAGGGTTTACAATCGGTTTACCAGCTTATATTTTAGCTAAAATTTTTAATAGTAGTTTTTTTGCCCGCCAAAACACAATGATTCCAACAATCGTTGCTGTTGGGTCAATGTTTGTCAATTTATTTTTAAATCTTGCCTTAATGAATACGTATAAACATTTAGGAATTGCACTCTCCACATCTCTTGCGGCATGGTTTAATGTTTTTGTTCTCGCCTATTTACTGAAAAAGAGAGGAGAGTTTTCTATTGATAAAAGGCTTTTAATGTATGTTTTAAAAACATCCACCCTTTCCCTTACTTTGTTTTTTGCTTTTTTCTTTATTATGCCCTTGCTTAAAGGCTTCTTTGCATCGGAGCTTCTTTTCATGGTAACATCCTTTAGCTTGTTTGCTATTTGTTATTTAGGGTGTATGCGCATTTTAAATTGTTTAAAATTTAAAGATTATGTTGGAATTGATGCATGATAGATATTTTATGGTCTGAAATATTAATTATTCTTGTTGTTGCGCTTATATTTTTAGGCCCAAGTGAAATGCTCGTACTCATTAAAACGCTGGGTCGCCTTATGGCAAAAGCACAAGCAATGTTTCAAAATCTAAAAATGGCTATAGACTATGAAGTTCACAAGCAAGAAACAAAAGAAACGTCTTATGAAAAAGAAATAAAGGATTCAAAACCTTTAGATTCTGTAAAAAATGTTGATGATTCACAAGAGGTTAACAAAGAGTAAATTTTTCCACAGAATCTGTGGAAAACTCTGTGAAAAACGCTGTGAATATCCTTCCCTATAGGGGCAAGACCTACCCTGCTTAAAAAATAAGCACAAGCCATCAAGTCTATATCCAGCCTAAAATTTGGCTAAAAAGAACATAAAATTTTGTATATTTTTAATAAGCATTCACTTTTTCACAAGGCAGGCAAACTTTATTCACGTTTTTTGTATATTTCAACTGATTTTCATCACATATGTTTAGGCATAAAAACCGTTTGGGTCATTTCTTAATATTGCTTTCCCCTAACACATATTAAAATCTAAACAGAAGAATCAAGATCCCTAAAAGGCATGATTTTGATTGTTTTTTAGATTGATCTCATACAAACATAAAATAATCCTTGACAATGAGAAATAAAATAACGATAATCATCTCATTAGGTCCCCATCGTCTAGAGGCCTAGGACACTACCCTTTCAAGGTGGAGACACGGGTTCGAATCCCGTTGGGGATACCAATTTTTTAAGCTTTACTTAATAAGAGATTTTAAAGTGGTATTTACAGTTCATCATCGTTGGCATTGGCAACTTGCGCGTTAATTTCGCTTTTGTTTTGTTATTCCCTACGTTATGGACTCCCTTTTAAATGCTCTCCTTTCAAAAAAATCAAAAAATTTATTTTCTTTATGATCTATGGCGATGGTGTTTTTTAACACTTAATCAATATTTCAATGTCACATTTATTATAAGGAGAACGTCATCATGACATTTAAGATTTTTATAAAGAATTTTTTTAAGATAATCATTGCTTGTTTTATACTGTTTTATATCGCTATTGTTGTTCACAGCAAATATTTTGCAAAACCAATCGATACAACAGGGCGCATATATATTATGAAAATAGCTCCCCATCCTTCTTTAGATAAAATTGAAAAAGGTATTGAAGATTTTTTGGCAGATAACGATATGCGCTATCAAATTGTTTTTCAAAATGCGCAAGGGAATCCGGTTTTAAGTCAACAAATTGCTCAGCAAGCTGTCAATAACAAAGCTAAAGTTATTATTCCCATTACAACACTTTGTGCCTTAAATGCTTATCAAGCTGCAAAAGAACACAAGATACCTGTTGTGTTTTCAGGTGTGACAGACCCAAAATCTGCAAAATTAACAGAGGATGGCGTCAAACCAAACCCTGGCATCTCTGGTGTTTCTGATTTTATGCCGCCTCAAAAACAGATTAATTTTTTAAAACAATTGTTTGAGGGTAAAAATTTTAAAAGAATCGGCACTGTTTATAATATTGGTGAACAAAATACCGTTGCCCAAATTGAAGAATTTGAAAAAGAACTCAACAAAACAGATTTTAAATTAACCAAAGTAAGCGTTCACCAAACACAAGATATTGGCCCTGCGATTTTAAAAATTGTAGAATTAGTAGACTTTATTTTGATTTTTAACGATAACTTAGTGGTATCATCCATGCCACAAATTTTAAAAATTGCAAAAGATCAAAATATTCCTGTTGTTTCAACAGATCCAGAATCTGTTGAACTCGGGGCCCTTGCTTCCCTAGCGTATGATCAATATGAAATGGGAAGACAAACCGGGGAAATGGTTTTAAAAGTCCTTAATGGCAAAAAAGTTGATACTTTAAACATTGAGATAGCAGAAGTGCTTTCAATTTACTTTAACGAAAATGTTGCTAAGGCTTTTAATATTCAAAAACCCAAAACCGAAAATGGTATTAATATTATTACCAAATAACCTAACTTTTAAGGAGAAAGAACATGAAAAAGTTTTTTGTGCTTGCAATAATTTTTGCAAGTCTAGCGTTTGTTTTATATTTAAAATCAGACAAAAGAAATCATCATGTTCATCTTGTTGGTATTGTTCAAGTTATTGAACACCCAGCGCTTGATATATCCAGAAAAGGCATGATTGAACGTTTAAAAACCCTTGGATTTAAAGAGGGAGAAAACATTCAATTTATTTTTGAATCGGCACAAGGAAACCCTGCATTAGCGTCCCAAATTATACAAAAATTTATTGGCCAAAAAGTGGATATGATTGTTTCCCTTGGAACAACGCCATCTCAAGCGGCATTACAAAATATTATTCAGGTTAAAGATTATCAAAAAATACAATTGGTGTTTTTATCTGTGTCTGATCCTTTAAGTGCAAAACTTGTTGAAGAAGCAAGTAATGGCACATTATCTTCATCTTATGCGTGTGGTATTTCAAATTATGTGGACGTCAAAAAACAACTTGAAATGTTTAAGAATGCCTTACCAAACATGTTAAATCTTGGGATTATATATAATCCAGGGGAGGCAAATTCTGTCACAAGTATTGAACGTTTTAAAAAATGGGGGGAAAGCTTCCATATAAATATTGTTGAAGCCCCTGCCACAAAAACCTCAGATGTTATTATGGCTGCACAATCTTTAAAAGGAAAAGTCGACGCTATTTTTGTCGATAACGACAATACAGCCTTAGCTGCATTTTCCACACTGTCTAATTTTTGTGTTACCAATAAAATTCCTCTTTTTGTAAGCGATACAGATCTTGCACACTTGGCTCTTGCAAGCCTTGGCCCAAGCCAAAAAAGAATCGGCGAGCAAGGTGCAGAATTTGTGGCACTTCTTCTTAAAAAAGAAGCTGTTATTAAGGATTTAGGCGTTCAATTTCCAGATACTGTTGAACTTTTTTTAAACGAAGAATTTGCAAAAAAGATTGATGTTGTTTTAGGAGATTTTTTCATAAAAAGTGCCAAGAAGGTTTGATAAAAGAACAATAGTTTTTACAAAACAATACTATCTAAAAAATAATATCATGCCTTTAAAAGCATGATATTATTTTTTATAAATTTCATAAAGCGGTTTTGCGTATTCTTCGATCATTTGTGGTAAGGCTTCTTTTTTTAAATCATCTATCAGTGGATTGCCCCCGGAAAATGACTGTGGTGCATAAATAAAATTTAGATTGTCTTTATCCTACTTTTTCTAAAATATTAAGCAGCTTTTTTAGCTTTTGATGCACCAAGCGTATTCATTTTATTTAGAATTTTAACGCCCATTTTC
>JAGOTX010000096.1 GCA_018061565.1 Pseudomonadota bacterium
CCGAATCACCGGTTGGGTTGCTATTGTTTCGTGGTGGAGGAGGTGGGGGCCGTGATCGATTTGGGTTTCTGTGGGGGCCCCTCAGAACACGAAGAATGCCCAAAATGAGTTTTTTCGTTAAGATTCTCTTAAGAAAGTTCCAATCTATCTCTAAAATTTTGATTGTTGAAAGATCAAAAAAATATTTTTTAGAGTTATAAGAATATTTGAAAAATAAATAAACGGATAGATATTACATTGGGAAAAATACGATAATTCGGTCTTTGTAATTTTATTAAAATTTTAGTATCCTGGAAGAAGATATTATGAATTATCACATATATTTTGTTAGATTTTATCTTTTATTGCTTTGCTTTTTGGCTTATTGTTGCATCCATTGTTGTGGTCTTTGCAACGCATCCTGTTTTTTCAGTTCTTGCATTGATTTTTTGTTTCTTTAATGCAGCAGGGATTTTTTTACTGCTCAATGCTGAATACATAGCGTTTTCCTTAATGATTGTTTATATAGGTGCTGTTGCTGTTTTATTCCTTTTTGTTGTGATGTTGATTGACATTAAAAATATGTCGTTTAAAGAAAGTTTTAAGGGGTGTAAAAAATCGTTTTTTTTACTTTTTGCACTTTTACTGAGCGAAATGCTCTCTATTTTGTTGATCCATAAAATATCTCTACAGCAGGATGACCTCTCTATTTTTTCGACATCAACAATAAAAGCAACAACAAACACCCATGCTTTAGGGGAATTGCTTTATAGTTATCATTTTTTAGCTTTTGAACTTTCTGGTATTGCGTTGCTTATTGCGATGATTGGTGCAATTGTTTTGGTTCATGAGAAAAACAATCGACTAAAGCGTCAAGATATTCGATCCCAGCTTTTAAGATCCAAACACAATTCACTTGAAATTGTTAAAGTTAAACCTGTTGTCTTAGAAGGGGATGTATAACTTTTATGAGATCTATTACAATTTCCCATTTTGTAACGCTTTCAACCATTATTTTTATGATTGGACTTTGTGGGACGTTTATTAACAGGCGTCATCTTATTGTTATGTTGCTCTGTATTGAATTGATGCTTTTGGGCGTTAATATCAATATGGTTGCTTTTTCTTACTTTTTAAAAGACTTACAAGGGCAAGTGTTTACGCTTTTTATTTTAACGCTTGCAGCAGCAGAGGCTGCTATTGGTCTTGCGATTCTTGTTTTATATTATCGGCATTTTAAAAACATCTCCGTTGAGCTTGAAGAGGAAAAATCGTAAATATTATGTTGGATATGCTTGTTACATCGGCTGTGTTTTTACCCCTTTTAGGATTTTTATCAACAGCATTTTTAAGAACCTATCAAAAAAATAAAATAGCTCCATTGCTTTGTACTTTTTTGATGGGAATGAGTTTTTTGTCTGTTTTGGGGATTATTTTTTCTTTAAAATTTGGCAACGTTCATGAAGTGAAATTGTTTACGTGGTTTAAAATTGAACACTTAAAAGTTAATTGGGGGCTTTTTGTTGACTCCTTAAGTTTAACAATGCTTTTAATTGTGTCGATCATATCGTTTCTTGTGCATATTTATTCTTTTGGATACATGGAATACGATAAGGATAAGGGAAAGTTTTTTGGGTTATTAAGCTTTTTTACGTTTTTTATGAATATTTTAGTCACAGGGCAAAATTTAGTTCAGCTCTTTTTTGGGTGGGAAGGGGTAGGGCTTGCGTCCTACCTTTTAATTGGATTTTGGTATCAAAAAGAAGCACCACCTTTAGCGTCCCAAAAGGCATTTATTGTTAATCGCGTTGCTGATGTTGGCCTTATTGCAGCGATTGGTTTAATTTTTTATACCTTTGAAACACTTGAAATTGTTGATATTTTATCGCAACTTTGTAAGCCTTCAATGATGATCAAAACGGTCCCTTTTTTTCATAACTTTCCGGTTTATGAAGTGATTGGTTTTTGTTTATTGCTTGGGGCTATGGGAAAATCTGCACAATTTGGACTGCATACTTGGTTGCCAGATGCCATGGAAGGGCCGACACCTGTTTCAGCTTTAATTCATGCGGCTACAATGGTAACAGCGGGTGTTTTTTTAATTTGTCGTTTTTCTAACTTGTTTGAAATGACGTTTTATGCAAAGTCTTCTCTTTTAATTATTGGAACTATGACAGCATTTTTTGGAGCAACAGTTGCCATGGTTCAAACAGATATTAAGCGTATTATTGCCTATTCAACGTGTAGTCAATTAGGGTACATGATGATGGCGCTTGGGGTTTCTGCTTATTCAGTTGCAATCTTTCATCTTGTTACACATGCCTTTTTTAAGGCCTTGCTTTTTTTAAGCGCAGGGTCCGTTATTCATGCCATGTCATCAGAACAAAATATTTTAAAAATGGGGGGACTAAGACGCCTTATTCCTTTTACATTTAGTTTTATGATGATAGGGAGCCTTGCGATTTCTGGTATTCCCTTTTTTGCGGGCTTTTATTCAAAGGATGCGATTTTAGAAAGTGTTTATAATGTTGGCGCTTTTTATTCTTTTGCAATTGGCTTGGTTGTTGTGTTTTTAACGGCCTATTATTCTTGGCGGTTACTGATTTTAACATTCCACGGTAAAATGCGTAATGACGATCATGTTTTAGCACATGTTCATGAATCCCCAAAAACAATGATAATTCCTTTAATCATTTTATCGTTAGGGGCAATCTTTTCAGGCATTATCGGTAAGTGGTGGTATATTGACCAAATTTATGGTTTTAGTTGGGGGCAATCAATCTTTTTAAAACCCAAAGAAGATGCAGTTCATTCTTTATCTTTATTAATAGTGCCGGTACTTGTTGCCTTATTAGCCATTGTGCTTGCTTATGTTTTATATCTTAAAAAGAAAAATATTCTTACAAAAATTAAGATGCACACGAAACCGATCTATAAAATTCTCTATCATAAATGGTATGTGGATGAATTTTATCAAAAAGTACTTGTTAAACCCTTATTAAAGATGGGCTCTTTTTTTTATAAAACCGGTGAAAGTTATATTGATGCTTTAGGGACGGACGGTTTCTCTATTGGTGTTTATGAAATGTCTTACAGTATTAATAAATGGAAAACATCTAAAATGTATAACATGTTATTTATTGTCTGTTTGTTTTTGTGCCTTATTTTAGGGGGGTATTTATTGTCACCCTATATCGTTATGTTCCTATTAAAATAAAGAGGTATTTTTAAACGATGACTTTTCCGATTCTTTCAACTTTGATGATTCTTCCCCTTTTTGGGATATTGGTTATTAGCCTTATAAAAGGTGATGAAGGTGTCTCAAACAAAAATGCAAAACAAGTTGCTTTGCTTATTACAATTGTTAACTTTATGCTTAGCTGTTTTATTTTAAAAAGGTTTGAATACCGTTATGTTGGTCTTCAATTTGAAGAAATTTATAGTTGGATTCCAAGTGTTGAAACAAGTTTACATTTTGGTGTGGATGGTCTTTCTGTTTACTTTGTGTTCTTAACTAACTTATTGATCCCTATTTGTATTCTTGCGTCTTATGATTCCATAAAAGTGCGCGTTAAAAGTTATTTAATGTGTTTTTTATTTTTGCAGTCTATGATTTTAGGCTTTTTTGTATCTCTTAATTTGTTTGTTTTTTATATATTTTTTGAAGCAGGCCTTATTCCCCTTTTTTTTATTATTGGCATATGGGGTGGGGACAAAAGAATTTATGCAAGTTTTAAAATGTTTCTTTACACGCTTTTTGGGTCGCTCTTTTTTTTAATTGCCATTATTAAAATATATATTGATACAGGTGAAACCGACCTTTTATATTTGCAAAATTATGATTGGCCAAGCAATTTGGAATATATTTTATGGGGTGCTTGCTTTATTGCTTTTGCGATTAAAACACCAATGGTCCCTTTTCATACATGGTTACCCTTAGCCCATACTCAAGCCCCGACAGCAGGATCTATGATCTTAGCAGGTATCTTACTTAAAATGGGGGGCTATGGCATGATTAGACTTTGTCTTCCTGTTTTTCCCAATGCATCCCTATATTTTAGTCCTTATGTTTTGGCGTTAAGTCTTGTGGCTATTCTTTATACGTCATTGGTCGCCCTTGTTCAAAAAGATATGAAAAAATTAATTGCCTATTCGTCAATTGCGCATATGGGGTTTGTAACGCTTGGTATTTTTTCACTTAAACCACAAGGCATTTCAGGAGCCGTTGTACAAATGATTAGCCATGGCATTGTTTCTGCTGCCTTATTTATGTGTGTCGGGATTTTTTATAATCGCTTTCATTCCCGTGAAATTAGTCAGTACGGCGGTTTTTATAAAGTTATGCCCAATTTTGGTGTTATCTTTTTAATTTTTATTTTTGCGTCAGCTGGTTTACCAGGGACAAGTGGTTTTATTGGTGAAATGTGTATTTTAATTGGAACGTATAAAATTGTTCCCATCTTTGCATTGATTGCATCCTTTGGGGTTGTTTTAAGTGCAGCATATGGACTATCCCTTTACCGAAGGCTTTTTTTAGGCCCCCTTAATACGACCTTGATTACCAATAATCAGTCTTTTCTTGATATTTCATGGTTTGAAAAAGGGCCGTTATTAATATTGGTTATATTGTCTTTGTATTTTGG
>JAGOTX010000097.1 GCA_018061565.1 Pseudomonadota bacterium
CATCCAATGAATTTGTTGCTGCCTTTTCCATGCTTGAAAAGCCCAAGGATACCCATCCACATTAAAATATCCCGTTTTTTCAAGAAGGGGAATCTTACCCTTGTTGATTAGATTGTCTATTGTTTTATTTTCATAAAAGTGCATAAAAGAAGGCCTCAAAAAAAATGTTGATATTAAGAAAGTTTTAAGAAATAAGTGTTACTCTAAAAACAATGGAGGTCCCTCAATAGGAGGGAAGGCATTAGTCGCGATGCCTTGACCGCAGCCATACCGCTAGAAAGCTACCGGAAGAATGGTCCTCCCACCCACTACGGGTACACTAGACTTAGAATTCAAGTTGAGTGTATCTGTTTTGCCTAAAGATATCAACTTTAGGTTGCCACAGACTTGTTCAAAATTTTGAATTTAAGCGTGGACAGGGGGGCTGTCTGTCTCGTGAGAGGTGGAGGGGGGGACACTGCGGACGGGGCCTTTAGGGGGACCCCATCAGACCAAAACCATATCTGGGATTGGGTTTTTGACTCAAAATATTGTTTCTATTTTCCCAAAAAAAACTATACACTCTTTAAAACCTTTATAAAAACAACCTTATTTTTGGGCTAAAACGCCTTTTTTTGGGCTAAAACGCCTTTTAAGATTAATAAAAAATTAACCATCCAATGAGAAAGTTACGCGTGAAATAACACGAACCTTTTTTTGTTTAGAAAAAGGTTCAGCGCTATCATATTCATTGGATGCTGTTGGAGATGTTATTGTAAATCTTCCTTGATCGGCATTTTTAATTTTGCCAAGTGTCGCACCAGATGTTTTTGCAAATTCATTTGCTGCATTTTTGGCACTTACAAGCGCTTCTGAAAGCATTTGAGGGCGAAGCGCATCTAAATCAGATAAAATATAACTCATATTAAGGCGATACTTTATTCCACAATCACCAAGACTCATCGCTTTTTCACTAACGGAATCTCCGATTCCTAATTTTGAGGTATTCACTTCTAAAACACTTTCGACTCTTGTATAGTCTTTTTGAATTTTTGTTTTTCCATCTTCATCAAAGTGGTTCTTTGTTTTTTCAATAATTGTATTAGGCTGAACTTTAATTTCCTCTTCTTTAAACCCTAAACCTGTTAAAAAAGTTTTCACTTCTTTAAAATTGCTTTTCATTTTTTTGTTAATATCTAAAAGATCTTCACCTTCTTCCCAAAAAGAAATACTAATCGCTAGCATATCGGCATCAACAACTCTTTGCGCCATACCTTTAACACTAACCTGATCGTTACCACCAGATTTAAAATTAATAATCCCCTTGCCTAAAAAGAACCCAAGGAGAGCTAACCCTACACCTATGTTCAGTGAATATGAAAAACGTTCTAAAAAACCCATAAAAAAACCTTATATTAAATTGATTGACACCTTTATTGTACCTATTAAAAACCCAAAATTAAAGACATTTACTGACACGCCAAACACTCTTCATAATTTGTTGTTTGTGCTGTTAGTTCTTTTTTAGAAGCAGATTCATTTTTTCCTGCTTTTTCTGCCCGTTGAATTGATTTTGAACGGCAGTAATAAAGACTTTTAACACCCAGTTGCCAAGCTTTCCAATGCAGCATTAAAAGATCCCACTTATGAATATCTGAATTTAAAAACAAGTTTAGTGACTGGCCTTGGCAAATAAAAGGGGTTCGATTTGCTGCAAGTTCAATAAGCCATCGTTGATCCAATTCAAAAGCTGTTTTAAACGTTGCCTTTTCATAATCATTTAAAAAATCAAGATGAGCAACGGAACCTTCATGTTCGACAATGGATTGCCAAACATCATCGGTGTTTTTTTCTTTATCTTTTAAAAGGGTTTCAAGATGCGGATTTTTAACAACAAAATTACCGGATAGGGTTTTATGATTATAAATATTGGCTGGAATTGGCTCAATACCAGCGCTTGTTCCCCCACATATAATACTAATAGAAGCTGTGGGAGCAATCGCTATTTTATTACTAAAGCGCGCCTTAATATTTTTTTCTTTTGCATCTAAGCAAGCACCTTTTTCTTCTGCTAACAAAACAGAGGCTCTATCTGCAAATTGCCTAATATGCTTAAAGACTTTTTTATTCCAAGACTTTGCAAGGGCACTTTCAAAAGGAATTTGTTTAGACTGTAAAAATGAATGAAAGCCCATAATACCAAGGCCAACAGAGCGTTCTCTTTGAGCTGAATATTTTGCACGATTCATGCTTTCTGGTGCATCTTGAATATATGTTTCTAAAACATTATCTAAAAATCTTAAAATATCCTCAATGATTTTTGGGTGATCTTGCCATTCATCCCATTTTTCAACATTAAGGGAAGAAAGGCAGCAAACAGCTGTTCGATCATTTCCTAAATGATCTTTTCCGGTTGGTAAAAGAATTTCACTACACAAGTTAGACATTTTAACCTTAAGGCCTAAATCCCTTTGATGCTTTGGAAGATGTTTATTAGCAGTATCTACAAAAACAAGATACGGTTCCCCTGTTTGAATACGTGTTTCAAGTATTTTTTGAAAGAGTTGTCTTGCATCAACAGTTTTTACACCTTTTTTTGTTTTAGGGCTTTTAAGGTCAAATTTTTTGCCATCTTTCACAGCTTCCATAAAGTCATCTGTTATATTAACGCCATGGTGAAGGTTAAGACTTTTTCTGTTAAAATCCCCTGATGGTTTTCTGATATCAATAAACTCTTCAATTTCAGGGTGATGAACATCCAAATAAACGGCAGCACTTCCCCGCCTTAAAGACCCTTGGCTAATTGCTAATGTTTGTGAATCCATAACACGAATAAAGGGAATAATACCAGAACTATCCCCTGCTCTTCCGACCGGCTCTCCAAGGCTTCTAACATCGCCCCAATATGTTCCAATGCCCCCACCATTTGAAGCAAGCCACACATTTTCATTCCAAGTTGTCACAATGCCATCCAGGTTATCTTCAACTGTATTTAAAAAACAAGAAATGGGAAGCCCTCTTTTAGCACCACCATTAGAAAGAATGGGGGTTGATGGCATAAACCAAAGCTTTGACATATAATCATAAAGGCGCTTTGCATGGTCTAAATTATCTGCAAAAGCAGCAGAAACGCGGGCAAACATATCTTGATAGGTTTCACCTTTTAAAAGATAGCGATCTTCTAACACAGCTTTGCCAAAATCTGTTAATAAGCAATCACGCGATGCATCCGTTTCAATGTCTTTAGGGTTAATCTTTGTAAGACCTTCCTTTAATCCCGATTTTTGGTAACGTTCTTTTTGTTCTTGTGTTAAAGGAAAATCAACGATTTTTTGTCCCACATCAAAAGGAACAAGGTAACCATTTTGATCAAAATCATAGGCATTAAAAGAAAAAGGGGCTGTTTTTTGGTGTGCGCTTTGCATGTGTTTTATTTAATCCTTTAAAAAATGACTCAATGCAAAGGTATTGAAAGTGAAAAAAAATCATCACCTCAAACCGGTGCACCCCGCCCGATAATCGTTTTTGTTTTATGTTAATGGCTAGTCTTCTGGCTTACGACTCAAACGCACCATAAATACCTTCCCAGTTTCCCAGTGGTGTCTTTTTTATGATACTTATCGATCACAGTTGCGGGGGCAGCCTTAGATTTTGACTAAGTTCCTAAATTAAATGAAAAATCATTACCGTTAACATATTTTTATTCTATGCCATACAATAAAGAATGTTAAACATTTTTTTAAAACAGATAACATTTGAAAATAAGGCTCACAAGCAATTTTTAAAAATACTCTTTTAAAAAAAATATATTGACAAACATGTAATGTTTCCTTTTTGACTTTTTAAAAATTTCACTTGTAGTATCATCAAAATAAAATGATCTACACTAAACTTCAAATCGTATAATATGCATGTAAGATTTTAAATGGATGATATGAAATATTAGATAGTCTGAAATGATGGTATGAAAGATTAATTTAAGATTTTTAAACATAATTTTCGTCTGATGGGGTCCGCCTGAGCTTCCCAAATCGCCATTGTCCGCCCCTCCGCCTCACACGAAGCAATAGTCACCCGGACACGTGTTCATCTTTTTTTAAAAAAGAGACAGCGGTGCCAACCAAATGGGTTGAAGCCATTTGGCAAATCAAGTAGAATCTCACCTGTATACAAGGTTTGTTTCTACCCAAAGTAGGTTCGAGGGGCATTGTTCCTTAAGCTTTTTCTTAAGGTATGACTATGGCCAAGGAATCGCGATTAATTCCTCCCCGCCTATTGCGGCCCCCTAAAACGGAATTTTTGGCGATCTTAAGTTTCACTTAAAATCTCATCGTTCTATTGTTAGAGTATCATACCATTTCTTAACAGAAGATTAAGAAAAACATTTTTTTTCAATAAAATCGATTTTAATCATTTTATTTTGCGTTAGCTGTATTAAAAATTCGTAAGGATCACTCAAAAATATAGCTTGCTCATGATAAAATGATTATAAGTTTTGATCTTTAAAAAGGTCCTCAAGTGCACATTGTTTTTTTCTTCGATGAGCTTTGGCCTGTGCCCATTTGTGTTCAATTGGATTAAGATCAGGAGAATATGGAGGCAAGTAGAGAAGAATATGTCCTTTATCTTTGAGCAATTG
>JAGOTX010000013.1 GCA_018061565.1 Pseudomonadota bacterium
GTATCTCTTGCAAAAAGAAGATGAAAAGGATTTTCTTTATTAAGGCCCACTTTTAAGGATTTGATATTTTGAATCATCATATGGTCATATGTTAAATTCATAGGTCTCGTATCAGTCTGATCTACTTTAAATTCAACACACACATTATCGTTTAAGATTGCACCTTTCCAGTTTTTTGGCTTATAAACACAAAGGGGTGTTAGCGCTAAAAGATTTGCTGTTAAGGGCAAAATAACACCACCTGCAGATGCATTGTAGGCCGTACTTCCAGCGGGTGTTGAAAGCAAAATTCCATCCCCACTACAACTGATACGTTCTTTATCATTAATATAAACTCTATAATTTGAAGCAAGGGCCCCCCCCCTTGAAAGGGCAACTTCATTAATTGCAAAATCATTAATAACTTTTTCATCATGTGTAATAGCTATAAAAGATAAAGGATTTAAAACATTAATAACACATTCATTGATGTACGTTTTAAAGCATTCAGTATCAAAATCAAAGTTATTCAATAAAAACCCTACGTGCCCGCAATTAATACCGTAAAATGGTTTTTTAAAGGCTTTTAATTCACGCATTGATTTAAGCATAAAACCATCACCACCAAACACAATCATAATATCTGCTTCTTCAGGGGGCATATTAATAATATTATATTTTTCTTGGAACTTTGAAAAAACAGATCTTGCCTTTACTGATTCACTGGCAACAAGATGGAATTTTTTTATCATAACTTAAGCACTTAAATAGTCAGCCTTTAAATCATATCCATGCCACCATTAACATGAAGCGTTTGCCCTGTAATGTAAGACGCTTCATCGCTTGCTAAAAAGACGACAGCTGCTGCAATGTCCTCACCTTGTCCCATCTTATTCATAGGAATTTGGGCTGCTATTTGTGTTTTAATGGTATCATTTAATACTTCTGTCATATTGGTTGCAATAAATCCAGGGGCAATACAGTTAACTGTAATATTACGGGATGCCACCTCTTTTGCAAGGGCTTTTGAAAAACCAATCATTCCAGCTTTTGAAGCACAATAATTGGTTTGGCCAGCATTACCCATTGTTGCAACAACAGACGATATATTAATAATACGCCCCTTTTTACGCTTCATCATTGACTTAACAGCCGCACGACAAAGTCTAAAGCAAGACGTTAAATTAATGTCAATCACATCATGCCATTCTTCATCTTTCATCCGCATTAAAAGATTGTCTTTTGTAATGCCTGCATTGTTAACAAGTATATCAATGGGGCCTGCTAATTTTTCAGCTTCTTCAAAAAGCTTATCAACACTTTCTGCATTCTTTAAGTTTGTTGGCAATACAAATACACGTGCTAAGGGGTCTAATTCTAAAAACTCTTTTTTTAAAGACTCTAACACATCTTCCTTTGTGCCAGATAGAACAACCCCACATTTTTGCTGAATCAGCATACTTGCAATTGCACGACCAATACCACCTGATGCACCTGTAACAAGTGCTGTTTTTTCTTGAAATTTAAACATCATTGAACTTTTAAAGAATAGATAAGGGAATTATATCTCTTTTTTAAACAAAAGAAAATTTAAAATCTTTTCAACAATAAAAGCAATTAAAATACTTGCGATTATGCAGACAGCACAATACGATGCAATGTCTTGATGCGCGAACAGAAGAGTTTTTTTAGCAAGCCAGCTTATATCTTCAGGCATTGTTTCAACAAGTTCTTTAATATAGTGGGTAACACCATTGTTTAAAACAATTTTTGGGCGCCTGGTTTGTTGTTTTAAAACATCTAAAAGCGTTCGAATGCCTAAAAATAAAACAATAACAGCCCCTAAAAGCCCAATAAAAGATTTCGCACAATGTTTGCTTGCTAAAATACCAAGCTTTGACCCGATTGAGGTTGAAAGACTTAAAAATACAACCAAATAAAAGTCAACAGGTGCCGTTCCAACACCATGCAGCAGAGTAATAGAAAAGCAAATAACAAAAGCAACAAAAAAACTTGTTCCCGTCACACAAGGGGATATACGCCCAATAAGGTACGTTAATATTGGCATCATCATAATATTAACCCCCCCCCCTAGCGACATTGTTAATATACCCGTTATAAAACCAACAACAATAGGAACAAGAATGCTGATTTCCGTTCTGCTTCTTAAAAAAACCCTATGAAAAGGAATGTAAATCATCCATTTTTTCATTGTAACGCTTCTTTCTTTTTGCGGATCAGAAAGAAGACTTTTAATTGTTTGATAAAACATAATCAAACTTAGAAAAATAAGAACAAAACTACAAACAATACGTATAACGCTATAGGGCGAAACATTTTGAAGTGCTTTTAATATGTAAAACTCTGTAAATGCACCAAGGAGCCCACCAAAAATCAAATAGAAACCCAAAGCATAATCAACATCTTTTCTGTTGCCATAGCTTAAAAAACCAGAAAAGTTTGCACCGATTGAAGCGCTTAATTGGGACGCAACAGCAATACGTCCAGGAAAACCTAAAAGCAAAAGAACAGGTGTAATTAAAATCCCTGTACCAACACCAAAAAGGCCAGAAAGGAAACCAATACCAATACCTAATCCAAGAATCATCCATGGATTAAACACAATATCAGCAATAGGAAAGTAGAAATCCATAAAGTTTAAATCAGTAAAAGCTTGGAAAATATATTAACCATTTTTGGTGCGGTTGAGAAGAGTCGAACTTCCACGGGTTGCCCCACAGCCACCTCAAGGCTGCGTGTCTACCATTTCACCACAACCGCACAATCAAAAGATTAACAATTTTTAAAAGCTAATTCAACAAAAAACGACAGCAACAAATTAAATTAACGTTCTAAATCGCGGTTAAGAACATATAAAAAAGAAAGGGATTCTACGCACATTTTACTAAATATAAAATACCTTATTTTTAAGAAATGCATCTTTTTTAGCCCCCAACAATACAATGAATCATTGTGTTAAAAAAAAGAAACTTAATACAATCATTAAAGATACATTTATTATAAAAGTTCACATGGTCAAAATATGCCTATTCCTTTTCACCCTTATAAACGTTAGTTACTGCAGCTTAATTGTAAAATCACCGTTGCAAAACAATCTTTTTGATTTTAGCTTGGAAAAATCTTACGCGGATATTAACGAATCTTTAAAGCCAAATCCATTGGAATGGGCAGAGTTAAAACAAGAATCAGCATTATTAAAACACTACGCGGCAAGCTTAAAGAAAAAAACACGCAAAAAAAGATTAAGTTTTTTAAAATTTTCCCATGTATTTGATTTACCAAATGCAACAATCCTTCAAAAAATCGCCATACATGATAAACTTGTTCCTTTGGATTGGTATGAGAGAAAACAAATTAAGATATTGCTATCACCACTTATAAAAACAATGAATGGGAATGATGTCGATGTTGTTTTAAGCATTTTAAACCTACCCAAAGATAAAAGAAACAATCAGTTAAGCAAAATTCTTAGCATTTTAAATATAAAAAATTGTATTAATTCAAAAAATAAAAGAAACATTAAAAGATTTATCGATCCATTTTTAAGCCATTCAACAAGTTGTTTTGATGAAAATTATTTGTACGCAATATTTTCAAAACTTAACATTCCAGAAAGGGAAAAATTAGTAGAGATGATGCTAAGCTTTGAACTAAATGATCAAAAAGGGGGTATCTCTTATTTAGTAGAGCATATATTAAATTTAACAAATAAGGATAAAAAAACACTCCAAACCCACTGCGAAAAAGTTTTTAAAAGTATCAAAAGCCATGACAATAGAATTTTATTTCTTAAAAACATTCTATCTATTGAACCATTTTTATGGAGATATTATAGTTTTCGTTCATGTGTTGATTTTTCAAAAATTGACGACGAAAAGATGATATCAACAATTCTTAAAAAGTCCGTATCTGATATTGAACGAATTATACTGTGAGAAATGGTGGTCACAACAGGGATTGAACCTGTGACCCCTACCATGTCAAGGTAGTGCTCTACCGCTGAGCTATGTGACCATCTAATGACAAGAGATTACAAAAAATATCAAAAAAGTGCAACACTTTATATTTTTAATGACATTAAATTCTAAATATTCTAAACAAAATTTGCCAATGCCAAGGGAACACATGACTTACCTGATTTATAAAGTTTTTCTTTAAACAGACTTTCTTATTTATCTTTATTTTTTTTCGTCACATTCATTGTTTTTTAATATTTTAGCAGTTAAAATCAGAGCATAAACGTCATTTTATCGAATTTTATGAAAATTACAAAGACTGTTAAAGATATTTTAAAATACTATGAAAGTGAAACGATTGCTTTAAAAACAAATTTAGCACGTCTTCTATCTCACGGTGCACTTGGGGGATCTGGAAAAATAGCTGTACTTGCTGTTGACCAAGGTTTTGAGCATGGTCCTGATCGTGTTTTTGCCATTAATCCAAAGGCATATGACCCTCATTATATTTACGATTTAGCAACAAAATATAACCTTAGTGGTTTAGCAGCACCCCTTGGCCTGCTCCAAGCGGGCGCAGATACCTATCTTGCACAGGTGCCACTCATTTTAAAAATGAACAGCAATAATTTATTAATGAAAAAAGACGCTTCAGCCCCTGATCAAGCTCTAACAGCCACGATTCAAGATGCACTTAATCTTGGATGTTCAGCAATTGGTTTTACCATATATCCAGGTTCTGATATGTTTTTACATCAATTAGAAGAATTAAAGGATCTAGCAAGTCAAGCACGCCAATATGGCCTTGTCGTCATGGTTTGGTCATATGTAAGGGGGCATATGCCAAAAGAGGAAGAAACAGCTTTAGACTTAATTTCATATGGTGCGCATATGGCATGCCTTATGGGCGCCCATATAGTAAAAGTAAAAATTCCAAACGAACAACTTTACATGCCAGATGCAGCCAAAAATATTATTAATTACAATATGCCTATTCATCTTCTATCTGACCGCATACAGCATGTTATGAGGGCTTCTTTAAATAGTCGGCGCATTGTAATTTTTTCAGGTGGCGAAAAGAAAGACGATGAATCCCTTTACAATGAAATTAAAGCGATAAAGTCAGGGGGGGGGTATGGATCCATCATTGGAAGAAACATCTTCCAACGCAGTGAAGAAGAATCAGCAGAGCTTATTTCAAATATTGTTCGTATTTATTTGGACGGTCAGAAATGATATTAGATCTTTTTGCATCGGTTGGACAGCTCATACTACGATTTTTCAATCAGGTAGGACGTATTTCTCTTTTTCTTTACAATAGCTTTATTTTTGGCTTAAGGCCCCCTTTTTATGGAAAGCAAATTCTTGCACAATTTTTACAAATAGGGTTTTACTCCCTCCCTGTTGTTGGGTTAACGGCTATTTTTTCAGGTATGGTTCTAGCTCTTCAAAGCTATACAGGGTTTTCAAGATTTTCTGCTGAAAGTGCTATTGCAACGGTTGTTGTCTTGTCTATCACAAGGGAGCTTGGTCCTGTGCTTGCAGGATTAATGGTTTCAGGACGCGTTGGTTCATCAATGGCTGCAGAAATTGCAACTATGCGCGTTACAGAACAAATTGACGCACTTACAACACTTTCTACGAACCCCTTTAAAATTTTGGTATTTCCAAGAATATTAGCAGGCATTATTATGCTGCCACTTCTTGTTTTAGTGGCAGATATTATTGGTGTTTTTGGGGGATATTTAGTTGCAACATATAAACTTGGATTTAATCCTGCAATTTATTTACAACAAACTGTTAAGTATTTAAAAATAGATGATGTTATTTCAGGCCTTATAAAAGCTGGTGCTTTTGGATTTATTATATCACTCATGGGGTGTTATCATGGTTATAACTCAGATAGAGGTGCTTTAGGGGTTGGACGAGCAACAATCAACTCTGTTGTTTCATCGGCCATTCTTATTTTAGTTACAAACTATATCCTAACAAACCTTTTATTTACAAAGTAGATCAAGAATGGCAAGTACAGAATCTTTAATTTCAGTTCAAAATTTATCAAAATCATTTGATCAAAAAATCGTTTTAGATGGACTTTCATTAGAGGTTCAAAAGGGTGAATCTATGGTCATTATTGGGGGATCTGGAACGGGAAAATCAGTTCTTATTAAGTGCATTATGGGACTTTTAATGCCAACCTCTGGTAAGATTTTTTTAAAAAATAAAGATATGACTTTTGCCAGCACCAATGAACGCCAGAAAATTTTAAATTTTGGGATGCTGTTTCAAGGTGGTGC
Source organism: Pseudomonadota bacterium (assembly GCA_018061565.1). Classification (GTDB taxonomy): domain Bacteria; phylum Pseudomonadota; class Alphaproteobacteria; order Paracaedibacterales; family UBA11393; genus JAGOTX01. Next base: position 6,254 of record JAGOTX010000013.1, read on the forward strand.
ATTATTTGATAGTCTTTGTGTTTGGGAAAATATTGCTTTTGGCCTTATAGAAGGATTTGCAATGGATAAAGCTTCTGCCCAAAAAATAGCACTCGAAAAATTAGATGCGGTTGACCTTTCAAAATCTGTTTCGAATCTTTATCCTTCTGAATTATCAGGGGGAATGCAAAAACGTGTGGCACTTGCCCGTGCTATTGCAACGAATCCAGATATTATTTTTTTTGATGAACCAACAACAGGACTTGACCCAATTGTTAGTGGAAAAATCAATGAATTAATTCAACGCTGCGTTAAAGACCTTGGTGCGACAGCGCTTACGATTACACATGATATGACATCCCTTCGTCATATTGCAGATCGCGTTGGATTATTATTTAAGGGCAAACTTATTTGGCAAGGTTCAGTTTCTGAAATGGATTCAACCGATAATCCCTTTGTGAAACAATTCATCCATGGCCTGCCTGATGGGCCTTTTACAACAGATTAATCTAAAAATTAAAGAGATCGAAAGTGGTATACGACACAATAGGAAGTAAAATAAAATATAAAAGAAAAAGCTTAAGTCTAACACAAGAAGATGTTGCTAATGCTTTAGAAATATCTGTTCAACAATATCAAAAATACGAGAATTTAGTTAATAAAATTCCTATTCACAGGCTGATTGCACTTTCTAAAATCTTTAAGATTGGTGTGCATTATTTTTTAGAAGAAAATCATGTATGCTTTGATACATCTTTAAAAGAAGAAAAAATTTCCCTTGAAATGGATGATCCTCATTTAAATGAAGTTATCACGATTTTTTCAACAATTCAAAACCCTCTTTATAGAAAAAAAGCGTTAGAACTTTTAAAAGTTATTGCCAGTGATGAGCAAACTTTGCTACAAAATAAAATACAAACAACATTTTAAAGTGAGCAGTTTTTATGCATCAACTTCCAACACTTCCTTTTAACAAAAAAGATTTAGAACCATATATCAGTGAAAGCACGATTGATGTTCATTATGGTAAACATCATCAAGCGTATGTAACCAACCTTAATACTTTAATCCCCGGTACTGAATTTGAAAGTTTGAGTTTAGAGGAAATTATTTTAAAATCTTATAACAATGCAAAAACAGTTGGCATTTTTAATAATGCGGCCCAAGTTTGGAACCATACGTTTTATTGGCATTGTATGACAAAACCAAACACATCTAAAATGTCTGATCGCTTAAAGGCTGAAATCTGTAAAAACTTTGGATCCATAGATCAATTTTTGAATGATTTTAAACAAGCAGCCCTTACACAGTTTGGTTCAGGTTGGGCTTGGCTTGTAAAAGATGGTGAATCTTTAAAAATTACAAAAACATCCAATGCTGAACTACCAATGGTCTTTAATCAAAAAGCACTTTTAACGTGTGATGTTTGGGAACATGCCTATTATATAGATGTTCAAAACAGAAGAGCAGATTACGTTACATGCTTTTTAGAACACCTTGTTAACTGGGATTTTGTAGATAATAACTTGTTTGGGTAAAAATTATGATGCCACCTGTACCGTCAAAAGGGGGAATCCTCTAGGCGCGAACGACTAGGTGGGAACCATATAATAAGACCACGGCCTTAACAGGGACAGTTCCCGTGGATATAAATTGGGCCAAGGGAAAGCCTTCCAACGCATACTGCAGCATCAACTAAATTATAAATGATTGCAGGCTTATTGAATAGTAAAATTTAATATTTAATTTTAAAGGTGCGTTTTTCGTATCTTTTTTTATGTGTTTCTTTCACAATTGTAATAACTATTTTTTAAAAGATAAAATATATGTCTCTATGAAAGGAAAAAAGGAAATGAAAGTGTATAAAAAATTTTTTAAGATAGCAGGATTTTGTATCACGAGTTGTTTTCTACTAGCAAACGAACAAACAAATGACAATTCAAATAAAATTGATTTTAACACTGTTTATCACGAATCTAATATGAATGTATCTTGCCAAAATGTTAGAGATGAATATAAAAAACGATACTGGAATGAAGAATCAAAGTCATACAATTTTGATAAGTGCCCTGTCTATAAAGCATTACAAGAATATTTAGGAAGATATGGAATGAATAATAAACCAGGCTATATCTATTTTAAAGGGCAAGTCATTTCTGCAGATACTGTTTTGATGAAAAGCCCCTCTTATAGGTTAGACATTCAAAAAGAAATCAAAAAACAGAATTTTGTTATAATGCAGATCCAAAATGGCACAGGAAATGATAATAAAAATGGTGGTACATATGCCTCTATTTCAGTTGATAAAGATACCCCATATCACATCTGCCACTTACATTTTTGCTTCGCAACAAGCATGTATTTAACATACGAAACAATGTTAAATATGCCTAAAAAATATAAAGATGTTACAACCTTTAAAGCGAATGATCCTTTCTTTTTAACAAAAGAACAAAATAAAAATAAGAAAGACAAACCAAACGTAAAGGTAAAAAAGAAACATTAAAACGTCTTAAATCGATAGGCCAATTAATCCATATATAACTTTTTTCTTTATGATATTTAAACAATTTGTTACCATTTCAAATGATTCTTAAAGTGAGTATGTTGGATTGATTGGTGTTATTATTTTAGCGGCAGGAAAAGGTAAAAGAATGCAGTCTTTTATACCTAAGGTTATGCATAAAATTGCCGGAAAACCAATGCTTGAGCATGTGTTATCCAGTGTGGAATCACTTAATCCTATTCAAACAATTGTTGTAACGTCAGCGTTTTTAAAAAACTACTTGAATGAACATAAAAAAAATTACGCCATTGATTTTGTTTTCCAAGAAGATCCTCTTGGTACAGGGCACGCTGTAAAATGTGCGATTGATTCATTAAATCCAAAAATTGAATCTGTTATTATTCTTTGTGGGGATACCCCTTTAATTCAATCTGAAACATTAGAACAGCTGAAGTCTTCAGCAACGGACTTAACTGTTTTGAGCATGAAGCTTGAAGATAAAGACATTGATAAAGGCTATGGTCGCCTTATTACACAAAACAACCACGTTTTAGAAATTGTTGAAATGAAAGACGCAACAGAAGAACAAAAAAAAATTCCCTTTGCTAATGGCGGTATTTATAAAATTTCAATGCACACATTAAAGGATACGTTAAAGGACATTACAAACAACAATCAAGCACATGAATATTACCTTACAGATTGTATAAAAATTGCCCATCAAAAAGGGTATTCCGTTTCCCATATTAAAACAAGTAAAGAAGACTGCTTTGGCGTTAATTCACGCGCAGAACTTGCACAAGCAGAAAAGCTCCTGCAAGAACGGTTAAGATCGTTCCATATGAAAAATGGTGCAACACTTATTGACCCATCCTCTGTTTTTTTTGATACTACCACATCTGTTGGTAAAGATGTTGTTATATATCCCAATGTCATATTTGGAAAAAACGTGACACTCTTTGACAATGTGACAATTTTTGCAAACTGCACTATAGAAGAATCAGTCTGTCATCCCTTTTCAAAAGTTGGCCCCTTTGCACATTTGAGGGGGGGGTGTACCTTAAATGAAAAAGCGGAAGTTGGCAATTTTGTTGAGATCAAAAAAACAATATTTGGAAAAGGTTCTAAAGCAAAACATCTTTCATATTTGGGGGATACAACGTTAGGTGAAAAAGTAAATATAGGCGCTGGCGTTATTACCTGTAATTACAATGGCTTTAAAAAATTTAAAACAACTATTGGAAGTTTTTCTTTTATTGGTTCAAATTCTGCCCTTATAGCCCCCCTTGAAATTGGTGACAACGCAATAATTGGCGCAGGCAGTACCATTACGAAAAATGTTTCATCAAATGCAATAAGCCTCACACGTCCAGAACAAGTCACAAAAGAAGGTGCTGCCGTCGTTTTTAAAAAACGTTACAGTCAATAAAGTTATTTAACCAGTTTTACTTCCCCTGGTTTTAAATCACCAAGTTCAAATTCACCAAAGGATACTCTAATAAGGCGGTTAACTTCAAGGCCAACATGGTTTAACACCTTTCTAATTTCCCTATTTTTGCCTTCTGTTAAGGTGACTAAAATCCAAGAATTTTTTGCCGTCTGTTCATTACACTCTATATGAATGGAACCATAATGCATGCCATCAATCGTAAGACCATGTTTTAAAGCATCTAGCTGTTGATAATCAAGGTCACCGAATACACGCACTTTATAAACTCTCTTTAACTTGTTACTTGGCTTTTCGGCCATGTGTGCAAAATCAGGATCATTTGTTAAAAGAAGAAGCCCTTCTGAATTAAGGTCTAATCTTCCAACTGAAATAACCCGACCTAATTTTTTAATATGTTCTTCATCAAAAACGGTTGGGCGATTTTTTTCATCCCTATGAGTTGTAATAAGACCAACAGGCTTATAGTAAATCCAAATTTTTCTTTTAGGTTTTTCCAAAATGGGTTGATCCTTTACCAACACAATATCAGATTCTTTAACAATATAAGGCGTTGTCATAACAGTACCGTTAACTTTAACAAAACCTTGTTCAATCAGTTGATCGGCGTCCCTTCTTGAACAGTAGCCACTATGTGAAATGTATTTATTTAATCGCATATTTTTTTACCTTTTTGTTTAATTATATTTTGTTTTTTTTCATGAATTTTAAAAAAGCTTCAATTCGCTTTGATCCTGCAAGTTCTTTTGGGTAAACCATAATAAGTTCATTAACACTAAATTTCACATCTGGAAAAAGTGGAATTAAATCATCAAAATCTTTTGCTATATAGTCTGCAAGAAGGGCAATTCCAAGACCATGACGAACACACTGCAAAATGCCAAAAGCGTTTCCTAATTGAATAAAAGGAGAACGGCTTTCAAACGAATGCGCGCCTATTTTGAGGAGCATATTTACATTATCTGCAGGGGCTATTGCATCTTCCCCATAGACGATAAGATGATGATTTGAAAGATCTTCCAGTTTTTTTGGGATACCATATTTTTGAAAATAAGCATCAGATCCATACATCCGAAGATGAACATCAAAAAGATGCTCTGCAACAAGATCAGGATGTACACTTTTATTATTACCAAAACGAATGGCAACATCGGCTTCTCGAACTGAAAAATCAATATCACCATCTGTTAGAATAAACTGCAAATTTAATTCTGGATAAATATTTGTAAATTTTTGAAGGCGTGGCGGCAACCAAACAGTTGCAACAGCAGTTGTTGCTGCAATTTTAAGAACACCAGATACACTGTCTTTTTTATCTTGAATTTTAGCTTGCGCTGTATTGATAACGTTAAAAACATTTTTGACGGCATTGTAAAGAATTTCACCTTCGTCTGTTAAAACAATACCTCTTGCATGTCTTTTAAAAAGCTTTGATCCAATTTCACTTTCTAATGCTGCAACTTGGCGACTAACAGCAGATTGACTAAGATCAAGTATTTGACCAGCTGCCGTAATGTTTTTAAGTTCAGCAACTGTATGAAAAACGCGTAAACGGTCCCAATCCATTTTAATGTTCCTTTATTGCAAGTGTTTTTTCAAAAGCAATTGCTTTTAATAAGTCTTCCCGCGTATCAATTGCAATGGGCGGCGAATCTACAAATCCCATATGAATTGTCATGCCATTTTCAAGGGCACGAAGTTGTTCCAATTTTTCTTGTTTTTCAAGTAAGGACGGTTCAAGGCTTACAAACTTTTCTAAAGCAGATAAACGGTAGCCATATACGCCAATATGGTGATAATAAACATCTGCTCCATAAGGAACAGCAGACCTTGAAAAATAAAGCGCCTTAGCCAAATTTTTATTCAAGAAACTCAACACCGGTTTTACAACAGAAGGCGTTGTGATTTCATGTTCGTCAACAATTGGCGCACAGATAGATGTTATATCTGAATCGGGCTGAAAAGTTTCCACTACTTTTTGTATATGAATAGGATTAATAAACGGCAAATCCCCTTGTACATTAATTATTTTGTCGTACTGTTTTTTAATTTTTTTTAAAGCATGATAAACACGATCCGTACCAGATGGTAAATTTGGATCCGTTATAATGGCTTGCCCGCCAATTTTTTCAATCACCGTTGCGATTTCTGTACAACATGTTGCAACAACAACATCACCAACATGAGCTTTTTTAGCATTTTCATAAACCCATTGAATCATCGGTTTTTCACCAATTAAAGCAAGCGGCTTATTGGGCAACCGCTGTGCATTAAGACGGGAGGGAATAATAACAATTGTTGACATAATAACTACTCCAAAAGGTAAAGTGTTTCTTGAACGATTTGATCACTCAAGATTTCTAATAAGCGAAGACGAACAGAACTTTGTGTGCGCTCACAAGCAAAACTGTCCCCTTCATCCATATTATAAGACGATACATGATCAAAATGTGCTGTTTTAGAAATAAGTGGATTAATTTTTTGGGTCAATGTTAAATCAATAGCAATACGCCCTTGAGTTCTGGTTGTTAAACCATCATTTGAAATTCCAACAGGTGCATATTCTTCTGTACTTGAAACCGTTAAACTTGCATTATTTTTTAAATTTTGTTCAATAAGATGCTTTTTTTTCTCCAATATATTTTGAAGCTTCATTGACGTGTAGCCATTTTTTTCAACCTTAATGGTTAAATGATGAGACGCTAACGCACCATTTTTCAAATTTTTTTCTTTATAGAGTGGTGAAAACCCACATCCATTAAGAAACACAATCAAAGGTAAAAAAAAGTAAAATCGCACAAAAAAATCTTGTAAACATTATTTACGTAACAATACACCATTTTAAAAAGACATGCAAAAGACAAAAATTAAATGTATGAAAACTTGAATTAATCCTGATAAAAACCTAAACTTAAGAATTGAAAGAGCAACTGTTCTTTTTTATAAAATTTGGAGTTGCCATGGCTGATGAATCAAACAATGAAAGTGATGAAGAAAAAAGTGAAGAACCATCACAAAGAAAGTTAGATAAAGCAAAAGAAGAAGGTAATGTTGTTTTTTCAAAAGAAATTGTAACGCTTTCGCTGCTTATTGGTTGTGCTGTTTGTCTTTTATTTGTGCTTCCATGGTCTTCAAAATCTTTTAGCAAAAATTTATCTGTCTTTATTTCTTTTTCAGATCAATTTTCAATTGATGGCAATATGGTAAACAGTCTTTTTTGGCAGGCATCCAAAATATCCTTTTTATTTTTAATCCCAACATTTTTGGTTTTACTGATAATGGTTTTATCAAGTGGACTTTATCAAAAATGGGGTGCCTTTAGTTTAAAGCCATTAAAACCTGCATTAAACAAAATTTCCTTACAAAAAGGCTTTAAAAAAATATTTTCAAAACAAAATTTGGTTGAAAACTTTAAAAACTGGGTAAAACTTACCTGTTTATCTGCTGCCATATACTTTGCACTTATTAATGAAAAGATTGAAATCCCAAGATGGATGTGGATAACGTCCGTCGATTTTTTTAAGATCTTATGGGATTTTAATTATACAATTTATTTTACAATGATTATTGTTTTTGGATGCATTGCTATTTTTGACTATATTTTTCAGCGGTTTGAATTTATGAAAAAAATGCGTATGAGCAAATACGACTTAAAGCAAGAATATAAAGAAGCAGAAGGGAGTCCAGAAATTAAATCTAAAATCAGGCAAATGCGTTTTGCGCAATTACAAAATAGAATGATGGATAAAGTACCAACCGCAACAGTTGTGCTTGCAAACCCCACACACTTTGCCATTGCCCTGCTTTGGGATGATAATACAATGAATGCACCAGTTGTTGTTGCCAAAGGGCAAGATTTTATTGCACAAAAAATTAAAGAAATTGCAAAAAAGAATGATGTTCCTGTTATTGAAAACCCATCCCTTACAAGAGCCTTATTTGATGTTGTTGATCTTGAGGATGAAATTCCGCCAAAATTTTATAAAGCCGTAGCAGAAGTCATAAGACTTGTGACACGCTTAAAAAACAGATATTTTAAATAAAAAAGACTTATATAGATGAAATTGGATTTTAAATGAATTATAAACGTATCCTTCTTAAAATTTCAGGTGAAGCGCTTTCAAGTTTAGAGCCATCGTCCTCAAACGGTTTTGGTATTAACCAAGATATGCTCTTTAAAATTGCAAAAGATATAAAAGTTATTCATGATCAAGGTGTTGAAATTGCAGTTGTTGTTGGTGGAGGGAATTTTTTTAGAGGGGCTCACCAAACACTCCCCCATTTAGACCGTGCAAGTGCTGATTATATGGGCATGCTTGCAACTATCATGAATGGTACAGCCCTTCATAGTGTTTTTGTGCATGAAGGAATCGCCTGCCGTCATATTTCATCTTTACCAGTTCATGTCGTTGCTGAAACATATAGCAGAGAACGTGTCATACAACATCTTAACAAAAAGCGTGTAGTTGTATTTTCAGGAGGAACAGGAAATCCCTTTTTTACAACAGATACAGCTGCCGTTTTAAGAGCAAGAGAAATGGAATGTGACATTCTTCTAAAAGCAACAAAAGTTGATGGCGTTTATTCTAGTGATCCTTTAAAAAATAGCGATGCAAAACGATATGAGCGTGTGTCGTTCGATGAAGTAATTCAAAACAAACTGAACGTTATGGATGCAACAGCAATTACACTGGCCCAAGAAAATAAACTGCCGATTGCAGTTTTTTCTATCTATGAAGATAATAATTTTGCTAAAGTCTTATCACATGATGGAAGATTCACATTAATAAAAGGATAAATATTATGAGCGTTAAATTTGATAGTCGATTAAACGACGTCAACAGAAGAATGCAAGCAGCTGTTGATGTTTTAAACAATGAATTTGCAGGTATTAGAGCAGGCCGTGCACACGCAAGCCTTTTAGATCCTGTAAGGGTTGATGTTTATGGTGCATTAATGCCTTTAAATCAACTTGCAACCGTCAGCGCACCAGAGCCTAGACTCATTTCTGTTCAAGTTTGGGATCGTTCACAAGTTAAAGCCGTTGAAAAAGCAATTATTGAGGCAAATCTTGGATTAAACCCACAAGCAGAAGGACAACTTATTCGTATCCCACTGCCTCATCTTACAGAGGAAAGAAGAAAAGAACTTGCAAAACTTGCGTCTAAATATACAGAAGATGCAAAAATTAGCGTTCGTAATATTCGCCGTGATGCAATTGAAGCGTTAAAAAAGCAAGAAAAAGATAAAGAGCTTTCAGAAGACGAACTGCACCGTTTAACAGATGACGTGCAAAAACTGACAGACCACCATATTAAAAAAATGGATGAAGGTCTCGAATTAAAACAAAAAGATATTATGCAGGTATAAAAACAATGGGCTCTCAAGATCAAAAAAACTTTATCATCGCTGTTTCATTATCTCTTCTTATATTTTTTGGATGGGATCATTTCTTTGGGGTAAAACCAAACCCAAATCAACAACAGCAACAAGCTGTTCAAACGATTCCACAAGCAAATACAGACCAACCTCAAGTTCAAAAAGAATCTCTAAATAGTGAATTGGAGGATATGGTTGTTTCAAGAGATGACGCGATTAAAGATAACCGCATTCCTATTGAAACCCCAACACTTAAAGGAAGTATTAACCTTAAAAATGGTAGGCTAGATGATTTAACATTATTAAATTATAAGGTTTCTGTTAAGGAAGATTCAGAAAATATACAACTTTTAAATCCTAAAAATACAAAAGATTTTTACTTTGTTGATTTTGATGTTTTAGCAGGTGATTCTATTGAAAAACCAACAAGTAATACACCTTGGCAAATTCAAAATGGGCAGTCATTAACGCCGTCCACACCTGTTACGTTATTTTATGAAAACTCACAAGGAATTCGTTTTGAGCGTGCATATAGCGTAGATGAAAACTATATGATGACCATTCAACAAAAAGTCATCAACAATGGTGAAACCCCCATTCACATTCAACAAAAGATACTTATTAATCGCCACAAACCTAATCTAGATGGAACATCTAATATCTTGCATGAAGGAGCCGTTGGCTTTTTAAATGATCACTTGATTGAAAAATCATATGGTGATTTGGTAGATAAAAAAAGTGACGATACAACATCGAAAGGTGGATGGATTGGATTTTCTGATAAATATTGGTTGGTTGCACTGATACCACATTCAAATGCACAGTCAGTTTTTTCCTTTCAAACTCAAAAGAATGAACAGTTCATAACAAGTTTAAAGCAAGATAAAAAAACGCTAAATCCAGGTGAGACGGTTGAACAAAGTATAGAAATTTTTACAGGCCCTAAAAAGCTTGCCCTTTTAGATGCTTATGAAGAAAAACTTAATATTAAAAAATTTGATTTAGCCATTGATTTTGGAATGTTTTATTTCTTAACCAAACCGCTGTTTCAATTTTTAGATTGGCTGTATCAACTTGTTGGTAACTTTGGCATTGCGATTATGATTATGACATTGATTTCAAAAATTGTATTGTTTCCACTTGCCAATAAATCCTATTACTCCATGGGTAGAATGAAGAATTTAACACCAAAAATGGAACAGATCAAAACAAAGTATGCGGATGATCCTGTTAAGCTTCAAAAAGAAATGATGGCCCTTTATAAAAAGGAAAAGGTAAACCCTTTATCGGGATGCTTACCAATGTTGATTCAAGCACCAATTTTCTTTTGTCTTTATAAAGTTTTATATATTTCAATTGAAATGCGTCATGCGCCATTTTTTGGATGGATTCATGATCTTTCAGCGCCAGATCCAACAACGTTATTTAACTTATTTGGTCTTATTCCTTGGGATCCACCATCCTTTTTAATGATTGGGCTTTGGCCAATTGTTATGGGTGCGACGATGATTATTCAACAAAGATTAAACCCACAGCCTGTTGATCCTGCGCAAGCAAAGATGATGTTGTTTATGCCCATTTTCTTTACTTATTTGTTTGGATCTTTTCCATCTGGTGTTGTGATATACTGGACGGTTAGCAATATATTATCCATCATTCAACAAAAAGTTATTATGAATATTGCGGCTAAAAAAGGGCTATAAAATTACTTTTTCTACAAAAAGAGGTCTCTTCCCTACTGAACATAGGACAGAGACCTTTTTCATATCAACTATATTATTCCTTATTTTTCATAAGAGTACTTAGTCCATTCTGAAAAACACTTACAAATGAATATAGATAAGGATTTTCAAGTGGTTTTATGGTAAAATAAATGCAGGAAATGGGAGTATTTCCCTTTAAAAAGTTGTAAATTTTTATGTCAAAAAT
>JAGOTX010000014.1 GCA_018061565.1 Pseudomonadota bacterium
CTCCTCTAATGCATCAACATCATTATGGGGGAAAACACGTTTTGCACATTTTGAAAGTTTGATACCTTGAATAATAGATGCATGATTTTTCTCATCTGAAAAAACAACAACATTACCTAATGCTTGCGCTAAAGATGAAAGGGCGCCTTCATTTGCTGCATAACCCGATACAAACAACAGACCCGCTTCTTTTTTATGTAAGTTAGCCATCGTTTGTTCAAGCACAACATGAAGATGAGCCGTTCCTGAAATATTGCGTGTTCCACCAGAACCTGCACCGTATGTCAAGCAGCCTTCTTTAAAGGCTTCTAATACTTGTTTATTATGACTCATCCCTAAATAGTCATTCGTGCACCAAACAATAACTTCTTTTTCTTCTTCATTATCCTTATTATGCCAAGTCGCATAAGGTAGATTGCCAACAATTCTTGAAAGGGGTACAAATTGACGGTATCTGTTTTCATCACGAATGTGCTGAAGTTTTTCACGTAAAAGCTCTTCATAGGGCATAATTTTTTTTAAATCCTTATAGACCAAATAACAATTATAAAGTATCGTGTAAGCGATTGAATCTTAATCTTTACAAATAAAGAACGAAAGCTAAATGAATGACTTATGATAGTATGGACGAATTCCTACATCAAGTACAAGATACTGAAAAAACAAAAGAAATACCAATTTTTTCAGTCACACAAGTATCAAATCTTTTAAAAAGACATGTAGAATCGAAATTTTTAAACATTAAAGTAAAGGGAGAGATTTCAGGCCTTAAAGTTCATACATCAGGCCATGCTTATTTCACAATTAAAGATCAAGACGCCATTATTGATGGAGTTATTTGGCGGGGAACGCCCCTATCCGTCAAACTGGAAGATGGTATATCGCTTATTGTAACAGGGCGCATTACAACTTATCCTGCAAGGTCAAAATACCAAATGGTTGTTGAAAAGGTAGAACCTGCTGGCCTTGGTGAACTCATGAAGCTTTTATTGGAAAGAAAAGCACAATTTCAAAAGGAAGGCTTATTTGATAAAGCAAGGCCTTTACCAAAATTCCCTAAAATTATAGGGGTTATTACGTCACCAACAGGTGCCGTCATTCAAGACATTATCCACAGAATTAAAGATCGTTACCCTTGTCATATTTTATTGTGGCCTGTTCTTGTTCAAGGAACAGGTGCTGCAGAGCAAGTAGCAAACGCTGTTAAGGGTTTTAATGACCAAACAGAAAACAAACCAGATGTTTTAATTATTGCAAGGGGGGGGGGTAGCTTTGAGGACCTTTGGCCCTTTAATGACGAACTGATTGTCAGATCAGTCTATAACTCCCAAATTCCTATTGTTAGCGCTATTGGGCACGAAACAGATACCACATTGACCGATTTTGCAGCCGATCTTAGGGCCCCTACCCCAACTGCAGCTGCTGAACTTGTAACACCCGTTTTAAGTGATTTGATTTTATCACTCACAAATACAACACAAAGACTAAGGAATGCCTTTGCCAATATCTTAAAATCCTATCAAATGCGCTACCAATTAGCCATTAAAAGCCTTATTGGGCCAGAGCGCTATTTGCAAGAAAAAGCGCAACGCTTAGATGACTGGGCAGATCGGTTACTGAACCTTAAAAAATCTATCATGTTAATATATGGACAACGCTTATCTGTTTTACTTAATCGCCTTCAGTCCCCCAAAATGCATGCCGATATGCAAGCCGAAAAACTAAAGTATTTAAGCGAACGATTACATAAAACCATTTCGTTAATAGTTCTTCAAAATACCCAAAAAATTGAACATTTGTCCTTAAGGCTCAATCAAAGTTCTTATCAAAAAACGTTAGAAAAAGGGTTTTGCCTTGTGATGGATAATCATAAATCCCCCCTTGAATCCGTTAAAGATTTTCTCAACAACAATAACAAACCTGTTACATTCCAAACAAAAGATGGAAAAATAGAAACTGTCTTAAAAGATGTAAAAATTACTTAAAAAAGACAAAAAATGTTAATAAAATTTAAACATCACAATATTTTTCACTCAAAACACATTTTATTATTGAATGTGAATCATTTTTATTGTATTAATAATTCAGTGAGAATTATCCAAAAATAAAATGAAACAATTTCTTTACCTATATACATTTCTATTTACATCTATCGTAACACTTGCGGCTACTGAGAATGCTGAGCCTTCTGCTATTAGTGCAACTGAAACGTCTATTCCATCAACGGCGACTGTTATCACAACGGAAAATGATATTCCTAATGATATGGAAAATATTTTATCAGCAAGAATTGGTAAGAAATTTGTTTACTTTAGAGCAAATAAAGATGAGCTCGATTTTGGTATGAAAAAAGGTGACGAAGATGCTCGAAGTTTAATTGGTTTTGCTAAAAGTAATGATCAATTTCGTTTTATGGAAGAAGCAAGAGATCCTTTGACAGTAACCCAGGTATTAGAAACAAATGGCTTAAATGTTCTTGCCGTTCAGATCGTATTCCATCCTGTTGATTTAGATATGCTTAAGCTTATGAAAAACATGCCAGAAAATGTATTCTCTCAAAGCCCCTCTCTACGAGTAGATACTTTTTTTGTAATTGCAGATCAACACCAAACGCAGGCTAATTTCATTCGTAAGATGAGTGAAGAAGACCCCCGTGTTTTAGAAACATCCGTTTTTTACCCAGGTGCAACACTTGTTTTATCAAATGCAAGGTATCAACATTTATGTACAAAATTCTCAAAATCTTTAGAAAAGATGAGATCTATAACATTAACAAAAATTTCACGAAGAAATCTGACCAATTCTGTATTTGTTAAATATGACTGTAGAAAAGACGGGGAACAACTTGTAACGTCATCTATAACAAATACATTACTATATACAACAGATCTTTGTGACTGTTTGTGTATTTGCGCAAGATCTCCTTCACAAAACAAAGGAATAATGGCTCATATCAACCATGCAGCGCTTGCTAATCGAACTGTTTTTAAAGGGTTTGTAGATACTTTAAGAAAACTAGGTGAAGATATGGAAGTTATCGTTCTATCCTCATATCTTTCAGCGCCTCTTGAAAAAATGATACCAACTTTAAACGTTCTTTCTAAAAATGTTGTCGTGCAATGTTTTCCTATTGTTTTTGAAAGAAATGAAAATAGTTCAAGAACAATTGTTGATACAAAACAATTAACGTATGATCAAGTATCAAATATTTGTGGAGAAACTTCTGGAGGATTAACAGTCTTATTCAATCCCCAAACAGGACAAATTGATACAGATATCACAAAAATTAAAGTTAGTGAAAAAATGAAAAGATTAGCTTAATGACTGTTTTTGGCTCTTCTCTATTTTTTTAAGAATTCAAAAAAACAAAACCAAACAGAAGGAAAAGTGAATAAAATAAAAAAAATTTAACACTTTTTTAATTTATTTATGCAATACTAAAATAATTATAATGTTAATTTTTAAAATCCGAAGGAAATCATGATATATTTAAAAAAAATGAGAAGTAGTTTTAAAGCTTTTTCATGCGTAATGTTATTGACGTTTACATCTCATAGCGCACAAGAAATTAGAATTCAAGCCTTTAAGAATGATGCAACAGGGCAAGGTCATATCCCTGAATACATTGGTTTAAAAGATGATAGAATACCTTTTTCACGGTTTTATGCATCAACATATTCCCCACAAGTAACATATCTACACGATTATGACAGAGAACGATTTAACACAACGATTTTGTGCTTTAAAATTAAAATAAAAGATTTAGACAACGGCTTTATACACAATATCAAGCAAGATTTTCCTACAATATCAGAAGAAGAGGAACTCTATATTCATATTCAACGCCCTGGCATGATTGCTGACGGTTTCGTTTTTCCAAGTCTTGCACTTTTAAGGCCGCATTATATACTAGATCCTGTTGATCATGCTGTTAATAATGTTGCTGAAAAATCTTTTCCAACAAACCCACGGCTTGTAAGCGTCTTTCCAAATATGAATTATTCGATTGAGGATCCTGATCAACCTATTGTTGTACACGGATTAAATGCAGGGACAAGAGGAGATATTTTAAATCAGGATCTTTCTACAGACTGTTTAAAAATAAGGGTCAATGATATACCCATCAATGACTATATTCAAAACAATCCTGACGAATCCTTAACATTTTTTTCTTTTGTTGAAGGCAATGGACATAAAGCCTTAACGCTTCATATTATCCCAAATCAAAGAGATTATATTAAAGTTAATCGTTCATTATCTCAAATTCCACAAGGGACCATTTTTAATATTACGGACGCTATAAAATTATTACCCAATGATGGGGATAGAGGATTTCAGTTCGTAAACGAAATGATAAATAGAAGCATTCAAAAACAAATTGAAAAAGACACCCTTGAAGCACCACATAAACGGGAATTAAATGAAGAAGAAAAACGAGAAGTCGAGAAATACTATGATGCACTTATTAGTATTAGAGAGTCCTTAGCAGAAGGAACAGAAGAAAACGTTGCTTATAGTTTTTTGGGCAGAAATAGTATTGATAAAACATTGTTAAAAAATCTTTATAAAGAAACAATACATATAAGAAAAGAGGATGGAAAAAATTCTAAGGAATTAAAAGAGGCGGTTTCCCAAATTTTATATCCATAAACGTTTTATAAGATCGACTAGATGACATTAAAGTGGTTAAACCTTCCGTTCTAGCGAACAGGAATAAAGGAGTAATAATTAATCACAATTCCATGGAAATTCCATACATTAACAAAACGCTCAAAGGTCGATACCCTTGAACCTGCTTTGTGTATTCCATTTATCGTGTATAAAGTTTGGTATTATTTTCCATATGATTTTTTTATAGAGCGAAGTTTAAAGACTTTCCAGATTGCTTCAAAAATAATTGAGCTATCCATCTTAGATTGGCCTTCTCGTCTTTCTTCAAAAATAATTGGTACTTCTTTTATTTTAAATCCTAGAAGATGTGATCGATACGTCATCTCTATCTGAAAAGAATACCCTGTTGAATAGACCTCATCAAGGTTAATCGATTCAATGACTTTTCTTCTAAAACACTTATAACCGCCGGTTAAATCTTTATAAGGCAAGCCTAATATAATTTGGGAATAAAAACTTCCACCCCGGCTAATAAACCGCCTTAACCAATTCCAATTGGTAATGCCACCGTCTTTTATATAACGACTCCCTAAAATAACATCATATTCTTTAGCAGTTTCAATAAAGGTTTTAAGATATTTTGGATTATGCGAAAAGTCACCATCTAATTCAAAAATAAGTTCATAGTCACGTTGAAGCGCCCATTTAAAACCTGTAATGTATGCAGCACCCGTTCCCATTTTTTTAGGGTTTGTTAATAAGAAAAGTTTACCATCGTACTTTTCTTTCATTAAGCGGGTAACACATTCGCCTGTCCCATCTGGTGAACTATCATCAATAACCAAAATATGAATATCTGGCTGGTGATCATAAACAAGGGCTATTAGATCTTCAATATTGTCGATCTCATTATAGGTTGTAATTAAAACTAAACTCTTCAATTTTATCTCTTTAATTAAAATACTTTATGACGCGTTTAAAGCGCGTAATTCTTTTTTTACAACAATTCTAGCTGAAAATAAAGCAAGGAATGCAACAATCAACGGAATAAGAAGAAAAATTTGCAAAGTCTGGATGTTAAAAAGTTCAAAAGAAAAACCAGAATACCCAAAATAATCCACACCAAACTTTAAACAATACATGAGTGCAATACCAATCATTGCCCCAAGAAAGGCGCCAAACAAAACACTTCTAAAAGCCTGGAATTGATAGATATTAACAATATATTTATTTTTAGCGCCCAAAAGACGCAAAACATCAATAATGGAAGAATGCGCTTTAAGAGATGACCTTGTAACAAGTGTCATTAATAATATAAGGCATATTGTGACAACCACAATCAAAAGTGCAGAAAACACTTTTAAAACATTCCCCAAAACGTAAAGCATTTCTTGAAGGCGTTCATTATAGTCTATATGAATTTTTGGATGAATGTCATTTAGAGCATTTAAAAAGTTTTTAATATCAAAAGAATTATCTTTCTTAAAATCAACATCAATCGTTAAGGGGATATCTAATGAATCTACGGTTTCAACTTTAAAAAACCATTGTTTAAAATATAAAGGTCCTTCAATATTATTGTTTGTTTTCTTAAACTGGATAACAGCTGGGGTCTTTTTTAAAAGATCACACACTTTTTCATAAAGCTCATCAACAGTTACTTTTTTAACCAATGATGGCAACATGTCTTTTTTTTCTGACTCTTTCTCATCATCTGCAGGTGTTTTTTCGTCTAAATTTTGAGCTTCTTCTTCCTGTTCTTTTTCTAAAACAGGGGTCTGTTCTAATAAATTAATATTTTTTTGCGGAATTTTTATTGTTAATTTATGCATCATTGAATCTTGCCATGCAAAAAAAGATCCACCTATTTGAAAGGATAAGATCAATAATACTGTTAAAAGAAAAACCATAATACCAACAACGGCTGATAAATGACGTCTTTCCATTTCATGAGAAAGAGGTATCTCAAAAATTTTCTTCTCAAACATCAACCAACACTTTCTGTATTATAAGGATAAGGTGCTCCCTTTGTCATAATAAGCTGCCCTTGATAAAGCTGTAATTCAGGATACGGAAAACTTGATACAATCTGCCTGTTATGCGTTGCAACAATAACGGTTGTTCCCATTTTATTAAGTTCTTCAAAAAGATTTATCATCTTATAGGCTGTCATATCATCTACATTTCCGGTTGGTTCATCTGCCAGTAATAACAAGGGGCGCGTAATAATTGCACGGGCAATTGCAACGCGTTGACGTTGACCATCCGATAAAAGAGACGGATATTTTTGAATATGATCACCAACACCAACCCAATGAAGAAGCTCTTTTGCATAAACACGGGATTTTTTAAGGTCTGTGCCACCAATTTTCATTGGTAAGGCGACATTGTCTAAAACAGTTAAGTGATCTAAAAGCCTGCAATCTTGAAAAACAAGCCCCATTTTTTGAAAAAAGGAGGCACGTTCCTTTTCTGATAAGAGGCTAACATCTTTACCAAAAACAGTAACGGAACCTTCACTCGCTTTAATATCGCCATAAATAAGCTTCAATAATGAGGTTTTTCCAATACCACTTGGCCCTGTTAAAAAATAAAAACCATTTGTAAAAAATGAATAATTTAAATCATAAAACACATGATGACCTGTTGCATACGACAGAGCCACACGGTCTAGACGAATGATAACAGACGAAGATGCGCCATACGTATTCACAAAAGTTGACTTCCTATTTTAATGATATCCCATATTAAAATGAATTGAGACTGAAAGCAATCTTTGTTTTTTAAGAAGAATAAAGCCCTATAATGCTTGCTCTACAAGCTAAAACCACATTAAAATGTATTCGTTATTCTTAAACCCTGGCCTTTTAATGCATTTTATAGACGATTTTAAATCAAACAATTTTAATGAGCGCCCAAAATCAATAACGCATATTGTGCTTCACTACACGGATCTTGCCTCTGCAGAAGAAAGCTTAAAAGTCCTCTGTGATCCAAATTCTAAAGTAAGTGCGCACTTTTTAATTGATGATAATGGGGATATTTATGGCCTTATAGATTGCTTAAAACGCGCTTGGCATGCGGGTGTTAGCAACTGGGAAGGAATAGATAATGTTAATGATTTTTCGATTGGTATTGAACTTCAAAATAAAGGCCACAGCACTTATCCCCTAGAACCTTATCCAAAAATCCAAATGGAATCACTAATTAAACTGCTTCAATTTCTCACAACCAAATATGGGATTAACCCCTTAAATGTGATAGGGCATAGCGATATTGCACCTTTAAGGAAAAAAGATCCAGGTGAGCATTTTGATTGGAATTTCCTAAAAGCATATGGGTTTGGGATTGATCGAACGCTGTATTAACAAAGAAAAGCAAAGACAGAATATATAAAACATTCTTGCTTGATCTTTTAATTAATTCCTGATACGGTCTTTTGCAAGTTTAGGTTAAACAAAAAAGGACACCTTATTATATGAAACAAAAAATTTTATCTTGCTTATTTTTATGCTCTTTAACGCTTTCTGCAGAAAATATTATAAATGCAGAAGAAGTAAACACACATCCTTATTCTGAGGCTGAAAAGCAAAAACTTGTTGATAAACTCATTGAAAAATTTGCGAATGAAAAACACAAAAATAAAATAATACATGTCCCCCCAATGGCTGATGAAAATGATGACTACTTAAAAGAATCAGAGGAAATCAATGACCCCCTTGAAGGCTTGAATAGAGCAATTCATACATTCAATGGTATTTTAGACTTCTTATTTTTAGAACCGTTATCTTATATGTATAGAGATGCACTACCAAATCCTGTGCAAAAAAGTTTTTCAAACTTTTGGACAAACTTACAAGCACCGCTTTATTGTCTAAATCACCTTTTTCAAGCAAACATGAATGATTTCTTTCAAACCGGAGTGTCTTTCCTTGTGAATTCAACGTTTGGTCTTTTAGGCTTTTTTGATATTTCTAGTGACGTTGATCTTAAAAGGACATCCGCATCCTTTGATCAAACGCTTGCATGCTGGGGTATTCCGGCCGGCCCTTATTTGGTTGTTCCAATTTTTGGCGCATCTTCTCTTCGCGGTGGTGTTAGTATCGTAGGTGATATGTTCCTTGATCCTATTTCTTGGTATACAAAAAGCAAGGCACGCGACGGTAATAATAACTATAAACATTTCTACTATGCAGCTTGGGGTATTCATCTTGTTGATACAAGATCAACCCTTATTGACTATATAAATGCAGAAGTAAAACCTGCAAAAGATCCATATGCCGTTATTAGAAGTGCAACAAATCAAAGAAGAATAGCAATGGAAAATGAATTGAAAAGTAGATAAATGAACGTTTCTGTTATTCTTTTAAACCTTGGCGGACCGGACTCTTTAAAGACGGTTCGCCCCTTTTTGTTTAATCTTTTTTCAGATAAAGCAATTATTGATCTGCCCTTTTTTATACGCTATCCGCTTGCTTTTTTAATTTCAAGCTTAAGGGCAAATAAAGCTAAAATGATTTATTCAAAAATGGGGGGGAAATCTCCCCTACTTCATTTTACAAAAGCGCAGGCCAATGCATTGAGTGATGCTTTAAAAAATGACAGAGTCAATTTTAGTGTCCATATTGCCATGCGTTATTTTTACCCAAGAGCATCCGACGTTATAAAAGAATTAAAGGATGCTAAGCCAGATTTAATTTTATTGCTCCCTCTTTACCCACAGTTTTCAACAACAACAACGCAGTCCTCTTTTGATGAAATAAAGTGTTTACTTCAAAAAACTCCAGCGTTTCAAAATATCAAAATAAAGGAAGTTAAAGAATATTCAGATCACCCCTTATTTGTTAAAGCCCACACAGAACTTATTAAAAAAGCATTATCAAACATTAAGGATAAAGAAAGTGTTGTTATTCTTTTTTCAGCACATGGCATACCACTTGATTGCGTAACAAAAAAAGGGGATCCTTATCCTTTGCAGATTCAAAAATCTGTTGATTCAATTATGGAAAATTTTAAAGGCATTCCTTTTTCCCTTTGTTATCAAAGTAAAGTTGGTCCTAAAAAATGGTTAGGTCCATATACCGATGATGAAATTATAAAATATGCCAAATGTAATAAAACACTTGTTGTTGTGCCTATTGCTTTTGTTTCAGACCATAGCGAAACCCTTGTTGAACTTGATATGGATTATAAAGATCTTGCATTTGAAAACGGCGCTATGGATTATATAAGAGTGGACTCTTTAAATTCACACCCAACATTTATTGAGGCATTAAAAGAAATTGCATTGTCTGAAATAAAATAATTTTTAAAGATAAAAGGATTATGGAGTTATGTGGAAGATTTTATTATTTGTTATAACAACCATTTATGGCGCACAATTGCCTTTAAATGAAGTGAAAGATTCGAATAATCCGGCTTTAAATCGCCGTTTAGCAATTATGCATCCTCTCGAATTTACGCCACAATGTTTTGAAGCAAAACCAAAAGAATTGTTTTTTGAATTTGTTAAGCAAACATTTGAAATGACAAATAGACCCTATGAAACAAGAAGAGATGGTGTTTTTTATCGTGAAGACTATATAAGGGAACCCCATACACTAAAAGATGAGCAATCTATAAATTGGTGTGCTAATGTAAAATATTTTAATTTATTGCCTTGTGGTTTTTGTGTTCAAGAAAGTGCTTGTCCATCTGACGCCTTACAAGCTTTTTTTAAAGGGCCAACAATTGCAGATTGCCAGACTGTTTGTCAAATAGCATATTGGTGGGGACTTTTAAATATTTTAGGATCAGATGCGTTTGATAAAAAATTTAAACTTTCCTGTTTACCATTTTATGTGAACGCAATCTTATCTGATAAAGGCATAGCTTATAAAGAAAAACTAGCTACAACAGAATCACCTTTTTATTTTTTTATGGAACAAGTTCAAAACGAAACGGATTTAAAAGCAGGCTTTAAAATTGGTGATTTTTTTTATATTCAAGGACACCCCAGATATAAGGAAAAACATCCAGCGGGGTCTTCACCTGGATGGAATGTTGTTTATGTGGAGGATAATGACCTTGGAGAACCTTTATTTACCTCATTTTCTGCACTTAAATTTAGAACCCCTAAAACATATAAGCAAATAATAACATACCTTGTTAATGCTTTTAACGATCCTATGACGCATTGCGATATTGCGATTGGTGGTAATTCTTTAGAAGGCGTTATCGCAAAAGATGAAGATATAATCGGTTTTATGGATTGGCGACGTTTTAACCTTGAAAAAGCATCCTCCTATAGCCCGCCTTTAAATTTTAAAGATCAGGCACTAATAATATTACCAGAGAGTAAAGAAGTATCTTTAAGTAAGTTAACCGACATTCAAAAAACGAACATGACATTTGACAGTTATAAATGTGAAACAAAAATACAGCAAGAGATGTTCGATATTGTTTTTAAATTTGCTAATGCGTCTTCTGGTGGTTTAATTTTAACAAGTGAAGGTGCTATTGGGAAAACACATCTTGCAATAGCTGTTGTCCAATATTCAATAGAACATGGTAACCGTGCTTCATATTTTTGTATGGAAAAACCAATAGAAGAGTTAGAAAAAGAAATACAAGCGACTATTCTATCCAATCCAGATGTTATTATTTTAGATCATTTTAATTTAAAAAATTCATTTTATTTCAAAGTTCAACGTTTTTTTGTTCAATATGCCTTAAAAAGTAGAAAAAAAATAATGATTGCATCCAAAGAACCAATTTTAAATATTTACGATTGCTTAGATGAAATTTATAAAATCAATGACGAACGTGTTAATTTTTTTGTTAAAATGCATGTTTAAAACAGGGTGAAAAATAATTTAAAATTTCTACCCTGTTTTATAATCTCAATATTTAACTTTTACTGTTGTTATAAGAATCAATCGCGCTACAGATTTGATCAAACAAGCGTTTAATACCCTCATCTGAAAAATCAAATTTAACTTTTCCTGTTGCAGGATCTGTTATAACTTCTTTTAATTCATAACGTTCCATAACAATAATCTTTTTTATATTTTTAAAATCTTCTGATTTTTGCTGTATCCGTGAAAATTGATCAGGATTTTTTCTTGTTATACCAAACTTAGAAACAAGATTGATGATTATATCATCTGCAAGGTCTATAATTCCATAAGCATCTTGATTAGAATCTACCCCGTCTGTTTTTCCCTTAAAGTTTTGCCCCATATCGCCATTAAGCCAAAGAGAAACAAATTCTTTAACATTAATATCCATATAGCTCATCGCAAGGGACAAATCATTTAAAGAAATAAGTCCGTAATTTTCTTTTTTTTCAACCGATGATGGCGAGGATGTTGCAAAAAGATCTAGCGACATAACGTTAAAAGCTGTTATGCAAGCTATAAGTTTAAAAAATAATTTAAAATTCATAAAATGATACTCCATAATTAATTGATGATTTTAACTGTTTAAAAGAGGTCGTGCATAATTATTTAATGCTTGTAATTCAGCTGATGTTTTAACAGTTCTAATACGCGTGCCTATATCAAGAAACTTTTTAAAAATAGGTTCAACAAGCTTATTATCTGCTTTCATTTGGTTTTCTATTTTTATCATAAAGTCTCTTCGTATGGTGAAAAATTCTACACCTGCATTCGTAAAAGCAATAAGTTCGTTCAGTTCTCCTGCAATCTGGTTTGTATTGTTTGCATTCGCTGTTTGTACTTTTAGTGCTAATGAATCAAGCGTTGAATATAATGCAGCGACAAAACTTCCTTTTTCCGGGTCAACGAAACCAAAAAGGTTTTCTATGTTCTTTTCAGCATGATTGTATGTTTCTTGTATGTTTTGCGTTGAAACAGAAATATTATTACCTGCAATAACATCCGCATGGACAAAAGATGGTATTATTGAAATTGACGCAAAAGCCGCAACGATAAAAGTGCTTTTTATGACTCTATTAACTGGGGTTATTGTTTTTTTATGATTGTTTTTCAACATAGGGTTCTCCTTAAAGATATGAATATGAGGATTAAAACACCCCCATTCTTATAAGATAATCTATAATCGTTAAGAAAAAGTTAATAAAACAGGTTTATTTTAAGAAAAATTTCGCCTTTTATTATTAAGGTAAATAGACATTAAAATTCCTTGGCTTATCAATAAGGTAATTAAAGCTGTTCCACCATAAGAAAAAAATGGTAAAGGAATACCAACAACAGGTACAAGGCCTGTAACCATGGCAATGTTAATAAAAACATAAACAAAAAAACTGGCAACAATGCCAATGCCTAAAATTTGTCCAAATCGGTGCCTTGCACTTATGGCAATTTCAAGGGAATAAAAAAGCCAAATGGCATAAAGTAAAATTAAAAGGCAGCCCCCAAAAAAACCAAACTCTTCACTATACATTGTGAATATAAAATCAGTTTGTTTTTCTGGCAAAAAATTTAAATGGCTTTGTGTTCCTTTTAAAAAACCTTTTCCCCAAAAACCACCTGATCCAAGGGCAATTTTTGATTGTGTGACATGGTATCCTGTATTGGTGGGGTCTCTTTCTGGTGTTAAAAAATTTAAAATTCTATTTTTTTGATAATCGTGTAAAAAATTCCAAAAAATAGGCGCAAGGGATAAAGCAATAGCGCCACTCCCAATAAAATATCCATAATGAATACCACTTACAAAAAATATGGCACATGCACTAAAAAGAAGCAGCATCGCTGTTCCAAGATCCGGTTGACGACAAACCAAAAGGATTGGAACAACCAACATCAGTAAAGGGGGAATTAAAAAATACCATTTTTTAAAGTCATGATAATCTTTATTATAAAAATAACGGGCAAACGCTAAAAGAATGGCAATGCGCATTAACTCTGAAGGTTGAAGGTTAAAAATATAAAGGTCAAGCCATCGTTGTGCCCCCATACCAACAAACCCTAAAAACTCAACAAGAACCAATAAAAAAAGCGCTATGCCATATAAGATATAAGCAATGTTTATCCACTTTCTAATATCAACCATTGCAACAAGAATCATAATAAAGATACCAAAAATAAGCCTTAAGGATTGCTTAAAGGCCCAGGGGTAAAAGCTTCCATTTGCGGCTGAATAAAGCATAACAAGGCCAAGAAGGCTAATCGTCAAAATAATACCAATTAGGGGCCATGGTAATTGTTTTATTTTTTCAAAGGGTGTCATTTTAAAAGCTCCTCTGCGGCTAAAAGAATATCTCTTGCAAGGGGGGCTGCAATTTTTCCGCCACTTCCACCATGTTCAATAAAAACACAAATACCATATTTTGGATTTTCGCTTGGTCCATAGCCTACAAAAAATGCATGTTCTTTTAAATGCCAGGGACGTTTATTATGTGTTTTATCAATTCTATCCTGTTCTGAAATACGACTAACTTGCGTACTGCCTGTTTTGCCTGAAAATTGATAAGCTTTATCTAATGAACGGACATTATAAGATGTCCCAAAGGGTTTATTAACGGCTTGAGTCATGCCGTTAAGAACGATTTTTAAGTGATCTGGATGAATGTCAATCACTCTTGATTCTGGCACATCATTTTTCACTAAATGCGGTTTAATAAGACGCCCTCCATTTGCAAGGCAAGAAATCATGCGACAAAGCTGAATAGGTGTTGCTAAAAGGTAACCTTGCCCTATAGATGCGTTAATCGTATCGCCTGTATGCCATTTTTTTTTGTATCGTTTAAGTTTCCACTCTTTTGTTGGCATTAAGCCTTTTTTTTCATACAATAATTCAATTTCTGTTTCTATGCTCAAACCAAATCGTTTTGCCATATCAGAAATATCATCAATATCAAGCCTTAAGGCAAGATTATAAAAAAACACATCGCATGAACTTGCAATGGCTTGTTCCACATTAACAGCGCCATGTCCACCATATTGCCATTTCCAACAATGAAATTTATGATTTTTATATTCTAAATGCCCTTCACATGTAAAGCAATCTGAAGGTGTTATGATTTTTTTTTCTAATGCAGTTAAAGCAACAATCATTTTAAAGGTTGAGCCTGGTGCATATTGTCCTGATATCATTTTATTAATTAATGGGCGATAAGGGCTATCATGAAGTTCTTTCCAGGTGTTTTTATAAACACGATGAAGAAAAAGATTTGTATCAAATCCAGGATAAGATACAAAAGCTTTAAGAGCCCCTGTATGAACATCCATCAAGGCACAAGCCCCACTTTGGTGGGGTTCTAGCAGTTCATAAATTTTTTTTTGAAGATCAAAATCAATAGTAAGGTTTAAAGACTGTCCCATTTTACTTTCTTGTATCGACAGTGTTCGGATAATTTTACGGTAAGCATTAATTTCAACTTGTCTGGCCCCCCCCTGCCCTTGAAGGATAGAATCAAATTTTTTCTCAAGTCCGGTTTTCCCTATTTTAAATTCTGGCAACATTAAAAGCGGATTCTTATTATTTTTCTTTTCCTTTTCACTAACACTTCCGACAAATCCTAAAACATGCGAAAAAGGTAGAGGATCAGGATAATAACGCATGCGAATTTTTTCGCATCTAACACCTGGAAGTTCAGGGAGATGAACTTCTAATTTACACATATCTTTTATATTCAGGTTTTCTTTAAAAATAATCGGTTCTAACGATTTTCTTTTTTTAAATTGGGACCGTATAATTTTAATTTCTTTATCTGATAAATCAATAATTTTTAAAAGGTGTTCAATTAAATCATCAATATTTTCAACATTTTCTCTATCAATAAGGCCAAAATATTCATTATTTGAATGGGCTAATAGGATTCCTTTTTGATCAAAAATATTTCCTCTATCTGGAATAATTAAAAAATTATGAATACGATTTTTATCTGATAAATTTTTAAAATGATTTTTCTGCAGTATTTGAAGGTGAAAAAGCCGTCCGATTAATCCAAAAAGTAAGGAACCTTTAAGGCCTGCTAGAATAAGTGTTCTTCTTTGAAACCGTTGTTCTAAAATATCATCCATCATAATTTATAAAGTGTACCTTCGTTGCATGATTTTTTAAGGATTTTAGCAATTTCTAAAAAGATACCATGTTTTTAAAATATTGTCTTTTGCTAAATGTTTAAAAAACATAATCTAAAAATTAATCTGATTGCTTTTTAATATAATTTAGCAATATAATCTTTTAAAAAGTATAGAAGGGATTTTTTTATCAATGTTTTTTTTAAAAAAACTAAATTTTATTGCACACACATTTTATTTTTTTATACTTTATATTTCAACATTTGCTCTTTTAATTGCGTCTACCCCTTTACCAAATTTATATTCAAATATTCCTTCTCTAACATTACCAGATTTATATTCAAATATACCTTCTTATATGCTCGATGACGTTCCAAAAGAACAGATGAGTAATCTTACCTTAGAAGAGGGAGCAAATTTTGTGATTGATGGTAATATAACTTCTTTTTTACCACCTTTATCTTTTTTCCAATCTCATCAAGAAGAGATTTATATTCTTTCTATTACAAACACTCCAAATAGTTATACTATTTTATATAAAAATGAATTTGAAACCATTTTTGAAGAAACAATTCATTTACCGTTAACCACAACTCAAGACCAAGTGCTTTATTTTATGCTCGTTCGTCAATTAATATCTTATGTCGATTATAAATATACCTGTATTGGTGCAAGCAATATCGCTTTTCAAATGTTTTTTGCCCCCATTGTTTATTGGGAAAAAGACAAACCAACGTCTCTTTATGAACAGATCACAACGAATGAACCCGTTTTGCAACAAATGCACTATACTGTTCAAGTTATCGAAAATTTTTGTCGCATTATTTCATTAATTTATGAAAACCTTGGTATTACAGATCTTTATACAATTCAACCAAATCTACGCCCATATTTATGGACACCTAATATATCTCTTTTAGAAACAAATATAAGTAGATCGCCCTTTCTTATAGATTCATTTATTCTTTTAAACGATTATAAAGGGAACGACTCTATCCGACGTGAAGATGTTCAAAATAGGCATATTTCAAGTACTCATTTAGAACAAATATTAGACTTTGCAGCTTTAATGGGAAAAACCTTAAGAGAAGAAGCAGAAACTACATAAACTTAAGGCAAGTCGTGAGAGTTTTTTTGATCATATTGTAATACACTTAATATCATAGAAAAAATGTTTTAAGTTGATTTTTAATGAATATATTGATAGTATCTTTTATCGATTATGATCATTCATTTTATATATTAATGAGAGTGCTTTTTGAAAAAAATATCTATTTCAGATTTAAAACTAGACCTTGCGATTGATTCGCCAGAAGGTATAGCACCTTATTGTAAGAAAGAATACTCATATTGGCGTCGTCGAATTATGCTATCGATGATTATTGGGTATGCCTTTTTTTATATTATTCGTCAAGCGTATCCCGCTATTATTCACCCCTTAGAAGTTGAATTTGGTTTTAGTAAAGCTAAAATTGGTGCCATTTTGGGAATTGGTGGCATTCTTTATGGCCTTGGGAAATCCATTGCTGGTATGATTGGTGATAGATTAAGTGCCAGATACTTAATGACATTTGGTTTATTTATGTCGGGTCTTTCAACCTTTTATTTTGCACAATGTTCTGACTTAAAAATGTTTACAATTGTGTACACTATCAACATGTGCTTTCAGTCTCTTGGTTGGCCATCTTGTGCCCGTTTATTAACGCATTGGTTTAGTGCTAAAGAATTGGCAACAAAATGGGCGCTTTGGAATTCATCTCAGCAAATTGGTGGTGCTGCTATTATGTTTTTAAGTGGCATCATTCTTGTACGTTATGATTGGCGCTATGTGTTATACATTTCTGCTTTTTTAAGCATGGGGATGTCAATTGTCTTATTTTTTATGATGCGCGA
>JAGOTX010000098.1 GCA_018061565.1 Pseudomonadota bacterium
ATGTATAGGTGTTAATATATTCCAAGTCTGTTTTGGGTTCTGGCCGTTCTTTTTTTAAACGTGTAAAAAGCTCTTTTACGAATTCGTCTTTTAAGTATAGGGGGGGGGGCATCAATAAAATCAAAACCAGTGTTGCTATTGCGTATTATAGTAATTTTTAGACTATTTACAAAAACAATTTAGAAACGACTTGTTTTGGCCAATTTTTTTTCAACATCTTCAATAAAACGCTTACCGGATGCTTCAAAGACTTCTCTTGTTGAACATTTTTGTGAATGATTTTCAATTAAATCTTTAAGAGGGGTTGAAATACCATTTAGATAGCTTTTGAACCCAACAAACTCTTCAAGATAATTCGCTTGTTCAATGTTTTTATTTTTTGAAATTTTCAATAATATTTCATCTATACAAATATTGACTGTTTCTATAATCGCTAAAACATCTTTTAATTGTGCATTTTCAATATCTATTGTTTTATGAGCAAATAAAATTATTTTTAAGGTAACAAGACTGGGGAAAAGTTCCATTTCTTCCTTTTCAAAATGAATATCAGTTTGTTTTTGAAGGTGATCAAAAATATTGGAAAGTTTACTCATTCGATCTGAAAATTCTTCACTGTCGCTTAATATGGATATGACCCTTCCTTTGTTTGCATTTCTTGCACATTCTAATAACGTATCCAGATTTAATATTTCAGCATCGGCTGTATTTAAAAGGCAAAAAACAAAAAGTAATTTAAATTTTTTCATAAATAAGTTCTCATTATAATAATATGCTGAAACCAGTATAAACTTAAAAGTGTTAAAAAAGTGTAAATGAAAAAAATGGCGGGAGTGACGGGACTCGAACCCGCGGCCTCCTGCGTGACAGGCAGGCGCTCTAACCAACTGAGCTACACCCCCTTGAAGCGAACAACTGAATTATTCGTTCAAAACATAGTACATTTTTACCCCATCCTTAAAAACAAGTCAACAACTATTTTATGCAATTGAAATTTCACTTGTAAAAAATATTGCAATGATTTAAGATAAGCTGTCGAGTTTTCTGTGCTCGATTTTTAATCAATTTAGCTATTATTAAATAATAGCTGTTTTAATTTGTGAGGATAAAATGTCTAAAGAAATTGGTGCAAAGTCAGAAAGTGCACCAGAATTTACAGGTTGGAGAGCTTCTCTTTGGCCTATTCACGGCTATGAAATGAAAAAATTCATTCCATTAGCTTTAATTATGTTTTCAGTATTGTTTAACTATACAGTATTGCGCGACACAAAAGATACGCTTGTTGTTAACGCAGCAGGTGCTGGTGCTATTACCTTTTTAAAATCTTACTGTGTCACACCGATGGCTGTATTGTTTGTTATTTTTTATGCAAAATTGACCAATATATTAAGCCGTGAAAATGTTTTTTATGCAACAATTATACCATTCCTTGTGTTCTTTGGACTTTTTGGTTTTGTTCTTTATCCAAATCTTGATCTTTTACATCCTTCAAAAGAATCGTTAGATATTCTTTATGCACAAGCCCCTGCTTTAAGTGGTTTTATTGATATTTATGCCTATTGGGTCTATTCCCTTTTCTATATTTTATCAGAAATTTGGGGAAGTGCGATGATTGCTCTTTGCTTTTGGCAATTTGCAAACCACGTTGTTCGTCTTCGTGAATCAAAACGTTTTTACGGCCTTTTTGCTGTTATTGGTAATGCTGCATTATTGCTTTCTGGTCCAACAGTTTACTTTTGTTCAGATACGATTAGACACTATGTTCCCGAAGGCATTGATGCTTGGGGTGTTAGCTTAAAACTTTTAATGGGTGCTGTTCTTATTATGGGTGTACTTGCTATTTATTCCTTTAGATGGATGCATACAAATGTATTAAATGATAAGCTTTATTTTGACCCAGATGAAGCTGGCGTTCCAAAAAAGAAAAAAGAAAAGCCAAGTCTTTCTGATAGCTTTAAAATTGTTATGAAGTCAAAAGAATTACTCCTTATTGCAACTTTGATTATGGCATATGGTGTAACTATTAACCTAGTTGAAGTTCAATGGAAGCACCAAATGAAGATTTTTGCTGCAGGTGATAAGAACTTCTACAATGGTTTAATGGGACAATATTCATTTTACCAAGGCCTTTTTGCAATTCTTTTTGGTCTTCTTGTTGGTAGCCAAATTTTAAGACGTGTTAGTTGGTTTAAGGCTGCAATTATTACGCCATTGGTTATGCTCGTTGGTGGAGGGCTTTTCTTCCTCTTTATTATTAGCCAAGGCTTAATGGAACCATTGCTTGCATTCGTTCAAACCAATGCGTTTACTGCTGCAACATTTTTAGGCATGTTAATTTTAATTATTGCAAAACCTGTAAAATATATGCTTTTTGATCCAACAAAAGAAATGGCCTATATTCCCCTTTCTGATGAAGAAAAAACAAAAGGTAAAGCTGCAGTTGATGTAATCGGTGGCCGTGCTGGTAAAGCTGGTGGCGCTATGGTTCAAAGCTGGTTACTTATTGCTTTTGCAACAAAAGATGTTGTCGCAATTGCGCCAATCGGCTTTATTGTTTTTGCTATTATTGCTGTCGCTTGGCTCTATGCTGTTAAAGCACTTTCTGCGCGCGTTGCTGCAGCTACGTCAGCACGTGAAAAAGAAATTGCAGATGCTAAAACAAAAGAAGAAACAAAAGCTGAAGTAGTTAAAGAAGAATTAGAACAAAAAGTAATAGAGTCTGCTGAAGATACAAACAATAAATAAATTGTTTTATTTTTCTATCCTTACAAGAGCGCCTAACGGCGCTCTTTTTTTATGGAGATTAAATGTCTTTCAAAACTTAAAATACCTTCAAACTGACTAAGTATTATTTTGTTCCCCTTATCATTCCTACATGCATTTGTGCGATGGAATAATAGAAATGGAATGCTAGATGTTCTTAAGTTTTAAGAATTCGTAGATTGGATAACAAATCTAATCACCAAAAAATTGGACAACATGATGGGTAATAAGAATCAGATTTAAAGAGAGTTACTCAACCGTTACAGATTTTGCCAAATTTCTTGGTTGATCGACGTCTGTTCCTTTATAGTAGGCTGTATAATAAGCGAGTAATTGCACAATAATTGAATAAAAAATAGAGTTTGTAAAAACGTCACTTTCAAAATTAATCGTTACGTAGGGAATGTTTGTGATCCCTTGTTTTCTCATCAACTCTTCGCCAACATAATCGGTTATAAAAATAACGTTAGCGCCCCTTGCAATAACTTCTTGTACATTAGAAGATGTTTTTTCAAACCATTCATCATGCGGTGCTATAACGATAACAGGCATAGATTTATCGATCAAAGCGATAGGTCCGTGTTTTAATTCCCCTGCTGGATATCCTTCAGCATGAATATAGGATATTTCCTTTAATTTAAGCGCCCCTTCTAAGGCTATGGGGTAATTTGTTCCTCTTCCTAAAAATAAGGCACTGTTTACAGAGGTTAAAGAATTGGATAGAATTTGGATCTTTTCATTTAACTTTAAAACGTCCAATGTTTTTTTAGGCAAATGCGAAATATTTTCTATGTTTTGTTTATAATAATCATTTGTGATGTTGCCTTTTTTAAAAGCAGATTCTAAAACCAAAACCATAAAAGTAATAAGTTGGCTTGTGAATGCTTTTGTTGAAGCAACACCAATTTCAGGACCTGCTTGTGTTAAGAAAACAAAATCAGCTTCTCTTGCGATTGAGCTTTCATCGACATTAACAATAGCAGAAACTAAGCAGCCACTATTTTTTAGCATCTTTAAAGCAGAAAGTGTGTCAATCGTTTCACCCGATTGTGAAACAACGATTGCAAGATCATAACTATTTAAAACTGGAGACCGGTATCTAAATTCGGAAGCGATATCAACATCCACTTTTATTTTAGATATTTTTTCAAACCAATATTTTGCAACCAAGCAAGCATAATAAGATGTTCCACAAGCAATAAGAACAATGTTTTTTATAGTATTCCAATCAATTGTTGCGAGATCCCCTTTAGGTTCTAACGTTTTTATATAGAGTAAATTTTCTAAGGTTTCTAAAATGCTTTTTGGCTGTTCATAAATTTCTTTAAGCATATAATGATCAAAAGTGCCCTTTGTAATGGTGGACATGTTGATGTTTGATTGTTGAATAGGCCTTTGTACTTCATTATTGTTAGAATCATACACTGTGTAAGAAAAAGCTTGCCCGTCTTTTTTAAGAACAGCCATATCGCCTTCTTTTAAATAGCAAACTTTATTTGTCCAAGCAGAAAGGGCTAGGGCGTCTGAGCCAATATAAAGGTCATCGCTAGAGATGCCTAAAACAAGGGGGCTTCCACACCGTGCTGCAAAAAGGTAATTGGGATATTTTTTTATCATAATACCAAGGGCGAATGCCCCTTCAAGGCGTTTAATCATTTTTTGAACAGCTAAAGTTGGAT
>JAGOTX010000015.1 GCA_018061565.1 Pseudomonadota bacterium
CGTCAATAATGTCTTCAACAGCAATTGTACAAGCATGTGCAAGTTTTGGATCAATTTTTGCACAAATTGCGCCCATGAGGTATCCACCAACATGCCAAAAAGGGTGTAAAAGGGTGGGGCGAACATTGTGTTCTACCATAAGTTTATTGAAATAATCTAAATGTTCTTCTTCTTGGATAGCCATATGGTGAATAATTTCTTTTTGATCTTTATCTTTTGTAAAATCAAGTTGACCTTTATAGATGCGTTTTGCACCATATTCGCCCGCTTGATTCACACGAATCATCTGCGAAATAATTGTTTGTAGGCTTTTTGTTGGCATGAGAAGCAAGCAATCAAAGTTAAGGTAAATAAAAACAACAAGTAAAGTGTGTCCCAGATTGTAGCAGGAATACTAAAAATTCGCCACGTAATTTGGTCACACGGCACAAATTTTTTCTTTTCTAAGTGGCCTTCTAATTGTTTTAAGGCGTCCTCTTCTGAAAGGTTATTAATATTTAAAGTAGATTCATGACTTTGGCAAGTTTTAGGGCCTGGCCACCATTTTTGTTCAACCCCAACATGATAAAAACTATAAAGCAATGCCATTAAAACAGAGATAAGAGCAATGTATTTTATCAAATTAAAGGTACGCACAAAAAAAGCAGAAATTAAACAACAAAGGATAGCAAGCTTATAAAGATCCCTTTGTGTATAACACATTGAACACGGATCAACATGAAAATATTTTTCTGAAAATAAGGCAAACGCCAACCCAAAAATAAGAAATAATGCAACAATAAATAATGTAGGCCCAATTTTTAAAGACATTTTAATAAAATTTTAGTCAATTCATATTTTAATTCTATCACACTTATATGCAAAATCAATACACAGTCTGTATTATTATATATTTTTAATAAAAATAACAGAAAAACGATATAAGTGATAAACGTTTTAAAAAGATATTAAATTCCTTTTATAAAAAAATATTGAACAATACATATATAACATTATAAACAATAAATTCAAGTATTTTTTAAATAATTACAGATTTCCTCTTGGAAACTTATTATCGCGCGGGAACCCTAAGGGTGCTAAGCGGCCAGAGCTATTGCGCTTTCCAAGCCAAGGAGTCAAATTCTTTTCTATATATTGATTCCCATGTCGTTTTAAAAGAAGACCATCACTCATATTAAAGATGACAAGATCACTCATTTTACCTTGCTTATATTTTTGCAAGAACTGCCCTTTACCACGGCTTTGCTCTGGTAGTTCATCCATGCTAAAAATTAGCATCTTTCTATTTTCACCAAGGATGGCGACATGATCCCCTATAACGGGTAAAACGTAAGATACTTTTTCTTTATCTTCCAACACAAAGACTTGCTTACCATTTTTGGTCGATGCAAAAAGATCTGTCACTTTAACAACAAAGGCGCGATTAGCATTGTTGGCAAGTAATAATTTTGCTTCCGTATTTTGATCAAACGTTAACGCTTCAAGAATGTCCTCAGCGGGTTCAAGATCAATCAGCATTCTTAAAGGGTCACCAAATCCACCGGTTTGCCCCCCACGTGTTCTTGTTATTTTATCAACTCCTAACGTAAAGCATTTACCGTTTGTGGCAATTAAAATAAATTTATCCGTTGTGGATGCGTTGATCACAAACCGTTCTTCATCCCCTTCTTTATAACGAATGTCTTGTGCGCCATGTCCTTTAATGGTTCTAATCCAATTTTTTGAGGACAGAACAATTGTAACCTCTTCCTTTTCTATCAACTCTTGCATTTCAAAAGAAACACCTTCAGGGGCTTTTTCAAATGTTGTACGGCGTTTTCCTAACGGTGTTTCAATATCGTACTTTTTAGCAATAGCAGTTAAGTCTTGTTTAATATTCTTCCACTGCAAAGCATCTTTGGACAAAAGAGTATCTAAACTTTCTTTTTCAGATGTTAATTCTTGGTGTTCTTTCTTAATTTCAATTTCTTGAAGTTTACGAAGATTACGCAACCTCATATTTAAAATAGCTTCTGCTTGATTTTCAGTTAAATTAAAACGTGCTATTAAAACAGCTTTAGGGTCATCCTCCTCACGGATGATTTGAATAACCTCATCAATATTTAAATACGCAATAAGGTAGCCTTCTAATAGCTCTAAACGATCTTTGATTTGATTAAGGCGGTGATGCGTTTGGCGTACAAGCATCATTTGTCTATGGTTTAAAAAGCTTTGCAAAATCTCTTTTAAAGACATGACCTTTGGGACAGTTTGCTCATTTAAAACATTTAAGTTCATAGCAAAACGCACTTCAAGATCTGTTGCTTTATAAAGGCTTTCCATTAAAACAATGGGGTCAACATTTTTTAATTTTGGTTCTAAAACAACACGAATATCATCGGCTGATTCATCCAATATATCTCCTAAAAGGGGTAGCTTTTTAGATAATAAAAGATCGGCTATTTTTTCAATTAGCTTTGACTTTTCAACCATATAGGGAATTTCAGTAATAATGATCTGATACCCCCCCCCCTTGATTTGTTCAATTTCATAGCGTGACCTGATCCGAACACTTCCGTTTCCCGTTTCATAGGCTTTTTGAATAGTCTCTTTTGTATCAACAATAATGCCACCGGTTGGAAAATCTGGCCCTGGAATATAGTTTAAAAGGTCTTTAACGGTTGCTTCCTTATGATCAATCAAATGACAACACGCTTTACAAAGTTCATAAAGGTTATGAGGGGGAATGTTGGTTGCCATACCAACAGCAATACCGGTTGAACCATTGGCTAAAATATTGGGGAATTTAGACGGTAATACAATCGGTTCTTTACCTTCTTCATCATATGTTGACTTAAAATCAACGGCTTCTTTATCGAGGCCGTCCAACATATAGAGGGCTGTTTCTGTAAGGCGGGCTTCTGTATAACGCATGGCAGCGGCGTTATCGCCATCGATGTTACCAAAGTTACCTTGCCCGTCAATCAATGGATACCTTAGCGAAAATGTTTGAGCAAGCCTAACCAAAGCACCATAAATAGCCGCGTCACCATGAGGGTGAAATTTACCCATAACGTCGCCTACAACACGAGCAGACTTTTTAAACGGTGTGTTAGGATTTAAGCGAAGTTGTTGCATAGCATAGATAAGGCGTCTATGAACAGGTTTTAAGCCGTCCCTTACATCCGGTAAAGAACGGGACATAATCGTCGATAATGCATAAGCTAAATACCTGTCCCCTAATGCTTTTTCAAAAGTTACAGGCTCTATTGTTGTGTCTAAATTTTCCATTACGCCGCCGTTTTATATAAAATCTGTAAAAGGTGTTCTCTTACCTTTGGAAGTTCAGATGTGGGTTTTAGTTGTTTTATAACATGGTTTTTAAGAAAAAACCCAGTTAATGTTAATGCTTCTTTGATTTTTTGTCTATCCACTAAAGAAGGATCTGCGTTTAAAAATGCATCAACATCCAGTGAAAAAAGTTTATCCCTGTAAACAAAGCCACAATCTTTGCAGGCCCCTTTTCCACTTTTAGGGGATACATAAAAAATAGGGACTTCTTTTTGGCAAACGCCACAAGTTGAAAAATCAAACCCAAAACCAATTTCTTTAAGGCATAAAAATTCAAAACTAACATACTTTAAAAAATCAAACACATGGGCTTTGTGCAAATGTATTACAAAATCATTTAACGATTCATACAAAATTTGATAAGGGTGCCTTTCGGCTAAAATCATTTCACAAAGTGTTGTAATAGCATTTAAAAATAAAATCTTTTCTGGAAAATGAATAAGCCTTGCAAAGGGAACATCCATCGTTTCAAGGGTTAAAATGCCTAAATGATCTGCTAAACGAGCCTTCCAATTTGCAAAAACAAGCGTTCCATTTTGAAAATTAGGTGTACGTTTTGTTCTTCTTAAAAGCCCTTTTGAAAGTCCATGGTTTTTAGTTAAAAGTGTTACAAGCGTATAGTCTTCAGCAAAAGATTTTGTTGTTAATACTATTGCATCGTCTTGCCAGTTCATTGAATGAATTACTCTTAAAGCCTAAAGATTAAGAGCATTCTAGCATATAGCCATTCAAAATGAATGGAAAATGTTATCGTTTTTTGTTACTTTAAACTTAATGCCTAAAATAGTTAAGAAGCCCCTTTGTTTTTTGAACTTTATATAAAAGATCGGTGACTATTACTTTATAATCACTCATGATATGGACCCCTAAAATTTAAAAAGGTTAATTGGTACATTAAAGCTTTTGCTTTATAATACCGTTGATAACTTTACCTTACTTATTATTGGTGTCCATATATAAAAATAAGAACTTATTCAAACATTTCCTTTAAAAATGTCTGAATCATAGGCAATGCAGAACGTGATCCAACACCATTTTTACCCATCGATTCTGGGATTGGAAATCCAACAAAAGCGGCAATCACAATATTGTTTTTCTTTTCAAGGTTTTGGGTAAAACCAATACACCAAGCATCCTTATAATCGTTTGTTGTGCCCGTTTTTGCACAAAAATCAATTTTTTTAACCGTTGTTATCCCTTTAAGGGCACGGGCTGTTCCCTTTTCAACAGCGCCTTTTAAAAAACTACACATGGCATTAGCAACGTCTTTATCAATCACATTTAAACGATTATCAAACAGTGTTGGCTTTAACGTTAAGGAAAACGTATCTTTATTAAAGGGGGCAATCTTTTCTTTATGCGTGCAAACAGAAACAACCCCCATTTCAGGCTCATAAACACTTTCACCTGAATTATTATAGATTGAAGAAATAAAATGGGGCGTTATTTTTTTTCCACCATTTGCAATCATGGCATAAGCCGCTGTCAGTTTTAACATTGTGGTTTCTCCAGCCCCAAGACAAATTGACCACTCCTTATGATTTACATCATAAATACCAAATCTTTTTGCCACATCACTAATGCTGCGCATTCCAATTTTAAGCGCAA
Organism: Pseudomonadota bacterium; assembly: GCA_018061565.1. GTDB lineage: Bacteria > Pseudomonadota > Alphaproteobacteria > Paracaedibacterales > UBA11393 > JAGOTX01. The sequence continues at coordinate 4,939 of JAGOTX010000015.1, forward strand.
GATTAATCGTCATTTGATTTCTTGATTGTTCTAGGCCAACACGTAAGGGAGAAGGTCCATAAGACTGCCTTGTTATATTTTGTGGTTTATAATATCCTTGCCCTGGCCCTAAATAAATTTCAATAGGTGCATCATCAATAATTGAATTGCCCGTATATCCTTCTTCGAGTGCGGCCAAATAAACAAAAGGTTTAAAACAAGAACCTGGCTGGCGCTTTGCTTGTGTTACAACATTAAAATGAGACATTTTTGGATCAAAACCACCAGACATTGCAAGAACAGCACCTGTTTCTGCGTCCATAATCAAAAGACCACCTGTTAGTTCTGGTAGTTGTTCTAAATAATTTTTTTGCCCTTTTTGATTGATTAAAACAACATCCCCAACTTTAAAAATATCTGAACTGTTCTTTACAATTATGGATTCATCGTTATTGTGAATAATTTTTTTAACCCACGAAAAACCAGATGGACTTAGTTTTAAAATGCGTTCACCTTTTAAACCAATCAAAACAGCATCTGTATTTTTAGCAGGCACTTTTAAAACAATCCCCAAAAGCCAGCCTTGCGTTCCGAACGGAGGGATAAGCTTTTTAAATGATTCAAAATGTTTTGTTTTAAAAAAATCTTCCCGTTTTTTTAGATTTAATAAATCGTCTTCCATATCAATATGAACAAGGGGGCCTCTATACCCCCTTTCTTTATCTAAAAAAAGAAGATGATTTTTTAAAACATTTTCAGCAATTTTTTGAAGTTTAAAATCCTGTGTTGTAATAACCGTTAATCCTTCTCCATAAAGCTGATGTTCACCAAAATGCTTTAAAAGGTCTCTTCTTATTTGTTCTGAAAAATAATCCAAATCATTTTTGTCTTGGTTTGCTACAATGATTGAATCAAGATCGTCTTCCCTTGCTTCTTCATATTCTTGCTTTGTAATCATACAATCTTGATAAAGCCGAAGAAGAACCCAATTTTTGCGTTCTAATGCTTTTTCACGATTTTTAATAATATCATAATTTCCAGGTGCCTTTGGAAGGCTTGCAAGATAAGCACATTCAGAAAGAGTTAGTGAATTTAAGTCTTTATTAAAATAGGAAATAGCCGCTGCTAAAACTCCATAAGATTTTCGCCCTAAAAAAATTTCATTTAAATAGAGTTCTAAAATTTTTTGCTTAGAAAAAGAATATTCAATAGCAACAGCGGTTAAAGCTTCTTCAATTTTTCTCTCTAAAGAATGTTGATTACCAACAACAACATTTTTGGCTAATTGTTGGGTTATTGTTGAGGCACCAATGGGTTTTTTACCCCAACTCCGCTTTATACTATTTTCAAGAAGTGCACGTATAATCCCAAAAATATCAATACCGGGATGGTTATAAAAATGTTTATCTTCCGCTGCAATAAACGCCTTAATCAGTTTTTGTGGAATCGCATTAATGGCAATATATTGGCGTTGTTCCCAAGAAATATCACGAATTTTTTGTAAGTCTTTATCATAAAGATGAGAGCTAACAGGTGGTTTATAATCGTTTAAAAAAACAACCTTTTTTACCTCTTCTGACAGAATAAAATACACAAGATAGCAAAAATAACCAAGAATGACCGATACGAAGCTCAGTCTTGTTATAATTTTTATAAACAGCGTTAGCATTTTAGATTGCATCCCTTTTTGCAAAACGCTATAGTCATCCCTATCATGATCTTACGTTAAGATTTTATTTAATATTTTGCGATAAGATAATAAAAATAACAACAGTGAAAAAATAAGGATTGATTAAAAAATGGAAAAAATACCAATGACTCAAAGAGGGTTTGATCTTCTTCAAGAAGAGCTAAGCCATCTCAAAAATGTTGAGCGGCCTCAAATTATAAAAGCAATTTCAGATGCAAGAGAACATGGCGACTTATCTGAAAACGCAGAATATCACGCTGCTAAAGAACGTCAAGGTTTTAATGAAGGACGCATTGCTGAGCTTGAAGATCGCATTTCAAGAGCTGAAATCATCAATGTAAAAGCGATACAGTCTTCTTCTGTTAAATTTGGCGCAACTGTCACTGTTATTGATGATGAAACAGGCGATAAAACGAATTATCAAATTGTTGGAAGTGATGAATCAGATGTTAAAAAAGGCCTACTTTCTATAACTTCTCCCCTTGCAAGGGCACTTATTAATAAACAAGTCAATGACGTTATTGAAGTGACAACACCAAGCGGTTGTAAGATGTACACCATTGAAACAATCGACTATGTCTAATACTAAGTTCAAACTTAAATTCTACATCGTTATTCTTCTCTCATGTATGTTTAATATACATCGCTCATCATGCCTTCTATAATTTAATTTGGTATAAGTTTTATTTTTAGGATCTGGTGAAAGATCATTTATAAACATTATTAAATTTGTAGAAGATGCATACTCTAGATCTAACCTTCTTTTTAGAAAAAGATTAAGAGTATGAAAAGAGTACAATCTTTATAATTATCAGATTGGTTTGAGCTTATTCAAACAGAGAAAGAATAATGCTTACAAAACTCTTTTTAACTCTTTGAGGCAAAATCCTCTTAAAAGTTCACCTGATGCTTATTTTAAACGAAAAAAATTAGTGAATCAAGCTTTTTGAAACCTTTGTTAGAATCTTATATTGTTGAAAACTGATGTTAAAAATAATTGAACTCTTCATGAAAAAATGCAATAATGATATTGTTTTTATAAAATTAAATGGAGTATTCCTATTTCTTCTACACGCACAGAATCTTCAGCAGATCGGGCTAATCGTCAAAAACCGACAAGCGACGGGCCAAGAGTTAATAACGATATAACGGCACCAAAAGTAAGACTGGTTGGTTCAGATGGAGAAATGCTTGGTGTTGTATCAAGATCAGAAGCCTTGAAAATTGCTAAAGAATCTTCTCTTGATTTGGTTGAAGTTTCACCAAATGCAGAGCCTCCTGTTTGCAAAATTATTAATTATGGTAAATATAAATACGAGCAACAAAAAAAGAAAGCTGAAGCAAAAAAGAACCAAAAAACCATTGAAGTTAAAGAAATTCAACTTCGCCCAATGATTGGATCGCATGACCTTGAAATAAAAACAAAGGCCGTTCGTCGATTTATTGAGGAAGGAAATAAAGTTAAAATTTTGATGCGCTTTAGAGGAAGAGAAATGGCCCATCAAGAAATTGGGTTAAACATTCTTTTAAAAATTAAAACCGATTTTGAAGAAATTGTAAAAGTTGAGGTTGCTCCAAAATTAGAAGGACAACAAATGATTATGATTTTTGCCCCTAAATAGAAAGGAATAATAAAAAATGAATATACTACTTGTTATCCATATCATTGTAACAGTTCTTATGATTGGTATTATTTTGTTGCAAAAAAGCGAAGGGGGAGGGCTTGGCAGTTCGTCAAACTCAGGCAGTGCTTTTTCTGCACGTGGCGCCGCTAACCTTCTAACCAGAACAACGTCTATTTTAGCAACACTTTTTATGGCTCTTTGTATTGTGATGACGATTATGTCCCATCATGCTGTTACAAAAGATGCCTCCATCATTTCAGAAGAAAGCAAGTAAGACTGAAAAGATCTTAAGTTTTATATTTTTATGTGTTAGATTTTAGTGGATAGTCTTTTTTATACAGTTTTACCAACACTTCTTGTGTTGGTTCTTTTACTCGCACCTTTAGGCTGCTTTTTAATGTGGCAACGTATGGCTTTTTTAAGCGATACACTGTCACATAGCGCCATTTTGGGGGTTGCCATTGGTTTGCTCTTTAATATTCCGGTTTCAGTGGCTAACTTAATTTTTATTACGGTTTTTGTTGGCGTTTTACAATGGCTTTTAAGGAAAAAATACCTTCCACGTGATACTGTTATGTCCCTTCTTTCTTATGGGGGAACATCCATTGGTCTTATTATTCTTCATTTTGAACATGCCCCTAATCAATTTCAAAAAGTATTATTAGGCAATGTTTTAACGGTTAATACTACTGAACTCATCGCTTTATGTATCATTACATTTTCGGTTTTATATTTTCTCTTTAAATATCAAAAAAGCCTTATCCTAATGATTTTGGATAAAGATTTAGCAAAAACCAGTGGAATATCCGTTCAAACGCTTGAAAATATTTTTCTTTTTCTAACAGCACTCGCTGTTGCCTTTTCAATGCAATGTGTTGGGGCGCTTATTGTGCCAGCACTTTTAATTATTCCAAGTGCTGCTGTTCGTTCTTTTTCTACATCTTACAAAACGATGATTAAAAATGTTATGATTTTTGCAGCATTTTTTAGCCCTATTGGCCTTTTAATGCTTAAAAAATATGATCTGCCCTTCGGGCCATCTCTGGTGGTTGTTTATTTATTAGGTTTTTTAATTGTCCAATTTTTTTATAAAATATTTTATTGTATTTTTAAAAACTATAAGAGCCTAAAATCACAAACGACCTGTGAAAATTTTTAATTTTTACCCAGTGCTTTGTTCTACTTTTGCAATGTGTAATACATTGGTGTTTCCTGTTTGTCCAAAAGGTGTTCCTGCAATAATGCCAATCGTATCCCCTTCTTTGGATAAATTTTCTTTTAAAACGGAATCATTTGCCGTTTGAATCATTTGCGTAAAGCTGAAAATTTCGTGGCTAACAAGAGGATGAACCCCCCAAACAAGCGTTAAATAGCGGTACGTTTTTTGGCAAGATGTTAAGGTTAAAATGGTGCCGCAAGGCCTGCTTTTAGCGGCTTTTAAAGCTGTATTTCCTGAAAATGAATAGACAACAAATGTTTTAATATCCAGTGTATAAGACAATTGTTGGATTGTTTCCATTAACGCGTCACAGATGGTTTTTTTGACATTGTTATCTTTTATTAAAGACATGGAAAAATCTTTTTTTGAATGGAAAAGATCTTTTTCAACACGTTTTATAATGCGGTCCATCATCTCTACAGATTGAAGGGGATATTTTCCAACGGCTGTTTCTGCAGAAAGCATGACGGCATCTGCCCCTTGATAAACTGCTGTTGCAACGTCAGATGCTTCAGCCCTTGTTGGTGTTGGATTTGAGATCATAGATTCAAGCATTTGTGTTGCAACACCTACGGGTTTACCGTGTCTATGGCAGCATTCAATGATTTTCTTTTGAATAACGGGAACGTCTTCTGGTTGCATTTCAACGCCTAAATCGCCGCGTGCAACAAGAATAGCATCGCTTAATTCTACGATTTCTTCTAATGAATCAATGGCTTGCGGTTTTTCTAACTTTGAAATAATTTTTGCTTGGTTTTGAACAATTGCTTTGATTTGCATAACATCTTTTGGTGTTTGGACAAAAGACAGGGCAACCCAGTCTATACTTAAAGAGAGCCCAAATTCTAAATCCTCTCTATCTTTTTGTGTTAAGGCATCAATAGGTAGCCTACATTCTGGAACATTAACACCTTTTTTATTTGAAAGCGTACCACCAACAATAACTTCTGTAACGGCAAAGTCAGTACCATTTTCAATAACTTTAAGGCGAATCTTACCATCATCTAAGAGAAGCGTTTGTCCTTGTGTTAAAACGGCAAAAATTTCAGGATGGGGCAGATAAACGCGATTGTGATTGCCAGGTGAATTGATAAGATCTAAACAAAAAGAATCCCCTTCTTTTAATAAAATTTTTCCTTCTTCAAACATGCCAATACGAAGTTTTGGACCTTGAAGGTCTAATAAAATGCCAATAGGGCGTTGGTATTTTTGTTCAACTTCTCGAATGATGGCTATACACGCTTCATGTTCCACTTTTTTCCCGTGTGAAAAGTTAATTCTAAAGACATCAACACCTTTTAAAAAAAGGCTTTCAATCATTTCTATCGTGTTTGTCTCAGGGCCAAGTGTTGCGATGATTTTTGTGTTACGGAGGCGATGCATTTATGTTTGTAACTCTAGATTTTACTCTATAATGGTACCATAAAAGAATGCGTAATAAAACTAGCAGATTAAAAGAGGTTTTTTAAGGGGTAGGGGGGGATTGATATTTTAAATAGAGGTTTGGTTTAATCTTAAATAAACAGAATAAACACGTTTTTTTGCAATGCTGAGTTGATCTGCAACAAATTGTACGGCATCCTTACCTTTTAAATGTGTAAATGCATCACGTAAAGCATCCTCTATTATTTGGTCTGAAATTTCTGTCTTTTCAGGTTCAGAAAGTACAATAACAAATTCACCTTTTATAAAATTACGATTTTTAAAGTCGTTTAATACATCCTCTATGGTGCCAACAGTTACTTCTTCAAACAGTTTTGTAAGCTCACGGCACAAAGCAATCTTTCTGTCTTTCAATAAGTCTTTTAAAGATTCAAGTGTTTTTAAAACATCATGAGGGGATTCAAAAAAGACTAATGGCATTTTTATGTCTTGATAGTCTTTTATTTTTTTAATATCAAAAAAACCACAAAAAGAAAAATGAGTTGTGCAAAATCCTGAAAGGACAAGTCCTGTAATGACAGCATTTGCACCCGGTAAAACGGTATAATAAATATTGTTTCTTTGAATGTCTTGAATCAGTTTAAACCCAGGGTCTGAAATAAGGGGGGTCCCTGCATCTGAAATGAGTGCAATTGCTTTTTCTTGTGCATCATGCATGATTTTTATGCGATCTGCTTCTGAACTATGGTCGTTATATATTCTTAATGGTTTTGAAATTGAAAAGTGTGACAATAACTTACTTGATACACGTGTATCTTCGCAATAAATAACATCTACCGACTTTAAGGTATTAAGGGCACGAAGCGTTATATCCTCTAAATTGCCAATGGGGGTTGGTACAACATAAAGACCGGGTTTTAAAATATTTTTTATCATGAAATTTCTTTTTATTAATGCAGGTCACGTGCATCTATTCGTTGAACATCGCGGGCTTTCATGGCGTTATGAACAGCTGACAAAAAAGCATTTGTTATGCTTTTTAAAGGGTCAGGACGACTTAAAAAGCTTGCCGCAACGTGGCTTCCAAATTCACTGATTTTACAAACGCCTGAAAAAGTAAAAGGTTCACTTACATCTTTTGGAAAGAGAGTTTTTGTTTTAAGGTAAGCTTCTTCAAAGGCTTCTCTAACAAGAGATAGGTCTTGGGTGTGAATAACAATCACTTCTGCGCGTATTTTTGCAAAATGTCTGGAATAATTAATAACGTCCGTAATACTGGAAAATGGAATTGTAATAAGCTCGCCTAAATAATTTCGAAGAGATAGACTTCTTAAGGTTATATGTTCAATAGCACCTTTATAACCTGCAACTTCAATGGTTTCACCCACAGCCATAGATCCATCTGTAATAATAAGAATACCATTGATAAAGTCTTTAATAATATTTTGTGATGCCAAACCTAAAGCAATTCCAAAAAAACCAACACTATATATGATAGGACCTACATTGATGCCCATAACAATCATAAAGAGTAACGTAAAAACAACGCGTAAAAACCAAATAAAAATCGATTGAAAAAGCGACGCTAACGTTTCAAGAATTAAATAATTTTGTTCGTCATTTAAATTTTTAAGCGTACGTTCTTTTCTTTTATTGGCAATAACAGTCATATGATATGTTAAAACTTTCATACCAATTTTTTTTAACCCAAAATGCGCAAGCACAACAATTAAAAGTTTTAAACAGTAATACATAATATTTTTATAAGATTCAATTGATAAAAAATCTTCTGTAAAAAATTTAGAAAAACCCTTTACAAAATGAGCCCGTTTTTTTTCATCATCAATTATGTTTAAAAAGTCTCCAAATTCTTCTAGATAAACAATTTGTTTTTCTGGTTGTAAGGAATCTGTTTTTAACATCTTTGAAACAAGGGGTGATGACTTTGTAGAATCATGGGAAGATGATATTCCAAATCCAATAGAAATAAACAAAAATAAGACAAAAAACAGGAATCTTTTCATTGAGATTGTTCCTTTAAATATTAAGACATGGATAGTTTATCACATTGCTAAAAAAAACCAAAAGATTGATTTTTTAATCAAAACACCTTACCTTAAAAAAAGTATAAAAAAGTGAAGTTTAAATGACAAAAACAAACATGCAAGGAACACGAAAAGACGCCATTTTAAAGGCTGCAAGAGAAGTTTTTTTAGAAAAAGGTTTTATGGGGTCTTCTGTTAGTGAAATTATTGCAAAAGCGAATGTAACGCACAGTTTGTTGTTTCATCATTTCAAAAATAAAGAACAGTTATGGACGGTTGTTAAAGACCAAGTTGTTGAAGAGGGTCGAAAAGTTGTTGATAATTTTCCCTCTTTTGATCAGCCGTTAGCCTCTTTTTTAATTGAACTGATTCATTATGCAGTTATTTTTTATCACAAAAATCCAGATGTTGTTAAAATTCTTAACTGGCAAAGAGTGATGGACAATATCGACAATAAAATTGGTATGGCAAACTTTTCCGTATGGTTAAAAGCCGTTGAACATTTTAAAGAAAGTGGGGAGATATCAAAAGAGATCTCTTCTGAAAATGTTGTTGTTTATACGCTTTCTGTTATTACATCTCTTGTTTTAGATCCCAACTCAATATTAGACACAAAAGAAAAGAAAGATGACTACATAAAATTTGTGGTTAACACCCTTGTAAAATCTTTTAATTCTTAAAAAAAAATGAAAAGCTGATAAAACTGGTTAATTTTTGTTCTAAGGTTGTGTCTAAGGTGGTTCCTTAAGGATGTATCTTAATCAAATATTACCGATTCTTTTAATCTCAATAATGGAAGATATTATCCTCATAATAATAAAAACGAACATTTGTTTTATGATTTTCAAAAAATAAATGTTCCCCATTTAGAAAAAAATAAAGAGGAAAAAATGGTACAAAAAAATGAACTTTATGAAAATGTGTTTATTGACCCAAGTGGAAAATCTTTTAAACAAAAAATTTCAAATTGCATATACGAGTTAATACTGGGTAAAACGATTAAAGAAATATCCTATGAACTGGGGTTATCCCATAGAACGGTTGAAGAATATATCAATTATTTAAAACGTATATTTAACTGTACGTCAAAGTCGCAAATTATTTCCAGGATCGTAAAAGATGAAAGAAATAAAGATAATGTTATTGTTTTTTTTCAAAAATTATAAGGGTAAATACGTTTTAAATGTGTTAGAATTCTAAAATCTTATAAAATATAAGTTAAAAGGGTTTTATATGTTTTCGTTTCACTATCAATCGGTTGCAAATTCAAAAGCAAGGCTTGGAAAAATAGAAACACCTCATGGGATTGTTGAAACCCCAGCCTTTATTTTTTGTGCAACAAAGGCAACGATTAAGGGCGTAACCCCTCAAGAATTAAGAGCAGAAAAAACGCAGATTATTCTATCAAACACCTACCATCTGATGCTTCAGCCAGGGGGGGGTGTTGTTCAAAAATTGGGTGGTCTTCAAAAAATGACAGGCTGGAATGGGCCGATGCTAACCGATTCTGGAGGGTTTCAGATTTTTAGCTTAGGGCATGGTTCTGTTAGTTCTGAAATAAAAGGCAAAAGAGACAGTGACCGCCCGAAGACAATGCTCAAAATCACAGAAGAAGGGGCTCGTTTTAAGTCTTATTTAGATGGTAAAACACATCTTTTAACGCCTGAAAAATCAATTCAAACACAATGTGCTCTAGGGGCTGACCTTATTGTCGTTTTGGATGAATGCACACCTTTTCATGTTGATAAAACATACACAGAATCTTCTATGAATTTATCGCATCGGTGGGCTGTTCGTTCTAAATTAGAATTTGAGCGCATATCAGATGGAACACAAAGACTTTACGGTATTATTCAAGGGGGCGTTTATCAGGATTTAAGAATCCAAGCGTGTGATTTTATTAATAATCAACCTTTTTTTGGTAATGCTGTTGGTGGGTCTTTGGGGGCAACAAAAGAACAAATGTACGATATTGTTGATTTTACAATGGAACGCCTTAATAAAGAAAGGCCAACACATCTTTTAGGAATTGGTGGCATTCGTGATATTTTTGAAGGGGTTAAGGTTGGTATTGATACATTTGATTGTGTGCATCCAACACGTTTAGCCCGTCATGGAGGCGCCCTTGTGCGCCCTTGTCATAACCTAAGAGACAAACGTGAACATTTAAATCTTAAAAATAAAGAATACCTTTTAGATGATACAGCCATAGAGCCCGATTGCGATTGCTATACATGCAAAAACTTTTCAAAAGGGTATATATATCACCTTTTAAAAGCGCAAGAACTTTTGGCGTTTACATTAATTAGCATTCACAATATTCGTTTTATGAACCGATATTTAGAAGCCATTCGTTATCATTTAAGAAATAATTCAATAGAGCAAGTCAAAAAAGATTGGATTGATGCGTAACGTGAATGGGGGATTTTTTTTAAATCTTGCATTGAATGAAGCAAAAGCTGCCTTTTTAAAAGGAGAAGTTCCCGTTGGGGCTGTGATTGTAAAGGATAATAACGTTATAGCGACAGCACACAACCTTGTTGAAACAAATACATGTGCCCTTCATCATGCGGAAATTGTGTGTTTAGAGAAAGCTTTTCAAAAACTATCCGCACCTTTTTTAAATGAGTGCGATCTGTATGTAACCCTTGAACCTTGTGCAATGTGCGCAGGGGCAATTGCTTTGGCTAGAATTCGACGGGTCTATTTTGGCGCCTATGACCCCAAAGGCGGATTTGTTGAACATCAAGCCCGCATATTTAAATATACCTTGCATAAACCAGAAGTCTATGGCGGCATTCTTGAAGAAGAATGCGCTAAGCTCCTTACAACATTTTTTAAAAATAAAAGATAGTAACCTCATTATTTTTTTATAGTACTTTAAAAAATTAACCTTTTATTAAATTTTAATCACTACCTAATGTATTGAGAGGGAATATATATTCTGCTTCTTAATTTTTAATAGGAGGGCTATTGTTATGATTGAATTAAAATCTGTTATATTATTGGTATTATTTATATGTGTGAATGTAATACCCTGTTTTGCACAAACACAAAATAGTGCTGAGAATGATACCTGTAATAGTCACACAACTGTAGAGCAGCTTGAGAATTTAATTCCTAAAAGCTAAAACGGATGTTTAAAAATAAAAATGCGGGTAGAACTATCTATCTGCATTTTTACTTTGCAAAATAATTAAACTGATTTTAAAACATACTGTTCTGGATATGTTTTTTGAACGTAATCACTAATTTGAATGAGGACGCGATCAACCGTACAATTAGTAGGTTCATCAAACGTTTCAACATGAATATCTGCTTGTTCATAAAGGGGATAGTATAAATTGACCAATTCTTTTAGTTTATCAACTTCGTTTTCTTGGCCTGCTTGCAAACGATCATTTCTGCGCGCAACACGTGCTGCTAAGGTTTCAAAATCAGCTTTTAACCAAATTGAAAGCGCTTTTTCTTTAACGATATTGCGTGTTGGTTCATATGAAAAAGAAGCACCACCTGTTGCTAAAACATGAACGGGTTCATCCAAAAGACGGGTGATTACACGACATTCACCACTTTTTAAGCCTTCTTCTCCAAAAAATTTTACGATGTCAGACAAAGGACATCCGGCAGATTCTTCAACAGCAAGGTCAGAATCATTAAAATCAAGTTCAAGTCTTTTTGCAAGACGTTTACCGATACTGGTTTTTCCACATCCCATTAAACCAACCAAAACAATTGTTTTAGGTGGCATAAAACTAACACTGATTGCTTTTTTAGACTGAGTCGCTAAATGATTCATTCTTCTATTAATCCTATCTTCTAAAAAACTAACGCCTACTTACCAAACATTAACACCATAACAATATAGCAAATTATTATCTAAAAATCCATCATTGATTTTTTATTTAATCATCATATTAAAACAAAATTTTTTGATTTTTTAAAAATCTCCAAAAAATTAACCATTTGTTAGGGGATCTTATGTTAGTCTGATAATGTAAGACGCATTAGGCGGGGAGGGATTGAGCATGATCCCTTGACATTAGCAAGTTAGGAAAGGAGATCCAGACCGAAAGAAATCTTACACACCTGTTCGTGTGGCATAATAAACCGCGATAGCAAGGTTATTATATACACACATCTTCAAAGCGCAATATACTTTGATAACCGTTGAGTTATGCCTTGTTTAAAGGCCTCTAAAGC
>JAGOTX010000016.1 GCA_018061565.1 Pseudomonadota bacterium
CATCCGAAAGAAATCTTACACACCTGTTAGAATGGAATAATAAACCTCGATATCAAGGTTATTATATACGTTCATCTTCAAAGCGCAATATACTTTGATAACCGCTGAATAGTACCTTGTTTAAAGGTTGCCGAATCACCGGTTGGGTTGCTATTGTTTCGTGGTGGAGGAGGTGGGGGCCGTGATCGATTTTGGGTTCTGTGGGGGCCCCTCAGAACACGAAGAATGTCCAAAATTACGAAAAACCCTGTCAAAAATCCTATCATCATAAAAAAAATATTACCATTGTTGCTTTTTATAATTATTTCTGATAGTCTTTCTGGATCTTGCCACTTGTTTTTTTAAAAGAATCATGATTGTTTGCTTATTTTTCTGATTGATCAATAATCTTTTCTAATTTTTCTTTCGCTCTTTCTTTGGCTCTGATAGATGGAAAGTTTTCTTCTTTTTTACTATCTGTAATGTGACTTGCGAAGATAATTTTCCTATTATCTTTTTCTATCCAACCAACAAACCAACCATGATACACATCTCTAATTTTGCTTTTGTCATTTTTTAAAACATGACCTGTTCCTGTTTTGCCATAAAGGTTCCATCCATTTTTAAGGGTTTCAAGGAATATAAGATTCTTTGTCATTGTAATGGCATGTGGTTTAACCGGTAGAGTTTCATTGATTAATTTTTCTAAGAATGTGATTTGCTCTATGCTTGATATGGCAAGAGAGCTAGATAACCAAGCATGTGTAAGACCATTATTTTTACTCTTATCACCTGATAAATCCTGATTACCATAATTAAACTGTGTAATATAATCTTGAAACTTTTTCATACCGAGATTTTGAGTTAAAACTTGGCTGTACCAAACACAAGAATAAGTCATCCAACTTTTAGGGGTTTGGTCCTGTTTCCAAACCGGTAACCAATCATCATACCCTTCTTTAAAAGACCAAACGGGATGTGTTTCATCCATAAGAATACCTGAATCAAAACCGATCAAGCTTAAAGCAATCTTAAAGGTACTACAGGGCGCAAAGCGTTCATCACAATCACCCTCTTTTTGAATGATTTGATCATTTTCTTTTGTAATAAAACATTCTGAAGCATTGATTTGACTAATAGTTAAAACTGTCATACAAAAAAGTAAAATATTTTTGAATCTATTCATAATATTTTCCAATCTATTCATTTTTTAATATAATTTTTAAAAACGCTTCTAAATTTTTTGATTTAATATCAACAGAATACTTACTTTTTAACGTCTCAACCATAAGCCATGCAATGGCATCATGCATTAATCCGTTAAGGCGTTTTATGATTTCTTGTTTTTTTGTTTGATCAATGGACTTATCATTCATTTCTTTTACGGGCATAACAACAATAAATCCGTCTACCGTTGCACTTGCAATGGCACGGTTTAAAGGAAGTGAAAAGGCCTTATCAAAAACGCCAACAACTTTTGTTGCCAAGAGTTCTTTATCTTCAGCAATTGAAAGTCTTGAGTATGAACGATCTGTGACAAATGAGAAGTGGTTTTGTGCTGCAAATTTTGAAAGATCAGCAGCTGATTTTGCTTCCTGTGCTATTTTTTGAACCAATTCAGCTCCTTTTTTATGCTTCTTTTCTGAGGTTGCATCTTTTTCAACTTTATCCTTAATATCTTTTAATTCAGGAACATGTTCAGCATGAATTTTTGACACAAAAACAACAACGCTTTTGTCGTAGGATGTATCAATCACGTTGCTTGCATTGCCTTCACTTAATTCAAAGGCTTGGTCAATAATATGCTTTTCCATATCTTTTAAGGCTTTAACATGAGTTAATGCATCTCCATCTTTTGTGAGACCTTTTACAAAATGAAAGTCTAAAGAATGTTCTTTAGCAACGTCTTCAATTTTGCTTCCACCTGCTAAATCATCTTCAATTTTGTGTTTAATTGTTTTGTAAGTTTCTTGAAAGCGTTCAATTTTAATTTCTTTAAGAATTTCCGCTTTTACAACGTCAAATGATTTTTGTTTTTCAGGGTTAATTCCTTCAACAACATAAATAGAAAACTCGTTTTGTTGACGGATAATGCCAGAATTTTCATTCAGTCCAAGGTTAAAGATTTTTTCTGCGTTATCTTCTTTCCAATCTTTTTTTGTAATGTTTTCAAAAGCTTCAACATTTAAATCTTTTTGTTTTTTAATCACATCTTTTATGTTTTTTTGATCTTTTAAAAGATCTAAAATATTTTTTGCTTCGTCTTCTGTTTTTAACGTAACTTTTTTAATTGTTCTTTTTTCAGGATCTGAATATGTTGATTTTCTATCCTCATAGATTTTTTTAAGCTCTTCATCTTGAACGTCAATTTTTTGGGATAATTTTTCAAGGTCTAATTTTAAGACGGTTAAATCTCTACTTTCAGGTTTTTTATAATAATCTTTATGCGAATTATAAAAATCTTCAACGTCTTCTGGCGTTATTTTTTGAGTTAAGGTAATGGCATTAAGGTTAACCGTTACGGATGCAAAGGAACGTTTTTTAATCATGCCATCAATCAATATATCTCTATAATAAGGTGAAATGGTTGCAGCATCTGAAAAGCTTAAAAAATATTGTTGGTCAAGAATTTGGCGGCGAATATCTTTCACTAAGTTTTGTTCTGAAATGCCAATATTTTGTAACACACTTTTATAGAGCGCAGCGTCAAATTGGCCGTCCTTTAAAAAGGGTTGAAGCCCTTTAATGTTTTGACGAACAACAGAGTCAGATACAACTATTTTTAAATTGTTGATTTCTTGTTCTAAAAGGTGTTGTGCAACAATGCGATCTAAAATTTTTTCAACAAAACCCAATTTATTGAGTTCTTCCATACTGACAGGTGCTTTTTTTATTGATTGAATGCGTTGTACTTCAATTTTTAAGGCACGATCAAGTTCTTCCATAGAAACAGTATGTTTGCCAACTTTTGCAATGGGGCGATCATAAATAATATTTCGAATAAGGTCACCAACGCCAAAAAAAACAAAACACAAAACAATAAGACCAAGCAACCCCTTAAAGAACCAATTATCTGAATATTGACGAAGATTTTGTATCATTTTAACCCTATTATTTTAATAACATTCCTTAACAGTCTACATAAGTTGTTTTTTTTTTACAAGCAGGATATATGGATTGTATGTGTTCAAAACATAAGTCTAATCTAACGTTGCAATAAGGCTAAGCCATGCTTTTTCATCAATCACTTGAATGCCTAAACTTTGTGCTTCACGAAGTTTACTGCCTGCATCATTGCCGACAATTACTAAATCAACCTTTTTAGAGATACTACTTGCAACTTTACCCCCTAATCGTTCAGCAATAGATTTTGCTTCAGATCGGCTCATTTTTTCTAAGGATCCTGTAAAAATAAGCGTTTTTCCTGAAAATTGGCCTTCTTTAATTTTTATTTCAAACGGTTTAATTGTTAAAACCTTTAATAATTCTTGATAAATCTCTTGGTTTTTTGGATCCTCCATAAAATGAAAGATGTCAGAAACTATCGATTCACCAATACCGTCTTGGGAGATAAGAGCTTTATAACTTTCTAAATTATGGGATTTTAAATCAAGTGCGGATTTAAAAAAGGAATCGGGGTTTTTGTAAAATGCGGCTAATTGCCTTGCTGTTGTTTGGCCAACTTGGGGAATGCCTAATGCAAAAATAAAACGATCAAACGTAATGGTTTTCGCTTTAAGAATGGCCTCATAAAGATTGCTCATGGCTTTAACACCCCAACCTGGCATTTTTTCTATTTTTGCCCTGGTGGTTTCCTCAATAAGATTAAAAAGGTCAACAGGTGTTTGAATCATTTTTTTTTCATAAAAAGTTTTAATATGCTTTTCGCCAAGACCTTCTATATTAAAAGCATCGCGACTTATAAAATGGGAAAGCCTTTGAATGGCCTGATCCTCACAAACGTATCCATTAGGGCAGCGCTTTGCGACTTGATCTTCTTCTTGAACGAGAGGTGTCTGACAACAAGGGCATTCAGTTGGAAAGACATACCCCCAAGTATTGGCTTCTCTTTCTTCTTCGATAACGGTTACGATTTGGGGAATCACATCGCCTGCGCGCTGAACAATCACATAATCGCCAATGCGAACATCTTTTCTTGCAATTTCTTGTTCATTATGAAGTGTGCAGCGGCTAACTGTAACGCCACCCACAGATACGGGTTCTAAAATAGCAACAGGTGTTATAACGCCAGTTCTGCCCACTTGAACTATAATATCCTTAACGCGTGTTTTGGCTTGTTCTGATTTAAATTTATGGGCAATAGAATGCCGTGGAACACGACCCACTGTGCCAAGCCTATTTTGTAAGACAAGGTCATTTATTTTATAAACCACGCCATCAATTTCGTAATCTAACGTATCCCGCTCTTTTAAAATGGAGGTGTAAAATGCTTCAAGATCTTGCATTGTTTTTATAACTTTATAAAGCGGATTTATTGAAAACCCCCAGCTGTTGAGAGTTTTTAGGATGTCATCTTGAGAATTGGGCGAAAATCCGGAAAGGGCATCAGCACTATAGGCAAAGAAGTGAAGTTTTCGTTCTTTTGTAATTTTTGGGTCTAATTGACGAAGGGAGCCTGCTGCGGCATTTCTTGGGTTAGCAAAAGGCGTTTCATCATTTTGAAGACGTTTTTTGTTTAATGCGTCAAAGTCTGACTTCACCATGTAAACTTCGCCCCTAATTTCAATATTTTTAGGAAAATCTTCTGCCTTAACACTTAAGGGAATATCAAAAATAGTTCTTAAATTTGCTGTAACATTTTCACCTTCAAAACCGTCACCACGGGTTGTTCCAAGAATAAATTGCCCATCTTGATAGTGAAGGGAGGCAGATAATCCATCGATCTTCGGTTCGCATGTTAATTCTAGAAATAAATTTAGATCATTTTTTAAAAATCGATTAACACGGTTAAAAAAGTTTAAGACATCCTCAAATGAAAAAGCATTATCCAGTGACAGCATTGGTGTACGATGGCGAACTTTTTGAAACTCTGGTAACAATTCAGCCCCAATACGATAACTTGGGCTATCAAGCCTTTTAAGATCGGGAAAGCGTTTTTCAATTGCTTCATTTCTTATTCTTAAATGATCATATTCTGAATCGGGGATTTGTGGATTGGCTTTTGTAAAATATAAAAAATCATGATGTGCTATTAACGTTGCCAAGCGTTCAAGTTCTAATTTGGCTTCAGTAATGGTTAGTTCATTAATAGGAATAAAGTCAGTTTTCACAACAGTAAAAGCATTGATAGATAAGCTAACTTAATGTGCCATAAGTTTATTCTGCACTCAAATAAAAAACGAATCAGATATAAAAAAACCCTCACAATTTTTGCGAGGGAAAATTTTTTTAGAGTTAAGAATCTTATACAGCAGGAACGATAGAAACAAAAGAACGACCTTTAAAACCTGTGCTAAATTCTACAACACCATCTGTTGTTGCAAAAAGTGTATGGTCTTTGCCGATTCCCATATTTGATCCGGGATGAAACTTTGTTCCACGTTGACGAACAATAATATTACCAGCTAATACGAATTGACCGCCATATTTTTTAACACCCAGTCGTCGACCTTCTGAATCGCGACCGTTTCTAGAACTACCACCAGCCTTTTTGGTTGCCATGACTTATACTCCCTTTGATACTTACGCAGCAATAATTTTTGTAACGCGCAAAACTGTCAAATGTTGACGGTGTCCTGCTTTACGACGATAATTATGACGACGCTTCTTTTTAAATATAATAACTTTACGGTCACGCATTTGGCGAACAACCGTTGCTTCGACAGAAGCGCCAGCTACTGTTGGTAAGCCAATTTTAACGCCTTTATCATTACCAGTCATTAAAATTTCTGATAAAATAACATTCGTACCTTCACGTTCTTCAAGTTTTTCAACTCGAATAATGCTGTTTTCTTCAACACGGTATTGTTTTCCGCCCGTTTTTACAATCGCAAACATTGATTCAAAACTCCAAATAATGTTTAAATAAATAGTCCAGCTCAACCACTACCGGTTGACACATTGTTAAGATAATAACCGTTTTTAAAGATATTGTCAAACACTTTTAAGCGCTTTATTCAATTATTTTATATACAATCAGTAAAACTTCTTTTAACTTTTTGGGAAACCTTTTTAATTATTCACCAACTAAAACCAGGCATTAAAGAGCGATTTTCATCATATATGGGTATAACATCATCTATTTTTATTTTTTTAAAATTTTTACTTAACGAAAGTTATATCTTTATCGTATACTCAAAATCGGGCAAACTATAAATCTTTAAAAAAGGACCTTTCCATGGCTGGATCAATCAACAAAGTTATTATCATTGGCAATTTAGGGCGAGATCCAGAAATCCGCCAAGCTCAAGATGGATTTAAAATTGCAAATTTTTCTGTGGCAACCAGTGAATCTTGGAAAGATAAGATGACAGGGGAAAGAAAAGAAAGAACAGAATGGCACCGTATTGCTGTTATGAACGAAAACCTTGTGGATGTTGTTGACAAATATATTAAAAAAGGAACAAAGGTTTATGTTGAAGGTCAGCTTCAAACAAGAAAATGGACAGATCAAAGTGGACAAGAACGTTATACAACAGAAATTGTTCTAGGGCGATATAGAGGCGAGTTAATGATTTTAGATAATAAGACATCTAATATGAATGATGGATCTTCAAATTCAGATTATATGCCATCTGTTTCAGAAAATATTGATGACGATGTCCCATTTTGATATTTGTAATACGTAGAATTTTTTATGATTGCTCTTCAAAAACAAAAAGAATTAGAAGCTATTTCTTCGACCATCCCGCATAATATTGAAGCGGAACAATCCCTATTGGGTGCGTTGCTTTTAAATAACCAAAGTTATGAAAAAATCAGTGATTTTTTAAAGCCTGAACATTTTTCACATCATGTTCATGGGGAAATTTATCGGGCAATTGTTTTGCTTGTGGATTCTGGAAAAATTGCAGATCCTATAACGTTAAAGGCCTATTTTTCACAATCCAATGATCTTGAATCTGTGGGTGGTGCAAATTATCTGATTGACCTTACAAACAGCGTTATAAGCATTATAAGTGTTGGCGATTATGGCCAACTTATATACGACCTCTATTTAAGGCGAGAGCTTATCACCGTTGGTGAGGATATGGTCGTAGGTGCTAGAAAAATTGTTTTAGAAGAAACGGCTGTTTCCCATATTGAAGCCGCAGAAAAAAAACTCTTTGATTTAGTAACATCGGGTGGGCACAGTAAAACAGTCATCACTTTTGGTTCTGCCTTAACGGAAGCTATTCAATCTGCTGAAAAAGCCTTTAAGAGGGATAGTCATGTTGTGGGGGTCACATCCGGTCTTCATGATCTTGACCATTATTTAGGTGGGCTCCACCCAAGTGATCTTTTAATTTTAGCAGGGCGCCCTTCAATGGGAAAAACAGCCCTTGCAACAAATATTGCTTTTAATGCTGCAAAAGCATTTTCTAATCAAAATAGTGATGGTGCACCCGTTGCATTTTTCTCCCTTGAAATGTCTGCTGAACAACTTGCAAGCCGTATTTTATCCAGTGAATCAGGCATTCCATCGGATCGGTTAAGGCGGGGGGACATTCGAACAGATGATTTTACTAAAATTGTCGATGTTTCAAGAACAATCAACAGTGTGCCTTTATTTATTGACGATACACCTGGTCTTAGCATTACTGCATTTCGAAATAGAGCACGCCGTTTAAAGCGTCAACATGATATAGGCCTTATTGTTGTCGATTACTTACAGCTCCTTGAAGGGGGAGGGGGAAGAAGATCCCAAGACAATCGTGTTCAAGAAGTATCTGAAATTACAAGAGCTTTAAAAGGTATTGCTAAAGAATTAAGCCTTCCGGTACTTGCGTTATCTCAGCTTTCAAGATCTGTTGAAACAAGGGAAGATAAAAGACCACAGCTTTCAGATCTTAGGGAATCTGGTTCTATTGAGCAAGACGCGGATGTTGTGATGTTTGTTTATCGTGAAGAATATTATGTGTCGCGTCAGCAGCCCCCTGAAGGAACAGATAAATGGGCCGAATGGCAGCAAAAAATGAATGCTGTTTATAATAAGGCGGAAGTTGTTATTGCAAAGCAACGTCATGGCCCTGTTGGAAATGTTCGATTATACTTTAATAATTCCCTTACAAAATTTGGAAATCTTCAAAACGATGCAACAATGCCTGCGTATTAAGATAGACCTTTAAGATGACAACGCTTATTTGGTTTCGCAATGATTTAAGGCTTTTTGCAAATTATGCATTAGTTGAAGCGTCTCAAAATCAAAATGTTATTGGCGTTTATGTTATTGATAAAGAAATGGGGGGCGCACAAAAATGGTGGCTTCATCATTCTTTAATAGCACTACAAAAAGATTTAAAAGACCATGGCATTCCTTTACTTGTAACGATGGATCCTATTTTAAAAATTATTGACGACTACGCCATTCAAAAAGTCTATTGGAACAGGTGTTATGACCCAGAATCAATAAGCAGAGACACATCCTTAAAACAGACATTAAAAGCAAAAGGGATTGATGTTTTAAGTTATAATAGCAGCCTTTTAATTGAACCCTTTCAAATTCAAAACAAACAAAGCAGCCCTTATAAGGTCTTTACACCTTTTTGGAAAAAAATAAAAGATGAAATTATCTCCCAGCAGCTTTTAAAGCCAGCTGTTGTACCCCCCCCCCTCATGTCTATACCTTTTGATATTGACGCCTTTAATCTGCTACCGAATAAGCCTAATTGGGCAAAAGACTTCACCTTTAAACCAGGTGAAGAATCAGCACAATTGAGTATGGTTAGCTTTTTAAAAGAAAAGGTTGAGTTTTATGAAGATGTGCGCAATATTCCATCCCAAAAGGGGACATCATCCCTTTCCCCCCATATTCATTTTGGGGAAATAAGTGTTCACCAGATCTTTCAAAATGTTGATCCCTTTAGTCAATTTGCGCAAGAATTAGGGTGGAGAGAGTTTGCCTATTATTTAATCTATCATTTCCCCTACCTTTTAAAAGATCCTCTTAATCAGCGTTTTAAGAACTTCCCTTGGATGGATGATGATACGAGTTTTAAAAAATGGACCATGGGGTTAACAGGCTATCCTATTGTGGACGCTGGCATGCGCCAACTTTGGCAAACAGGATGGATGCATAACCGCGTTAGAATGATTGTGGCTTCCTTTTTAACCAAACATCTGCTTATTCCCTGGCAAAAAGGGGCCGCTTGGTTTTTAGATACGCTTTTAGACGCCGATATTGCGATTAATACAATTAGTTGGCAGTGGGTTGCAGGGTGTGGGCCTGATGCAGCCCCTTATTTTAGAATTTTTAATCCAACAGCCCAAGGTGAAAAGTTTGACCCAGAAGGGATTTACATTAAACAGTGGGTCCCAGAGCTTAGAAATATTCCACAAAAATTTATCCACACGCCTTGGCTTTCAGCGCAAAATAGTGATTATCCAAAACCTATTGTTAATCATGATTTTGCACGCAAAAGAGCTTTAGAAATCTATCAAAAACTAGATTAACAAAGCTTTGTGATACAGCGTTCTTTATACACTCTTTAAAATATCACTTTAGTTTAAAATTATAGATATTTTTTGTATATCGTCTGAGATATATGATAAGATATTCCTACTGATTTGTTATAAGTGCCCTTTTATGTCAGAGATTTCAACGCTCAATCATCGAAAAAATGCCATTGATATGCTTATTCAAAGGGCGCTTTATTGCTTAAACCTTGAAAGCGATTATCAAAGAAAAGAATTAGAATCTTTTTTAAACACTTTTTTTAGCATGCAGGGGCCAGAGTTTTTCTTACAGCTAGAGGATGAAAAAACTCAAAAATCTTATGCTGGTGCTATGTGTGAATTTTGGCATTTTTTCCAAAATCAGCTGCTTGACGTTAAGGTCAGTTTGAATTTTTATGATCACCCTTATAACAAAGATCAAACATTTTTAAGCATTGTTAGCAAAGATTGTTCTTATATTTTGACAACGGTTTATCACATTATTAAAAAACACAATTTAAAAATTAAAAATATTATGCACCCTGTGCTGCATATACAAAGGGACAATCAAGGCAAGTTTTTAAAGTTTTTTGATCCATCAACTCTTAAAAAAGACGATTCTTACGGTGTTGAATCTGTTATTCATTTTCTGATTGTAAACCCCTTAACAGATGTCCAAAAAGAACATTTACGACTAACGATTGAAAAAAGCTTTATAGAGCTTTATTTAATTGAAGAAGCATCTAAACAATTGCAAGAAAAGACAGCTTTTGTAAAAAGCGAAATTGCCCATTATCATGAAGAGGAAATCTTTTTAAATTGGCTTAAAAACGGCAGATATTATTTTTATGGATACCGTTATTTTAAAAAAAATATGACATCTAAAAGCTTTTTTTTAGAAGACGAAAATAAAACACTTGGATTGTTAACAATAGATTCCTTAAAAAATGATGATCACCTTGCCCCTTTTTGTGATGAAAATTTAGACCAACCCATTGTTAGGGTGTATAAATCGTCTTTAAGATCCAATATTAATAGAGGGTCACGTTACGATTGTATTGAAATTCCATCCGTTAATGAAGCAGGTAGTATTGTTGGGTTTCATCAATTTATTGGTGTTTTTACACCTGATTTTTTTGAATCATCATCCCTTCATGCGCCTCTTGCGCGCATAAGAGCAAAGAAAATCTTTAAGCAGTTTAAGTATGATCCAAACTGGTATAACGGCAAACTGCTCTCTATGATTATGGATAGCATTTCCCTTGATTTATTCTTTCAGCTTGATAACACAGAAATTTCAGATATTTGCCAACGCGTTCTTGAAATTCAAAATGGCGTTGTCGCTTACATAAAGCCTAATAAGGATGATGACTATGTTTTGATTCTTGTCTTTATGCCTGCTAAAAAATATAGTTTTGCTGTTAAAGAACAAATTAAAGCGTATTTGGAACAAACGTTAAATGGCGTTATTTATTCTGAGCATATTTTAATTGGTGAATATCCCTTTGCTCGCCTTGTTTTTGTGATTGATCGTCATAAGGATTTGCCTGCCTATTTTGAAACATCTCATATTCAAAAGCAGTTGTCCATTATAACGCAAACATGGGAAGAGAATCTTGAAAAATCCGTTGATTCAGCAACAGTTGATATGATCAGTGATATTTTCCCCAAAGATTATAAGCAAAACTTTGATCCATCGGTGGCTGTTTTAGATTTTAATGACATAAAAACATTGTCTGATGAAAAAGAAATTGTCATGAATGTTCAAAAAGACAATCATGGTGTCAGATTGCATGTCTTTAATACAAAAAACTTTGTGCCCCTTTCTTCAATTCTTTCTATTTTAGAAAGATTTGGGCAAAAAGTAATTTTTGAAAAGTCTTACACTTTAAATTATAAAGGTCATTCAACTAAACCTAATACGTATTTACAGATTCTTTACCTTGAACAAACGTCAGATACACTTTTTTTTGATGATTTAGCTGCAAAAGAAAGATTTTTAGAAACGCTCCTTCTTGTTTGGCAAGAGAAGATTAAAGACGACAAATTAAATAAGTTAGTGCTTACAACGTCTTTAAATTATAGAGATTTGATGTTAGTCCGTTTGTTTTGTAGGGTGTTATGCCAGGTGGGGATTCCTTATTCATTTGATCATATTTTAGAAACATTGTCTTGTCATCAAGAGTTTACACAAAAAATAATCCGACTTTTTAATGTTAAGTTTTCACCCATAGAGTCTGACTCTGTAGGTTTTATTAACTTAAAAAATGAATTAGAAGATTATTGTAATGCTCTTAAAAAAGTTGATGAGGACAGAATTTTAAGAAGAATCTTAAATTTAATAGAGGCCTCTCTTCGGACGAACTTTTTTCAAAAAAAACAAGATGGTCACTTTAAAGCTTATATCAGTGTTAAATTTAATTCTCATTTGATTCTTAATTTGCCAAATCCAAAACCATTGTATGAAATTTTTGTGTATTCAACACATACTGAAGGTGTTCATTTAAGGGCTGGAAAAGTTGCAAGGGGTGGCATTCGTTGGTCTGACCGTTTGGAAGATTTTAGATCTGAAGTATTAGGGCTTGTAAAATCTCAGACGGTTAAAAATTCGGTCATTGTTCCCCTTGGCGCAAAGGGTGGTTTTGTTGCAAAACACTATGAAAAAGCAAAAGACCAAGGTTTGGATCATCATACACTAAAGTCTATGGTTGTTGATTCATATAAAACATTTATCATGGGGCTTTTAGATATTACCGATAATATTGTTCAAGGTGAAATTATAAAACCTAAAGACTGTATTTGTTATGATGATGATGACCCATATCTAGTTGTTGCAGCAGATAAAGGAACCGCAACTTTTTCAGATATTGCTAATGAATTGTCCAATCAATATAATTTTTGGCTTGGTGATGCTTTTGCATCTGGTGGGTCAAGGGGGTATGATCATAAAAAAATGGCGATTACAGCCCGGGGTGCTTGGGTTTCAGCTAAGCACCATTTCTTAGAAAAAAATATTGATATTCAAAAAGATTCTATTACTGTAATCGGCATTGGCGATATGGCAGGTGATGTTTTTGGAAATGGGATGTTACAATCGGATAAAATAAAACTTGTTGCAGCGTTTAATCATGAACATATTTTCTTAGATCCCAATCCCAATGCACAAGTTAGTTTTGATGAAAGAAAACGCCTTTTTAAAATGCCTGGTTCTAAATGGTCTGATTATAACAAAAATCTTATTTCAATAGGGGGGGGGGTCTGGTCCCGTCAGGAAAAAAGTATTACTTTATCGGATGATATGTGTTTGATTTTAAATATCAAAGACAAAACGTCATGCTCTGCTGAAGAGCTCATTAAAATGCTTTTAAAAGCCCCTGTTGATTTACTGTTTTTTGGTGGAATTGGCACATTTATTAAGTCACAAAATGAATCAGATCAAGATGTGAAAGATCGCTTGAATGATGCATTACGGATTAATGGATATGATGTTGGTGCAAAAGTTATTGTGGAGGGTGCAAACCTTGGCGTAACCCAAAAAGGGCGGATAGAATACGCCCTTAATGGTGGTAGAATTAATATGGATGCTGTGGATAATTCTGCAGGAGTCGATTGTTCTGACCATGAAGTGAATATTAAAATATTCTTTAATTATCTAAAACAAAATAATTTGTTAAACATGAAAAAACGCGATGAAATGTTAAGTCAAATGACAGATAACGTTGCAGAACTTGTTTTAAAAGATAATAAAGATCAAACATTTTTATTAAGTATTCTAGAATCAAGTGTTTTTGATTATACAGAACGTTATAAAAACTTAATTGTAAAATTATCCAAAAGTGCATTTTTACCACTGGATGCAACGGTTGAATTCTTACCAACTGTTCAAGATTTAAGCCAGCGTCATGCTGAACAAAAAAGTTTTACAAGACCAGAACTTGCGATTTTAATATCTTACACAAAGTTGCATCTTTACCAAGAACTGTTAAATAATTTTGATACATTGTTTTATGAAAAAGTGTTGTATGATTATTTCCCTAAAATAATTGTTTCAGAATTTAAAGAACATTTGAAAGATCACCCTTTAAAAAATGAAATTATCGTAACAGCGATTGCTAATGATATTATTAACCATTTAGGCATTAGTTTTATTTATGAAATTTCACAAGCACTTGATCTTTCCCATGTTGAAATTGTTCAGCATATTTTAATATTGTTTGATCTTTTAAAAATAAAAGAGCTTTTTAATGATATTAAGGCCAATGATTCGTTAACCGAAGCAGAAAAATATTCCCTTTGGAATAAGTTGATTCAATTATTTAAAAAAAGCTTTTTTGCTTATGTTCGTAATACCGCCGTTATTGAAAACTTTAATTTTGAAGAGTTTGAAGCATTTATGAATGAATTAACCCATAACGCTTTTCTTGATGAAACAAATACCAATAATTTAATCCATAAAAAAATGAATATGATTCGTTTTGCGCCAATTGGTATTGAGTTATATCAAAATTATATCACTAAAAAATTAGATAAAGCACACGTGTTAAGTGTTGCTAAAGAAATTGGTCTTCATCTTGACTTTCAATTTTTGATTCATTTAATTGAATCATCCACAATACACCATGAATGGGAACGCGATGCATATTATTTATTAGCGGATGATCTTTTTAAAACAATGGCTAAAATTATGATTAATAATATGGCTAGCATCGATGAAAAACTTTATTTATTAAAGCATCGTTCTTTATCTTCTTATCACTATCATAAAGATTTAGCAAAGATAGCCCTTCAGCAAGACCAAAATGCAATTGCCCTTATTGCGTATTTAACAAGACAGCTAAAAGTTTTAATGGAAAAATAATTTGTATTGAATGCTTTAAAGGATGGTGCTTATGGTGATCAAAGATATAAGCGTAAAATTAATGAGTCCCTGGATGATTTTTATAAATATATAAAAAAACCACAAGGAATAATAAACCCCTTGTGGTTAAAGATTCTAGAATCGGTAAATATTTATTTACAAATGCTTGTAGCTGCTGTTGCTTGATCTGCAAAGTTTTTAGCAAAAATTGTTACATATTGTCCCTTTGGACCGGTCTTTAAAAGTGACTTATTTGCATTAAGTTCAGCAATTAATAATCTCTTGCCACCATCATTAAACTGGGGATAAGCATTTACAATTAATGCGCATCTTTTAGGTGATGCCATGACAGAGCCTAAAAATTTGCTTGCATCAGCTTCTTTTTTAAGAGCAATTGGTAATGGTGATGCAGCAGGTGTGGTTGGTGAAGTAGGTACTGTTGAAGTTCCAGCATCAGCAAAGATTTCGGTAGATTCACTTGGTGTTAGACCTTGGTCCAATGAATCATTTACTTCTTCAGATGCATTAGGAACAGTTGTTGCAGTTACAGCATTTGCATCATTTAATAGTTGATTAATATCTGGAAACTCTGTGCTTATATCTTTTTCTTCTTCAGCGGGTGCAACTGGATTTGCTAGCACATTTTCTGCAGCGGGTTCAGATGTATTTTCAGATGAAGCTTCTGGAATAAAAGGTATACCAGATAGTAAGTTAATAAGTGGTCTTAAATTTTCCATAACATTTTTTCTTGAAACTTCCACTTGTTGTTTTAACGTAACAATCGCCATTTCAGTTTTACTGATTTTTCTATCCGCTTTATTTTTTTTGTCATTAATCAATTCTATTTGTATATTGATGGCATTGATTTTTTGTCTTTTTGCACGAATATCTTTATCGGATGTTGCAACAGCAGGATCTAATTTTTGTAAAGAAAGACTTAACTGGTTTTGTTGTTGTGTAAGGGCAGCAATCTCAGTTTCTTTTTCCTTTTGTAAGGCATCCTTAGCGGTAATCTCACTTTGCATTGTTGCTGTTTCCGCATTCATTCTAGCGACTGCTGTTTGATATGCTTTTGATTTTGAAACTTTTGCATCATTGGTTGGATTTAAGGATGCTATTTCTTCTTTATTATCATTAATTCTTGCTTTGAGATCGTCAATATCTGATGCGAGTAACGCTTTATCACGCGTTGCAACAAGTATTTTCGTTTGAAGATCATTCATTTGATCCATCAAAGCATTTCGTTGTGCTACATTTTGTGTATTTTGGCTTAAGCCTTGTTTAAAAGCTGCATCAGCTGTTTGAAGTTCATCGTTTAATGGATTTAATTGCTCTTCTAGTGCTTTTCCATTGGCTTTTAATTTTTCAATATTTTTTTGAAGTCCGGTTAAGGATCTTTCCTTTTTAGATAAAGAGCCTAGTAATGTTTTATAATCTGGCAGAACTCCATTTAATTTTTCTAAATATGTAGTGAACTCCGCTTGATCTTTTTGATTGTTCATGAATCGGTAAAGGTCAGCTCTATTTGTGTTACCCTTTTCTGTTAAGATCGCTGCAACTTCTGAAATGGTATCTGAATTTTTAGATTCTAAAGTTTGCTTTTTGTCATTGTTATCGGCAATGAAATCAACTGCAGCTTTTTCAAGTTGTGCAATTTGCTCTCTATTTGCTTTTAAAGAATCTAACTGAGGCCTTACAAAATCCAAAGGATCCCTTTTTAATGGTTTAACGCCTTTAACTGCCGCTGCTGGTTTTACTGACGCTGTAGCAGGTGCTGCTGCAAATACAACACTATCAGCCATGCTAAAGTTTAAGATTGCTGCAAATGCAACGCCTTTTAAAATCTTTAAACTTTTTTGTTTTTTTAAGAATATCATTATCATTCCCTCTTAATATTAGATACACATGCTCTTGTTTTTTGGAGCCTACTATAAGTTTAGTATCTAAAAGTTAATAAAAGGTAAATTTATAAGGATTAATTTATTTTTTTAACTTTATGAATAAAATTTTGCTCAAAAAAATGGATATTGATTGATTTTTACGTCTTAATATGGTTAACTTTTATGGATTATTTTAAGTAAAAAAATGATGCATTATTACCAAGTTGATGCTTTTACGGATAAACCTTTTTTAGGCAATCCTGCTGCTGTTATCCTCGTTAATGAGTTTTTAAAAACAGAACAGTGTCAAGAAATTGCAGCATTTTTAAATTTATCTCAAACAGCTTTTGTTAAACACTTAAAAGGCAATCATTTTCA
>JAGOTX010000099.1 GCA_018061565.1 Pseudomonadota bacterium
AGTATATAATAAAGAGGATTTTTTAAATGACTAATCAAAAAGAGGATGTGTTAAGTGCAAGCAGTCAAAATGATGAGCTGCAAACAGAAAATTCTATTCGTCCATTATCCTTAAATGATTTTACAGGCCAAAAAACACTTTGTGAAAATTTAAACGTATTTATCTATGCTGCAAAAGAAAGAAATGAAGCGCTGGACCATGTTTTGTTTTATGGTCCGCCGGGCCTTGGTAAAACAACACTCGCCCAAATTGTATCCAAAGAAATGGGGGTTGGCTTTCGTGCGACATCTGGACCTATTCTTTCAAAAGCGGGTGATTTAGCAGCAGTCTTAACGAACCTTCAAGCGAATGATGTTTTGTTTATTGATGAAATTCACAGACTCAACAGCACCATTGAAGAAGTGCTCTACCCTGCTATGGAAGACTTTAAACTTGATCTTATGATTGGTGAAGGGCCTTCAGCAAGGTCCATTCGTATTGACTTACCCCCTTTTACTTTGATTGCAGCAACAACACGTTCTGGCCTTTTGTCTGAACCATTAAGAGATCGCTTTGGGATTCCATTAAGATTAACTTTTTATGATATTCATGATTTAACCTCTATTGTGCTTCGTGCTGCTAACATTTTAAAAATGCCCATTGATAAAGATGGTGCTTTTGAAATTGCAAAAAGGTCGCGAGGAACGCCCCGTATTGCAGGAAGACTTTTAAAACGTGTACGTGATTATGCACAATATTCAGGGTGCGCTATTATTTCAGAACAAATTGCAAAAGAATCCCTTGATCGATTAGATGTTGATCCCCTTGGACTGGACGCGCAAGACATTAAGTACCTTCGTGTGATTGCAGAATTTTATAAAGGTGGCCCCGTTGGTGTTGAAACACTAGCCGCTGTCCTTTCAGAACAAAGAGATACTTTAGAAGAATCTGTTGAACCTTACCTTTTACAACAAGGTTTTATACAAAGAACCCCACGGGGCAGAATGCTAACGGATTTTGCTTATGAACATTTAGGGTTGATGCCGATTGTAACAAGCAATACAGTAAAAAAAGCCCCAACACTTTTTTAAAGAGTTTCTTTTTTGACAAGCCCTTATTTTTTAAAAACATATAAAAAAAACACATCATTTTGTTAAAATAATGGGTTGAAAAAAAACAACGCCTATGGTCATATAACTATATATAGTATTGATTAAAAAATAATAACACAACATTTAGTATCTCAAAGAGGATTTCCATGAAAATAGAACGCGTATTTACAAGCAATTCTAAGTCACCCTATGATCTTATTTCTTTTCATAAAGTAACAAGCGAAATAAAAAACCCAGATGGTTCTATTGTCTTTAAACAAGAAGGTATTGAAGTCCCAACAACGTGGTCCCAAGTCGCAAGTGATGTATTGGCACAAAAATACTTTCGCAAAAAAGGGGTTCCAAATTTAACAGAAACTGTTGAAGAAGAAAGTATTCCTTCTTGGCTTTTAAGAAAAACACCAAAAAAAGATACAGATTTTGGATCTGAAACATCTGCTAAA
The DNA here is from genome assembly GCA_018061565.1 of Pseudomonadota bacterium. Lineage (GTDB taxonomy): Bacteria > Pseudomonadota > Alphaproteobacteria > Paracaedibacterales > UBA11393 > JAGOTX01. The sequence goes on from JAGOTX010000099.1 coordinate 1,535, forward strand.
CAAGTATTTGACCGTTTAGTTGGTGCTTGGACATATTGGGGATTTAAAGCAGGTTATTTTGACACGGAAGAGGATGCTAAAGCATTTTATGATGAAATGCGTTATATGATGGCGTCCCAAATGGCAGCACCTAATTCACCACAATGGTTTAATACAGGTCTCCATTGGGCTTATGGCATTGATGGCCCAAGCCAAGGTCATTACTTTGTTGACCCGATTACGAAAGAACTTACAAAATCGACTTCTGCTTATGAACGCCCGCAGCCCCATGCTTGTTTTATTCAAAACGTTGATGACGATTTGGTCAATGATGGTGGAATTATGGACCTTTGGGTAAGAGAAGCACGCCTTTTTAAATATGGATCTGGCACAGGTAGTAACTTTTCAAATGTAAGGGGATTTGGTGAAACGTTATCTGGGGGGGGTAAATCCTCTGGTATTATGAGCTTTTTGAGAATTGGTGATCGCTCAGCAGGGGCGATTAAATCTGGTGGAACAACGCGTCGTGCTGCAAAAATGGTAATTTTAGATGTTGATCACCCAGATATTGAAGAATTCATTACTTGGAAAGTGAAAGAAGAAGAAAAAGTAGCAGCCCTTGTGAGTGGATCAAAAATTAATAAAAAATACCTTTCTTTAGTGTTAGACGCTTGTTTGAATGAACAAATAGAAAAATCAAAACGCTTTGATCCAAAATTAAATGCTGCGTTAAAAGATGCCATTAAACAAGCACGATCAGTCATGATTCCTGAAAATTACATTCAACGCACCATTAAAATGGCAGAGCTTGGAAAAACTGATTTGGATTTGAGCGTTTACGATACCGATTGGGATAGTGAGGCTTATTCAACGGTTTCTGGTCAAAATTCAAACAATACCGTTCGCCTTTCAAATGACTTTTTAAAAGCCGTTGTTCAAGATAAAGATTGGGTCTTAACAGGCAGAAAAGATAAGAACTTTAAAAAAACACTCAAAGCAAAAGACTTGTTTGATAAAATTGCGTATGCGGCTTGGGCATCTGCTGATCCAGGGATTCAGTTTGAAACAACGATTAATGAATGGCATACCTGCCCTAATAGTGGCCCTATTCGTGCGTCAAACCCTTGTTCTGAATATATGTTCTTAGATGATACGGCTTGTAATCTTGCATCCCTTAATCTTTATACGTTTGTAAAAGATGGAGTCTTTAATACCAATTTTTATGAACATGCCATAAAACTTTGGACGATTGTTCTTGAAGCTTCCGTTTATATGGCGCAATTTCCATCAAAAGAAATAGCATTTCGATCCTTTGAATTTAGAACACTAGGACTGGGATACGCTAACCTTGGCGCACTTTTAATGAGCTTTGGCATTCCTTACGATTCAAAACAGGCACGCGCTATTGCTGGTGCTTTGGCTGCTATTTTAACAGGGTGTGCGTATAAAACATCCGCCCTTCTTGCAAAAGAAGTTGGTGCATTTAAAGGGTATGAGAAAAACAAAAAAGCCATGCTTCGTGTTATTTCAAACCACAGGCGTGCTGCATATGGCGAAACCAAAGGATATGACGCGTTAACGGTTCTTCCAAAACCTTTAGAATCAATGCACTGCCCTATTCCAACGTTAATAGAGCGTGCTCAAAAATCATGGGATGATGCCTTAAGTTTAGGTGAAAAATATGGGTTTTTAAATGCACAAACAACGGTTATTGCCCCTACAGGAACAATTGCCCTTGTTATGGACTGTGATACAACCGGTATTGAACCTGACTTTGCACTTGTTAAGTTTAAAAAGCTTGCAGGGGGGGGGTACTTTAAAATTATTAACCAAATGGTACCAACGGCTTTAAAGACGTTAAAGTATACAGATCAACAAATTGAAGAAATCATTAAATATGCAACAGGGTACGGGACGCTCGAAAATGCACCAGGTATTTCCTTTGATCTTTTAAAACAAAAAGGCTTTGGGGATAAACAGATTGAAGCGTTAAAAGGTGCTTTAGTATCGGCTTTTGATATTAAGTTTGCATTTAATAAATGGACTCTTGGCGAAGTATTTTGCAAGAAAACACTCAATATTACAGATGAACAATTAAATGATCCCTTCTTTAATATGCTTCATTATTTAGGCTTTTCTAAAGACGATATTGAAAAAGCAAATAATTACTGTTGTGGAACAATGACCTTAGAAGGTGCACCACACTTAAAGGCAGAACATTTACCAATTTTTGATTGTGCAAACCCTTGTGGACGCATTGGAAAACGCTTCCTTTCAATTAATTCCCACATAGAAATGATGGCAGCCGTTCAACCGTTTATTTCAGGCGCTATTTCAAAAACCGTTAATATGCCCAATTCTGCAACGATTGAAGATTGCAAAAAAGCTTATTTTGATTCATGGCAAATGGGTATTAAGGCGAATGCACTCTATAGAGATGGGTCAAAATTATCCCAACCATTAAACGCTGTTGTTTTAGATGAAGATGAAATTGAAGAAATAACAACACTGCCAACAACGCAAAAAGCCACTGTGATGAGTGAAAAAATTGTTGAAAAGGTGATTGAAAAAATTATTCATCAAGCCCAACGCAGAAAATTACCCAATAGACGCGGTGGATACACCCAAAAAGCAAATGTGGGTGGGCACAAAATTTACCTTAGAACAGGTGAATATTCAGATGGTAAATTAGGGGAAGTCTTTATTGATATGCACAAAGAAGGTGCATCCTTTAGATCACTTATGCACAACTTTGCAATGGCAATCTCTATTGGCCTTCAATACGG
>JAGOTX010000100.1 GCA_018061565.1 Pseudomonadota bacterium
ATTTAAAATTACTAATAATTTTGGTTTTTATCTAAAATTGTTTTTGAAAGGCTTTCAATTTCATTTATTTGTTTATCTTTTTCATCAAAAGAGCGCGCTAAAAGACGAAGACCTTCTCCAATATCAGAAGAGCTATGCCATGCTTGATTAATATAATTTGCAATTGATCGCGTTGCAGAAGATTGCAATTCCACAGCATTTGAAATAGAAGTTGAAATATTATTGACATCACTAATAATGTTTGAAATTAATTTAATAGCCTCTACCGTTTCTTTTGTGGCGAGCTGAATATCTGAAACTTGATTGCTAATTTCATCTGTTGCTTTAGCTGTTTCATTTGCTAAATTTTTAACTTCAGATGCAACAACAGCAAATCCTTTACCGGCTTCCCCTGCTCTTGCGGCTTCAATTGTGGCATTGAGCGCTAAAAGATGTGTTTGGTTTGCAATATCTTGAATCAACAAAACAACATCTGAGATTTTACTGGCCGTTTGGGACAACCCAAAAACACGTCCGTCTGCTTCCTCTGCAGCACTTGCCGCTTGAATTGCAATGGACGTTGCTTTCAAAACTTGTTCACTAATTTCTGAAACAGAGGCTAATAAATCCTTTGCAGAACTTAAAACGGTTTGAATAATTGTTTCTGTGTCAGAGGATATGTTTGATAAGTCCTTTGTTTTTGATGCAATCATTTCTTGCTGCTCAGATATAATGTGAACAGCATTAATCAATTTATGCGCAACAATAATATTATCTGAAAAGACTTGACGCATTTTTTGAAGCTCTGTCATAAAATCGTTTCTAATATCAGAAAGATTAAAAGAAGGCGAAGCTTCAACAACACGGTTATTTTGAAGATAGGGCTTGTTTTTAGCCAATTCAAAACTTTTATAAAACATTTCAACTTTTGAAGACGTTTCCGACATAAGGTCGTTATCTTTAACAAAGAGGGGGGGGGTATAAATCCCCTGATTAAGTTTTTGAACCCATTTATGAAAAAGTATGTTTTTTCTATGAATAAAATAACTAACAAAAAAAGAAGTTAATACTAAAAAAATAAAAACAAAATATATATTAAATAAACCATCGTTTGAAAAAATGTTATTATTGTCAACAAAAAAAGAATTGTTAAAAAGAATAACGGATAACACTGAAAAAAGCAGTAATAAGCTGCTTGTCTTTAAAACTTCACGATAAATACTTGTATGCATTAAAAAAAAACGTTAAAATAGTCCTTCTTCCCTATTTTAGTAGGATAAGTTTTAAAATTTCGTTAATATGAGATAAAAAATGTTTGATAAGGCTGTTGAATTCCTTTTAAATGAGGATGTCGTTGTGATTCCGACAGAAACGGTATATGGTCTTGCAGCCCTTGCGACATCAGACAAGAGCGTTCTTAAAATATATAATCTTAAAAAAAGGCCCTCCTTTAATCCCTTAATTGTGCATGTCTGCGATTATGATATGATCAATGAATTTGCAAATTTTAAGTCCTTTGCAAAAGATGTTTGTTCCTTTTTTTGGGACCTTAAAAAATCACTCACGGTTGTCTTACCCCTTAAAGATAAACACCCTCTTTCAAACTTTGTAACATCTGGACTTAAAACCGTTGCCGTAAGGCTACCGCATCACCCATTAACACTTCAGTTAATTCAAAAAACAGGCCCACTTGCAGCGCCCAGTGCCAATATTTCAAACTCCGTTAGCCCAACAACACCCGATCATGTTCGCCAAAGCTTTAAAGAAAATTGCCCCCTTATTTTAGATGGCGGCCCTTCAACAGTTGGTGTTGAATCCACTATTTTGGACCTTACACACACTATTCCAACCCTTCTTCGCCCAGGCAGCGTTACCCTTTTAGATTTTAAAAACTATTTTGGTTTTGATGTTAATATTCATGAATCACATAGCATTGTTGCACCAGGCATGATGAAGCACCATTATTCGCCAGGGTGTAAAGTCTACCTTAACGCAGAAGATAAAACAGATGGTGGTTTATTTGTTGGTTTTGGAACCGATACACTGCATATTGATGATTTTAACTTAAGCCCTTCAAAAAACTTAGAAGAAGCAGCTAAAAATCTTTTCATCATCCTAAATGAAGTTTTAAAAATGAACCCATCTAATGTGAGTTTTGCGCCTATTCCAACAGAAGGTATAGGCCTTGCCATTAATGATAGACTGACAAAAGCAGCAGGGCTTTCATGATAAAGTCAAAAAAACTGGCTATTCTTTTTATGGGGTTATGGGCAAGTTTTTTTGTGTCTGCTATGAGCGCAAATAAAATATTAGATAAAACAATTCCAACTGAAATGATTGTCTTTTATCGCTTATTTTTTGCCCTTCTTTGGTTTACGCCTTACCTTTTAAAAAATAAAAAAACGGTCTTTAAAACCAATATTTTTAAACTTCATTTTATCAGAAGCATTTTTACAGGCCTTACAATCTTTTGCACGTATTATTCTTACCGGCATCTTCCCTTAGCGGTTGCAACATCTATTGGTTTATCTGGCCCGCTATTTACCACACTTTTAGCGGCACTCTTTTTAAAAGAAAAAATAACATTTAGAAAAGCGATCATTCTTATGAGTGGATACATAGGGGTTTTACTGGTTGTAACAAAAAATTTTTTAAAATCCATAAATGAACTAATAACGTTTTTAACAACAAACACATTTTTTTTACAGTCATTTTCATCCCCCACCCTTTTACCATTTGAAAAAGCTGTTTTAATTGCACTTTTGGGCAATTTTTTAATGGCCATTGTTCTTATTTTATTAAAAAAAGTCACAAATGAAGACTCCCCCCAAACAACACTTTTTTATAATACCTTTTTAACAATGATGTTTTTTGCCATTTTTGGTCACACATCATTTTGCATGCCTGACCCGTTAAATTTATCACTCCTTATTATCATTGGGGCATTTGGAATTGCTTTACAGTACTGCTATACAAAAGCCATGAGCTTGGAAGAAGCATCTTTCATTGCACCACTTGAATATTTACGAATTGTTATCGCATTACCGGTAGGCATTATATTTTTTAATGAAAGCCTTATGCTGCAACAAATTATTGGTATTTTACTCATATTATTAACAACATATCGACTCTCTAAATAGTCCATCCAATGGAATTTATTAGGAAAGTGGGAATCCGTTCCCCATCATACCTTTACCAACAAAACCTTTAAGCGCTTCTTATTTTTTGGGCAATTTTATCTAGAATACCATTCACAAAAGAAGATTCAGAGCTTTTGTCAAAAAATGCTTTTGTTGCTTCAATATATTCGTTAATAATAACACGATCTGGAATTGTTAAACTATTTTTAAGTTCATAAATGGCAAGTCTTAAAATAATCTTTACAATTGTTGCAAGTCTTTCTAAACGCCAATTGTCGGATAAAAAAGAACTAATTGTTTCGTCTAATTCGGGTTGCAAATTAAACGTATTTGTGACCAACTCTTCAAAAAGAATAACATCTGGCGATATATAACCTTCTTGTTGAAGGGGTAGAAAATCGTTTTCAACCATTTGCCTTAAAACAGACTTTACAGAATCATTATTTTGTTCAATTTGATAGAGCGCTTGTATTGCTGCAATACGTGAACTATGACGCGGTGAATTGATAGCCTTTTGGGGTTTGTTTTCTTTTTTAATTTCTTGTGTTGTCATAAAATTTATACCAATGAATAGTTTTGTTTTTTAAAAAATTTTTCTTCACTTAATTCAATAAGCTTTGAAATGATGTCTGTGTATGAAAAACCTTCATTCATCAAAAGGGTTGGATACATACTGATATTTGTAAAACCGGGCATTGTATTAACTTCGTTTAGATAAACGTCTTCATCTTCTGTGATAAAAAAATCAATTCTTGCAAGGCCAGAACAGTCAAGGCTTTGAAAGATTTCTTTTGCCATGCTTTTTATTTTTGTTTCTAATTTTTCTGTTAATTTAACGTCTGTAACGAGTTTTGCGCCATTAGGGTCCAAATATTTTGCGTCATAAGTATAATATTCTTGGTTTTCAGATGGAATAATTTCACCAAGGCAAGATGTTATGAGTGTATTATCGTTTCCAAGAATAGCACATTCAATTTCCCTGCCTTTAATGGCTTTTTCGATAATGACTTTTCGACCATAAGAAAATGCTTTTTGAATAAAGTCTTGAAGTGTTTCCTTATTAATGGCTTTATAACAACCAATAGAAGAGCCTTGTTCTGCGGCTTTTACAAATAATGGTAACCCCAATTGTGCAATAATGGCATCAAGATCAACATTATCAT
>JAGOTX010000101.1 GCA_018061565.1 Pseudomonadota bacterium
GTTATGGATACTCTTTATCAATTGTTTGTTCCAAAACAGTAGTTTCTATTTAATCTTTGTGACTGTTGCAAAATGAGAGTTGTCATTCCTGCAAAGGCAGGAATCTACAAATTAATAATTTAAAATCCTTGATACAAGGATTTTATTGAACCCTGCCTTCGCAGGGGTGACAATTAAGTTAGGATTTTTTAGATAAAAATCTATTTTGCAACAGTCTCTCTTTACGATTTTGTTGGTCTTAATGTTAATGCGACCCAGTCATCGATTGAATGGACAAAATCAAGCTCAAAACCTTGTTCTTCATATGCCTTTACAACATCTTTTTGTTGGCGTTTTAAAAGGCCAGATAAGATAATGATTGAATTTTCTTTTGCTTGTTGTTTTATAAATGGGGCCATTTCAATTAAGGGTCTTGCTAAGATATTGGCAACAATAAGGTCAAAAGAAGCGGTTTTTTCTATATTTGAAAAACCAGCGGATTCAATGGCTTTAAAATTTGAAACTTTATTTAATTGTGCATTGTTATTGGCAACATCCACCGCTTTTTGATCAATATCAACACCAAGAACGGAAATAGATGGTGCCATTAAGGCTGTTGCAATGCCTAAAATGCCAGAGCCGCACCCCATGTCCAATACGGATTGGATATCTGATTGTTCGATGAATGCTTTTTCAATGGCCATAAGACAACTTCTGGTTGTTTGGTGTTCACCACTGCCAAATGCTGTTGCTGCATCTATCAAAAGACCAACTTTACCTTCTGGTACTTTTTCTGGCGCATAGGAGCTGTGAATAAAAAAAGAACCAACCTCAATAGGTTCAAAATTTTTGTAACATGCGGTTAGCCAATCCTGATTTTCGATAGGTTCAATCTTAAGATCTTGAAAAGAACAGTTTGAATCGTTAAGAAGGTATTCAATCAGGTGAAATTGTGTTTTATCTAAAACAATAATGTCAACATCGAAAAGGTTTGCAATTGGAAAGTCATCTGCATCCAAACTTTGACTTTCACCAGATGATTCATCCTCAAAACAAGAAACAGTATCAAAATAAAGATCGAGCATATCGACAGTGTCAAAAACAAAGTTGTGTGATGTTTTAAACGAAATTTTATACATTGATAACAATCCTTAAAGGAACAAATGAACAGATTCATATACTTACATTTTATCGTTAAAGCATTCAAGAAAAATATGATATACTATATCTTATTGATAAAAATTTCTTCCATTATACAATCTGTTTAATTCACTGTTTATTACCTCTATGATAGCATGTGAGGGCATCATATCTGGAGTCATCATCTCTCTTGAAATACTATTTATAACGGCAGAGGTAAGATGAGCTGTTAATAAATTATCTGGTATTGAAAATATAAAATCTATTGACCTTTTAAAATATTCATCGCTCATATCTTGTTTTATAAATATACCAAGTACTGAGAAGAATCGAACGCTTAATTTTTCAGGTGGTAGTTCTAATAAAAATTTGAGGATAAGTTGACGGCTCCATAATTTTAGAGGTTTATCGATTAATATTTCAATCCCGTATACAATAGCTTGGTTTAATTTTTCATGTGAAACTTTACTCAATTGTTCTATTATGATTAAATATTCTGTTATCTTCATTAGCGGCACTTTTGTGAGCGCTTCAAAAGTTTCTACAAAGATTCTACGGTGTTCTGGCTGAACAGCTGATATAATATCTATAATGTTTTTTCTTATATTTATGCGACGACCTTCAGTAAGATCACTCGTCAATCTTATTTTTTGGTTCAGAAAAGCAGTCAAACGATTATGAAACTCTTGTAACGGCATTATCTCAGTACTTTTAGTAGCAGACTGAGGGATCGTTTGCGGATGTTGCGGCATCGGGATAAAATACATGGGCGTAAAACACATGCCGTTAGGATTCATCAGGGGATACATCTGCATAGGATTCATCGCAGTAGGATTTATCATGGGATACATCTGCATAGGATTCATCGCAGCAGGATACATGGGATACATCTGTATAGGATTCATCGCAGCAGGATACATGGGGTATATCTGCGTAGGATTCATCACGGGAAACACCGGCACTGGGAGTTGATCAGCAGCATTTATTTTACAAAGAGTTGCTAAAAAACAAATCTTTAAAATTTTATTAAAATTAAATGACATAATATTCCTATTTTTAATATTCAACAAGTTTGAAAATACATTATTTTTAAAAAAAGTAAAATAAAAATACATTTAAGTTCAAGAAATTGTTGAATCTTTTTAATTTAATAATTACAATATTGAAATAATGTTGCTAACAGGTGATACATGCAGAAAATATTAATAATTTTGATAGCTTTATTTCAAACCTTCACTAAAGCTGCGGATTTAGTTCAAGGTAATACCCCTCTTATTCCTTATCAATTATTTACAACTTCTGGTTTTGCAGGCCAAGAAAGTGGGACAGGGTCTTTAGTTCAATTTGGCGATGATGTATATGTTTTAACTGCTGCTCATTGTGTAAAAACAGAGAGTTCTAAAATAACTATAAATATTCGTTTAAAAGATAAAAATATAATTAGAACTGAAGACGTAAGTTGCCTGCAATTAACAACGATAAATAATGATTTCGTCATAAAAGTTAAAAAAGATGATGTTTTTATACCTGCGTTATATTCTAAGCAAGAAGATGAGGAAAAATTAGAAATTTGTGATGATTTTTCCCTCATTAAATTATTGGCGGATGCTGAGTTTGATAAAAATAATGCTTTAAAATTAGTAACATCAGCGGAACTTGAATTATTAAAAAAGAATCTTTCACATATTAAATTTTGTGTGCCTATAACATTTTGTGGAACTGAAGAATATTTCCTCAATAGATATAATAGTAAAGAAAAAAAAATAGTAAAAAATGGACATAGTTTAGCTTTTGTTTTTGATGGAAGGGATTGTGCTGTTAGTGGAGATTTTATTGAAGTTCCCCCTTGTACGACAAATGGTAATAGTGGAAGCCCATTAGTTGTTTTATCTGTGGATCATAAAAAAAGACCCGATTTGCAAAATTTGGTTGGAAAAGTTTTTGGTGTTTGTTCTAATGGGAATGAGAGATTAGGCATAGGCAGTAATCTAAAATATCAAACAATGTATTCCTCTATGCTCGCAACACTTCCATTTATTGTTGGTTGTTATAGTTATTTTAAAGGATATAAAAAATTAGGTTACGGATGTGGCATATTATCAGCATCTAGTTTTTTACCTCTTTTGGGGATTTATTTTAAAGGATATGAAATGAGAATCCTTTCTTCATATTTTCATCTTGTTAGCGGAGAAAGATTAGAAGCATTATTGAATGGCGAAAAACAGCCTTTATAGTTTAATTAAAATATTTTGCATAAAATAGAATTGATGCATAAAATGGTGTAGATTAATAGTTTTTGTATTTTTTAGAAGATGAGATGTCCCTACCTGTTTTAACCATACACGATGGTGTTTTAAGTTTTGGTGTAAAACCTTTATTTAGCAATCTTCATATTAATATTTTAGAGGATGATCATTTGTGCCTTATTGGGCGAAATGGGCAAGGTAAATCAACCCTTTTAAAAGTTTTAGCAGGTTTTTTTGAATTAGATAAGGGCGAATTTTACAAACGCCCCAACACAAAAATTCACTACCTTCAACAAGACCTTATTTTAAAGCAAGGAAAAACAGCTTTAGAAATAGTTCAAGAAACAGCCTTAGAAGACTATATGGCTTTAGAGCTTTTAGATTATTTAGAAGTAAAACCAAACCTTGTTGTTGACACCTTTTCAGGGGGGCAAAAAAGACGTGTGCTTTTAGCTAAAACACTGGCTGGAAACCCAGACGTGCTTCTTTTAGATGAACCAACAAACCATTTAGATATTAAGGCCATTGTTTGGTTGGAAAATTATTTAAAAGCCTTTAAAGGTGCTATTTTAACCATTAGTCATGATAGGCGCTTTTTGGAAAACACCGCAAAAAGTATGCTTTGGCTTGATCGAGGAGCCTTAAGACGTACGAACAGAAGTTATGTTTTTTTCGATTCTTGGGTGGATGAAATAAGTGATATTGAACAAGTTGAACTGCAAAAGCTCAACTCAAAACTGCGTTTGGAAGAACACTGGAAACAGCGTGGTGTGACAGCACGGCGTAAAAGGAATCAAGCAAGTTCTTCCTGTTAAAAAAGAAGGAGAATATGTAATAGTAACAGCAGGTTCAAACTTAAAAGATGTATTTGCAGCTGATTTTGTAGATAAAGAAAGAACAACT
>JAGOTX010000017.1 GCA_018061565.1 Pseudomonadota bacterium
TGTTTTTGGTTCAACGGGCTTGCCATCTGATCCTGTTGCAAGTGAAAAACCTTTAGGGGGTTGTTCGCCTATGTTGATATTAAAATTTTGAATGATTGTGCTGCCCCCTGTTCCTGGTGTTCCTGGTGTTCCTGGCATTCCAGGTGCTCCTGGCATTCCTGGCAATGCACCTGGCACCCCCGCCCCTTGTGATCCTCCTGGAATTAATGAGGAGGGTAATTGTAACCCACCTGGGCTTGATGGATTCGCACCAAAGTTAAAATCTCTCGATTGTGCACCACTAGATGCTCTATCATCCATATTTTTACCGATAAGGCCTGCAACGACTTCTATTGCACGATTTGGATCAAAAGCTCCATTCGCTGCATCTAAGTAAGACGGTAATGAATACGTTAGCATTGTGCACAACACAACACTTTTTTTGTTAAGATTTAAAAATATGTTCATATTAAATTCCTTTATGAGAATACGATCCCTTACCCTCCATACTAGGGGATAAAGGTTAATTTTTCGTAAAGATTTAAAAAAGATATTCTTTTTCTTTGCCATATTGCTTTTCAGAAAGAGGAGTGTCAAATTCAATCTGACAAAGGAAAAAATAAAAAGTTAATACTTTTTTAATATCTTATGAATTGACAAGGTGTGTTTTTTTTGCAACAATTTGAGTCAGAATAATAAATAATTGCGTTAATGCTAAAAAATCGTAGTCTCCTTGTTGGATCTTTTATCATTGTTGTCGCGTTTGTTTTTTCTGGTTATGATTTTTATCAAAAAAAACTTTTTAAAAATGCGCTTCAAAAAGAAGAAAGTTTATCCTTTGTTGAAAAAGATGTTTTAACTTCTTTTGAAAATGATTGTTTTATTAAAATACAAAAAAAAGACACTTTAAAATCTATTTTGAAAGCAAAAGGCATGAGTGAGCAAAAAATTGCAAAGCTTATTAAGGTGATTAAAGCTGAATATGGTGATGTGTCTTTAAAAGAAAATGAAGAAATTTATCTAACGCTTAATTCACAAGATGAAGGATTTGATCTTGATACTTTAAAATTTAAGCCTGTTCCAGAATGCGAAATTACAATTACAAAAAATGCACAAAACGCTGATTATACTTTAAACAAAACAACAATTGAACTCACAAAACAAATTCGTTTTGTTCAAGGTGAAATGACAAGTAGTTTTTTTAATTCCGTAAAAGGGAGTGGGCTTCCTTTAAGATTAGTAAAATCAGCGTCTGTTGCGTTAGGTTATGTTATCAATTTTCAACATGATCTTAAAAAAGGTGATTCTTACCAATTTTTATATGAGGTCTTCATTAATTCAGATGGAAAAGTTGTAAAAGATGGATCTATTCTTTACATGTCAATGAATGTAAAAGGAAAAGATTATTCCTTATATGCTTATAATTCACATGGTAAAAAAATAGATTACTTTACAAAAACAGGGGAGGGGGTTGTTCGTGGATTCTTGCAAACACCGCTTGATGGTAGACGCGTTCGAGTTACTTCTGGATTTACATTAAAAGGGAGAATGCACCCTATAAAAGGTTTTTGCCGTGCTCATAAAGGTGTTGATTTTGGTGCACCTTATGGAACGTCTGTCCTGGCAGCGGCCGATGGCACTGTTATTCAATCTGGTTATGATGGTGATTATGGTAATAAGATTACGCTTTCCCATTCTGGCGGATACAAAACCGTTTATGCGCATCTTTCTAAAATTAAAGTCAAAAAAGGTGATCGTGTTAAGCAACGACAGGTAATTGGAAACGTTGGTGCTACAGGTCTTGCAACGGGTCCGCACCTTCATTATGAATCTATAATCAATAATGTTCATGTTAATCCAATGGGTGTAAAGCAATTGCCAATGCAAAAACTTTCTGGCACAGAGCTTAAAAAGTTTAAAGATCATGTGTTTAAAATAGAAAAAGAACTTGAAAAACAAAATCCACCAATGGTAACCATTGTTAATGGCGTTAAAAAGGCTTAAAATCTTTTTTTATAACACTTAAGACTTAAAAAGTTGTGCGTAAATAATTTAAAAGATGCATACAATCTTTAAAACAAAGATTACTTTTATGCTTTTCGTCTGCATCAATTCGAACAGGGGTGCAATGACTGTTTTGTGCACATTCAATATCAACATCCGTATCACCAACGAACCAAACTGTTTTATTTTGCCAATTGTTTTGTTCTTTTATTTTTTGAACGGGTAGGGCATGCGGTTTGTCGTATTCAAAGTCTAGGGAGCCGAATATTCCACCTTTAAAAAAACTCGAAAACCCCATATAGTCTACTTCTAATCTTAATCTTGGGCCTTGTTTATTGCTTAAGATTGCACAAGGAATATGATTACTTTCTAAATATTGAAGCAATTTTTTAGCACCTTGAATGGGTTTTAATTTTTTAAAATGTTCATCTTCCTTTGATTTAACATAATGTCCAAGATAAGTAAAAGCATCCTCTGATTGTTCCTTAAAAACGTCTGGAAAAAAATCTTTCGCTGAACGATGTGTGTTTGCTTTAACTTGCTCCATTGACCAAGGTTCTTTATGAAAGTGAATAAGAGCTTGATTTATAATTTCTTGCATAACGTCCCATGCATCCGAAAGGGTATTGTCCCAATCAAAAATAAAAGCTTCTGGTTTTTTAAAATTCATTATTCTTTACCACTTACATGTTAAAATCATGGCCTAAATAGACACGCTTTACATCTTTATTATTAATAAGTTGTTCTGTGTTGCCTTCAGCCAAAACACGGCCTTCTGCAACAATGTAAGCTCTATCAACAATATCGAGTGTTTCACGGACATTATGATCTGTAATTAAAATTCCGATTCCTAAGTTTTTTAATGTTATGATCGTTTCTTGGACTTCCTTAACGGCAATAGGGTCAATACCTGCTAAAGGTTCATCGAGCATTAAAATACTAGGATTAATAGCAAGGCATCTTGCAATTTCTGTTCGGCGTCTTTCTCCACCAGAAAGAGAGATGGCTGCTGATTCTCTAATATGTGAAATGGAAAAAAGTTCTAAGAGTTCATCAAGTCTTTCTTCTAATTTATCGGGATCTTTTTCATTGATTTCAAGAACAGCACGAATATTGTTTTCAACGGTAAGGCCCCTAAAAATAGAGGAATCTTGCGGAAGATAGCTAATACCAAGCCTTGCGCGTTGATACATTGGTAAATGTGTGACATCTTGATTATTGTAATATACAGAACCACTATCTGGTTTTAAAATACCTGTAAGAATTGAAAAACACGTTGTTTTACCAGCACCATTGGGCCCTAAAAGTCCAACGCATTCGCCCCTTCCAACACCAACACTAACACCTAATAAAACGGTTTTTTTATCAAATGATTTTCTAATATTATCAGCCCAAAGGCCTTTTCTTTGTTGCATAAATGTTTACACCATTTCTAAAAAATTATTGAGTCGTTTTAAAACTTCTTCTTGTCCTAAAATAGAAATGACCTCAAATAAATTAGGCGATACTGTTCTGCCTGTTAAAACACATCGAAGCGCCATGGCAACAATGCCAATTTTGAGGGTGTTTTTTTCTGCAAAAGCCCGAAGGGTTGATTCAATTGAGGACACGGTATAGTCATTTAAGGTTAATAACACTTCTTTTAACGGTATAATCCATTTCTTTAAATCTTCTGTCATTTGAAGGGTTGCTTTTTCATCGAGCGGTAAGGCGCATAGATAAATTTTGGCACCTTCTTTAAGTTCTACAAGTGTTTTTGCACGTTCCTTTAAGCCGTTCATTCCTTGTATTAATAACGTTTTTTGAGGGGCTGTTATAACAAACCCTTCATTTTTCAAAAGGGGCAAAATATCATTCAGTAAGCGATTATTATCTGCATTTTTAATATAATGCGCATTAAGATGATAAAGCTTCATGACATCAAACCGGGAAGGAGATCTTCCAATGTGTTCTAAATTAAACCATTCGATGGCTTTATCGATTGGAATAATTTCATCATCACCATGGCTCCACCCTAAGCGAAGCAAATAATTTTTCATAGCTTCTGGCAAAATGCCCATTTCTTTATAAGCATCTGTTCCCGTTGCACCGTGTCGTTTGGACATTTTTGCCCCATCACTTCCATGAATAAGGGGAATATGGGCAAATGCTGGAACGTCCCATCCACAAGCTTTATAAAGATGATATTGGCGAAATGCGTTGTTAAGGTGATCATCCCCTCTTATGATATGGGTAATGTCCATATCGTGGTCATCTACAACAACAGAAAGCATATAGGTTGGTGTGCCATCTGCACGCAGAAGGACCATATCATCCAACTGTGCATTGTTAATTTTAACCGTTCCTTGAACAAGGTCAATAATAGCAGTTTCACCATCTAATGGTGACTTCAACCGCACAACAGGGGTGATACCATTTGGTGTTAAAGCAGGATCACGATCGCGCCAATAACCATTATAACGGGGGGTGAGGCCATTTTTTTTAGCGTCTTCCCGCATTTGTTCAAGTTCTTCAATTGAGCAATAACAATAATAAGCCTTGCCATCCTTTACCAACTGATGAGCCACTTCAGCATGGCGATTGGCTCTTTCAAATTGGAAGACAACCTCATCATCGTGGTCAAGCCCTAACCAATTGAGGCTGTCAAAAATAGCTTGAACGGCTTCGTTTGTAGAGCGTTCGCGGTCTGTATCTTCAATCCGTAAATAATATTTTCCTTTATTATGACGGGCAAACAGCCAATTAAAAAGTGCTGTTCTGGCACCACCAATATGCAGCATACCTGTTGGACTTGGGGCAAAACGAACCTTTATCATAAACTTATTTTCTTAAATGTTTTTATTTGCTTATTATATCAACCAAATGAAGATACTTCAACACAGCTTTGTTGTTAGAAAAGCATGATCTCTATAAAGGCCTTAAAGAAAGTAGCTTATGCTGTAATCCAACCGCCGCCCAAAACACGGTCATCTTCATAAAAGACGCACGCTTGACCTTTGGCAATACCAAATTCAGGTTTTTTAAATACCACTCTTGCACCTGTTGTTTCTTTATAAACAGTTGCTAAAACAGGGTCATGGGTTGACCGAATTTTAACCATGCAATCATACCCAGCATCAATTATTTTATCGTCTAAATAATTAACGTCTTTCAAGGATATTTCATAAACTTCAAGGGCGGATTTTGGCCCCACAATAACTTCTTTTTTTTCTGGGTTAATGCCCACAACATAAAGAGGTTCGGATGCACTGACACCAAGGCCTTTTCGTTGACCGATTGTATATTGAATTGTTCCTTTATGATGGCCCAAAATATTGCCATTTAAGTCAACAATATTTCCAGGTTCTAAAGCGCCAGGCTTAAATTTTTCAACAACGGAAACGTAATTACCGTTTGGAACAAAACAAATATCTTGTGAATCTGGTTTATCTGCAATTGTTAAACCAAAACGCTTTGCATGTTCGCGTGTTTCTGTTTTTGAAATAATACCTAAAGGGAATCTTAAATAATTGAGTTGTTCTTGGGTTGTGCTAAATAAAAAATAGCTTTGATCACGGGATTTATCAAAAGGACGATGCAATTCTGCTTTTTCGTTGTTAAAATGCCATTTAACATAATGCCCTGTAATTAAAGCTTTAGCATTTAGGTCTTTTGCTGTTGCTAAAAGGTCTTTAAATTTTACTTTTTGGTTACACTGAATGCAGGGAATGGGGGTTTCTCCACGGGTATAAGAATCCACAAAATCATTAATGACGGATTGCTTAAAGATGCTTTCATAATCTAAAACAAAATGGGGAAAATTCAGTTTATCCGCAACGTTTCTTGCATCATAAATATCTTGTCCAGCACAGCAAGCCCCTTTTCGAGAAGCAAGAGCACCTTGATCATAAAGTTGCAGGGTTATTCCAATAACATCATATCCAGCTTCAACCATTAAAGCTGCCGTAACGGAGGAATCAACCCCGCCTGACATAGCAACCGCAACACGGTCCCCTTTATTTAATCCATCCTGAATAAATTTGTTCATCGGCTAGCTTTTAATCCTTCATATAATTTATATATTGAATATACAATAAGAAGTGGATACAGCCAAGAAAGCATGATAAAAATCCACGAAACGATTGTTTTAAAACCAAGAAGAGATCCTAAAAATGAGATAAGAAGTGTGATTGCAACGCAAGTATGATAGGTAAGCTTATTGTTTAAAATTTTATTTTGTAAAAATTCAACAAAAAGCTTTGTTAATATTGTAGCCGTTGCAAGGCATGACACGGTAATTGTAAAACTTACAACATAAACAGCAGCGTCACCCAATACAAAACCTGAAATATGTGCAAGTAAGGATTCTGCAGGAAAATCCTTTATTTGGGGGCCATAAGCAGCTGAAAGGGTAACAAATCCACTATAAACAGCAGTTAATAGACAAGAACCAAGTAACCCTGCATAAAGAGATAGTTTAATAATTTTTTTAGAATCTTTTTCTTTTTGGCGGATAAATTCAACAATAGAGGCTGCAAAGAAGAACGAGGCTAAAAGATCCATCGTTTGATAGCCTGTTGTAATACCGGTAATAATATTATCAATCGGTGCAATTGTTGAAGGTGTCATAGCGGGAGCGCACCTTAGGCCCACAAAAATTAAAAAAACGATCCCACCAAGTTTAAAAGGCGTTAAGATGTTGCCAATAATTGCAACAACTTTATTAGGACGCCAAACAAGAAGTGCTAACGCGGCACAAAAAACAATACTAAACTGCCAAAGTTGAAGATCTGGAAAAGCAACATTAACCCCACCATAGGAAAAACAAATGCAGCGCGGAATGATGCCAAATGGTGCCATTAAGCAAAGCATTAAAAGGGTTAGAAAAAATGTACCTTTTTTACCTAAATAGCTAAAGTATTTATCATAATCACCATCTGACAAAAGTAGTCCTATAAAACCCATAATAGGAACAAGAACAGCGGTTATAATAAGCCCGAGGATGACATATGGGTAAGAACCCAATGCATCCCTTCCCAACATAAATGGAAAAATTAGATTGCCTGAACCAAAAAACATTGAGAACAAGGCAAAACCTGCCGTTGCAACCGTTTTAAACATAATGAGAATACCCTATCTATAGATAAAAAAAAACACCGCTTCAATGTTATATAACAATGAAGCAGTGCTAAAAATTAGAGAACAGCTTTTGCAGCTAAACGCTTTTGAATAACTTTCTTAATTTTTAAAATTTCAGAGTTTAATTTTGTGGAGCTTGCTCTCATTAAATAAGAATCAATACCACCATGAAACTCAATTGTACGAATTGCACGGGTAGATAAACGAAGACGAACCATTTGCCCTAAAGCATCACTTAAGAAAGAAGCCTCTTGTAAGTTCGGCAAAAAACGACGACGTGTTTTATTGTTTGCGTGGCTAACATTATTACCACTCATTACGCCTTTTCCAGTTATAGCACAACGACGAGCCATAGACTCTCCTATTCTTCAAAAATCAAAACTGCTTTAATAATAAAGATCATGACTTTAAAAGTCAACAATAAACTTATATAAAACACAGCATATATTAACAACAAACTCTTTTTATATATCTTCTTTAAAGTGGTACTATGTCCTTCAGATATTAAAAAAAAGAATTTCAAATGAAAACAAAAAAAATTGCTGTTGTGGGTGCAACCGGTATGGTTGGTCGTACTTTTTTATCTGTTCTTTCTGAAAAAGGAATTGATGTTAAAAATGTTACAGCATTAGCGTCCAATCAATCAAAAGGTAAACAAATAAGCTTTGGGGAAGATGATCTTTTAAATGTTGAAAGTCTTGAAAATTTTGATTTTACAGGCATTGATATTGCGCTTTTTTCACCAGGATCCGAAATTTCAAAAATATATGCGCCAATTGCTGCATCTAAAGGATGCCTTGTTATTGATAACACCTCATATTTTAGAATGGATAAGGATGTTCCCCTTGTTGTGCCAGAGGTTAATCCTATGGATGTTTTTAATCATAAAAAAAACATTATTGCAAATCCTAATTGTTCAACCATTCAAATGGTTGTTGCTTTAAAGCCAATAGATGACCTTTTTGATATAAAAAGTGTAACCGTTAGTACATATCAATCCGTTTCTGGTGCTGGCCAAAAAGCGATGGATGAATTATTTTCACAAACACGCGGTGTTTTGGTCAATGACGCAATTGATGAAGAAAATAGTTGTTTTTCAAAACCGATTGCCTTTAACGTTATCCCCAAAATTGACGATTTTTTAAAAGATGGTTTTACAAAAGAAGAATGGAAGATGATGAATGAAACACAAAAAATCTTCCACAAAAATATAGATGTTGTTGCAACATGCGTGCGTGTACCGGTTTTTATTGGGCATAGCTTATCTATTAATGTAACATGTGATCAAGATATTGATCTTACATCCCTTAAAAAAGCAATAAAAAAAACAAAGGGCCTTTCTTTAATTGACAATATTGAAAAAAACCATTTTATAACTCCGATTGACGCATCAGGCGAAGATACTGTTTATATAAGCCGTTTAAGGCAAGACCCCCATAATAAAAAATCCCTAGCACTGTGGGTTGTTGCAGACAATATTCGAAAAGGTGCGGCCACAAATGCGATTCAAATTGCTGAAATTTATTGTAAGGGAAAGATATAATTTTGAAGACAAAAGACGACGCATTCTTAAACATTCAAAATTTAACGTTTAGCTATAAAGGGTTAGAACTTTTTAAAGACTTTTGTTTTTCGTGGCCAAAGGATGCAAAAAGAATGGGCATTTTAGGGCCAAATGGGTCCGGTAAATCGACTCTTTTTAAAATCATTTCAGGCGAAATATCAACAAAAGTTGGGAGGATATATTTTCAAGAAGAAAACATATCTAACCTTACCTTTTATGAACGGAATCGAAAAGGCATTAGCAAAACGTTTCAGCATCCAAGTCCATTTGAAAGTCTTACAGTGTTTCAAAATGTTTTGGCCGCAACCTTAGAACATCACCCCAAAAATAAAAGAGAAGACATAACCCATACCCTTTTAAAGTTTTTTCATTTGCAAGAAAAAGCTACTCATCTTCCAGAAAGTCTTAATCTTTTAGAGCTTCGCCTTCTCGAAATGGCAAGGGCTTTTGCAACAAATCCAAAGCTTATATTACTAGATGAATGTATGGTTGGTTTTTCAAACAATGATCTAACAATTTTTTCAAACATTTTAAAAAGTATTCAAGAACAAACAAATGTTAAAATTGCATTGATCGAGCATAACCTTCATTTTTTAAAAGAATTTTGTGATTATTTATGTGTTCTTCACCTAGGTAAATGCATTGTACAAGGTTCAGTTGACGAATGTTTTAATAACACGCTTGTGCAAGATATTTATTTTCCAAATTCAAGGAATAACAAAGGGATGTTCAAATAGAGAGATCCCTTAATTTAAAACGTTGAACCAAATTTTTTAATCGTTCAGCACTTTTATTTAAAGATTCTATTGTTGCGTAGTTTTGATTAACGGCAGAGCTATTAACCTGTGTAACTTCATCAAGTTGACTAACAGCAATATTAATGTGTTCAATACCTGTTGCTTGTTCAACAGATGCATTTGCAATATCACCAATCATTAATGAAACTGATTTAACAGATTCTAATACATTATTAAGATGATCACTTGATTGTAATATCAATGAAACACCGTGTTCAATATCTGTATGACTTACGTTAAGCAGTTGTTTCATTTCTAAGGAAGCATCAGCAGATTTTTTAGCCAAACCTCTCACTTCTTGGGCAACCACAGCAAAGCCTTTACCACTTTTACCAGCCCTTGCCGCTTCAATCGTTGCATTAAGAGCCAGCATATTTGTTTGAAAAGCAATTTCATCTAAAAATTCAATAATATTTTGAATCTTTTGAGCCGATGATTTAATTGATTTAATGGAAACAACTGTTTCACTCATTACATTATGCGCTGAAGAAACTAATGATTGCGCATTTTTTGCCAAGCTATCCGACTGATTCGCATTTTCTGAATTTAATCGAACAGTTGATGCAAGTTCTTCAATTGATGCAGCTGTTTCCTCTAAAGCGCTTGCTTGAGATTCTGCTTTTTCAGCAATTTCGCCCGCTGAACGCAGAATATTTTGCGCTGAATGATGAACAGAAGAAGATATTGAATTGACATCCCTTATCATTTTAGAAATATCTTTAATGGTAGCTTCAAATGCTTTTTTAAGCTCTTCAAAAACACCTTCATATTCCCCTTCCATCATATATGTAAAATCACCTTGTGACATTAATTTTAAAGCATGAATACTTTCTTGAATGGGTTTTGAAATTGTTTCAACCACTTTGTTTAATCCCAAAATTAAGGGTTGATAATTTTTCTCATAAAGTTCTTCTGAAATTCTAATATCCAAATTCCCCATTGAAACAGAGGCATTAATTTTATCTATCGCTTCTTTGAGCATTTTTTCCTGTTTTGTTTTTTGATAAATAATATCAATACTTGAATTCACCCTTTTTAAGGCTACCAAATAGGCACTTGAAAATCCTTCTTGTCTAATTTTTCTATGGAATCGTTCTTCAGATACGGCTTTCATGGCAAGGGATGATTCCCGAACAAAAGCATCACACACGTCCAGTACGTCATTAAATTTATTGACAAACTCTTTTATATAGCCTGTTTCATGGGGCAAAATTAAACGTTTTTCAAAATTGCCATTTTTAAGTTCTTTACAGACATTGATAAATTGTTTGATTTTTTTTTGCATATTATGTTCTACATAAATTAAACCAATAAGCCCCAAAATAATTAAAAAACCAATATAGAAATAAAATGTTTTCCAAAGCCCTACCATTAAAATGATGGTCAAAAAAAATAAAAATCCATAAGAACAGTAAACCTTATATTCTTGAATTTTTTTATAAAGAAAAAATAAACTCTTCATATGTGACTCCTTTTTGGGCAAGTATATCTTCTAAATATTTTAAAGATTTTTCTATACTCTCATTTTTAGATCTGGCTTGTTTTTCGATTCTTAAAAGCTCTGCATAAAGTGGTTTTATAACATTCAATGCTTTTTCCGTTGGATGACGACGACTTGAATGATACCCTACAATGTCTCCGCTTTCGTTAAAAGATGGTGTCACATGGGCAAATACCCAATAAAAATCACCATTTTTTGTAAGATTTTTAACATATGCAAAAATTTCATTTCCACTTTGAATGGCATTCCAAAGCAATTTAAAAATGCACGATGGCATATCAGGATGGCGCAAAAGTTTATGAGGTTTTTGGAGAATTTCTCCTACTGAATAGTCTGCTATTTTGCAAAAAACATCATTTCCATATTGAATAATCCCTTTAGTATCTGTTTTTGAAACAATAATATCATGCTCACCTAAAAAACGTTCAACCATATTTCTTTTTCCTTAAAATGTTCGTAGCATCATCTCTGTATTATCGATATTAAGGTGTAAACTTTAAAAAAGTATTAATTTGGGCCTATTTTTAAAAATATATCAAAAAGAAAAGTACAAAATTTTAAATTAAAGTCCACACAGTTGAATTTAGTCAAAAAATTAGATACGATACAAACAAAGTTTAGCAGTAGGTTTTTTTATGAGTTGGTTAACAGATGTTATAAAGCCAAAAATTAAAGCATTAATCACACGTAAAAAAGAAATGCCAGAAAATCTGTGGGTTAAATGCTTAAAATGTGATCATATGCTTTTTAACAGAGATTTTATATTAAACAAAAAGGTATGCCATTATTGTCAACACCATATGATTTTGGATGCTGAAAGTCGTTTAAAATTACTTTTTGACCATCAAGATTACCATGAAATCCCCGTGCCCTCTGTTGTTATGGATCCTTTAAAATTTAAAGATACAAAAAAATATTCAGATCGTTTAAAAGAATATCGTCAAAAAATAGGCAGGAACGACGCCGTTGTTATTGCATCTGGACAAATTGGGCAAAAAAATGCGGTTGTATACATCCTTGATTTTAATTTTATGGGTGGTTCAATGGGTATGGCTGCAGGCGAAGGCTTACTTGAAGCAAGCAGAATTGCTGTGCAAACAAGGTCAGCCCTTGTTGTAGTAACAGGGTCTGGTGGCGCACGTATGCAAGAAGGCATTTTGTCCTTAATGCAAATGGCAAGAACAACGATTGCTGTTCAAAATGTTAAGGACGCAGGGCTTCCTTATATTACGATTTTAACAAACCCAACAACGGGGGGGGTTAGTGCATCCTTCGCTATGCTGGGTGATATTGCAATTGCAGAACCTGGTGCAACAATTGGCTTTTCTGGTGCTCGTGTTATTGAAGAAACAATGCGTCAAAAATTACCGGATAACTTTCAAAAATCAGAATTTTTAAAAGATCACGGTATGATTGATATTGTTGTTCACAGAAACGATTTAAGGGATACTCTTTCAACCGTTTTAGGCCACTTAATGGGTAAAAAATCCCTTCAAAGACTTTCCTCTTAATAAAAAAGATACTTTAAACTAATTTTATGATGAGTCTTCTTTACAAAGTTAGTTCGTCTTCCAATTGGTTTAAAAGGTTTATCACAACACTTAAACCATTTTGCCAAAAAGCTGAATCACTTGCATTGAGATTAAAAGGTTCTAAGAGCTCTTTATGGTGAAGGGATCCTCCAGCTTTTAATAGATCAAGATATTTGTCTTGAAAGCCATCTGGTTCTGTTTGATATTTTTGATATAAAGAATTAACCAAACAATCTCCAAAGGCATAAGCATATACATAAAATGGCGAATGAATAAAATGGGGAATCGTCATCCAAAATTCTTCCACATTTTCATCCACAATGACGGATGGCCCTAACGCTTCTTTTTGGATATTTAACCAAATTTCATTCATTTCTTTACGGCTTAATTCCTTTCCTTCCCGCCTTTTTTGGTGAATTTTATATTCAAAATCAAAAAACGCAATTTGACGAACAACCGTATTAATCATGTCTGACAATTTGCTCTCCAATGCTTTGATTTTTGTTTTCTTGTCATGACATTGTTTTAAAAGATATTGAAAGGTTAACATTTCTCCAAAAACGGATGCTGTTTCACAAAGGGTAAGCGGTGCATTGCTCATAAAAATGCCTAAATGATCGCCTAAAAGACTGTGAATACCATGCCCTAATTCATGTGCAAGTGTTGTAACATCCCTCAGTTTACCTTTAAAATTTAATAAAATATAAGGATGATGCCCTTTAAATGTTGGCATGTTAAAAGCCCCCGGATACTTTGATGGAGATTCTTTAGCATCTATCCAAGGATTATCAAAAAATTTTTGAACAAGGCTTTTTATTCTGTCATCAAAATCACCATATGCATTTAAGACAATATCTTTTGCCTCATCAAAAGAATAGGTTGTATCATCATCAAAAGGCAAAGGGGCATTTCTGTCCCAGTAATTGATTTTTTCAACGTTTAAAAGTTTTGCTTTAAGTTTGTAAAAACGATGCGAAAGGTTCCCATAATTTTGCTTAACGGTTTGAATAAGGTTATTTACAACATCTGCTTCAACATCGTTTGACAAATGTCTTGAATCGCCTAAGTGTTTAAACCCACGCCAAGTATCCGATATTTCAAGATCTTTTGCTAAAACATTGGTGATTGTTGTAAAAATATCTCCACAGTTTTTAAGCGTTTGTTGAATACTGTGTGCGGCTTTTTTTCTAACGTCTTCTGATTTATGGGATAAAAGATCAGAAATACCTGCAATGCCAAATTCTGTTCCTTCATAATGAAATTTAAGTTTTGAAATAGATTCATCATAAAGGCGCATCCACATTTGAGTAGAGGTTATTGATTTATCATTTAAAAGTTGTTCTAGCTTTTCATCGAGTTGGTAGGGTTTGAAAAACCGAAGGCGCCTAAACCAAGGCTTATAAAATGAAAGTTTTGGTTCATCTAAAAAGTATTGTTGTAAAACGGTTTCATCAATAGCATTGAGCTCTAATGTAAAAAAGGTCAAGGGTTGTTCTATTTGGGTTAAAAACTCTACAATTTCTTGAAAGAATGATTGAACCTCTGGTTTGTCTAAATGAATAAACGATAATAACCGTGCATAAACGCCAATCTTTGTGGATAGATTTTGAATTGCTTCAAATTCGGTAACAGCATTTAAAACATTTTGAGCTGATGTTAGCTGCCCTTTATAGGCTTTTGAAAAAAGCATTGTCTTTTCTGATAACGTTTGCTTATCACTCAAAAGAAGAGGGTCATTTGAACATATATATAAATCAGATAAATCCCAAGCTGGTAACATTGATATTGCCTTATAACTTTTTTACTTAAGTTTAAGTGTAACCTGAGTTTCCTTAATTTCATATGTTTTTAAAGCGCTTTTAAAATATTTTCCATCTCATCAATATGACCACTACAATGAAGTGCTATAGAACAGCCTGCATCGAGGGATTTTTTTACACGTTCAAAATAGGCCCCTTTTAAGGCTTTCATCGTAACGCAATCGCTTAGTAACACACCTTTAAAACCAATATATTCCCTAATAACATCTTCAATGATAAGGGGTGATTGTGTTGCACAATTTTGAGAGTCAATATCTTCAAAAACAATATGCGCTGTCATGCCCCATGGCATGGGATAGTGTTTTATATCCTCTAAAACAAGTTTAAAAGCTTTAAAGTCTGTTTCTTTTAAAAGGTCAATTTTATCTTTAACAATAGGCAGTTCTTCATGACTATCTGTTGTTGCACGACCATGACCTGGAAGGTGCTTTATAACTGGAATAATGCCTTCATCAAAATGCCCCTTAATAACAGCTGCTGCCATTTTAGCAACAAAAACGGGATCATTACCAAATGAACGATCACCAATAATGTTATGCGTTTCACTAAAGACTAAATCTAAAAGTGGGGTGCAGTTAACGTTAAGGCCAAGTTCTTTTAAGTCTTTAGCCATTGTCTTTGCATTAAGGTAAGCACTTTCAGTTGTTTTAAATGTTGAGGGTGCTAAATATTCTTTAAATTCAGGGGCTTTTAAGCGGCTGACTCTGCCACCTTCTTGGTCAATTAAAATAGGGCAATTACACTGTGTAAGATCTTTTAAATCGTCTATGAGCTTTTTCACCTGTTCTTTGTTTTGGCAGTTTCTTTGAAAAAAAATAAAGCCAACGGGGGGGAATTCTTTAAAAAGATGTATTTCTTTAGGCGTTAGTTCAACCCCTTCAATGCCTAAAATAACAGGTTTTGCATTTTCATTAATAGAAATCTCATTCAGTGTCATTGATAGCCCCTGACTTTTGTTTTAATGATTTGAGTTTAATATATTTTCAAGCTCTTTCATATCATCTGGATACATGCTTTCAAAAGAAAGTCTTTCTTCTGTAATGGGGTGAATAAAACTTAAAAAACAAGCATGCAGTGCTTGACGGTCAAAATGAACAATAAAAGGATTTAAGGCTTCCTGTTCCTTTTTTGTGAGCGACTTTCCATAGAGAGGGTCGCCAATAAGAGGGGTTTTGAGTTCTGTACAATGCACACGAATTTGATGGGTTCTGCCTGTTAAAAGGGTAAACTGTATCTTAGATGACAAAAGGTTTAAAGGAGTTGTATATTTTGATAAAACTTTATAGTGAGTGATAGAAAGCTTACCATTTGCTTTTACCACACTCATCTTTTGCCGATTTTTTGGATGGCGACCAATAAGGGTTTCAATGTCCCCTTCTTTTTTATGTGGATGCCCAAAAGAAAAGCCAATGTATTGGCGAATAACGCCATTTTCACTGCCTTTTTCTTGAAACTGAAGGGACAGACTTTGATGTACTTTATCATGCTTTGCAATAACCATAAGTCCAGATGTATCTTTATCGAGCCTGTGGACGATGCCAGGTCTTAACACCCCCCCAATACCGGATAGATCATCACAATGGAAAAGAAGGCCATTTACGAGTGTATCTTCCATATGGCCAGCACCAGGATGAACGACCAGCCATTTTGGTTTATCAATGACTAGAACGTGCTTATCTTCAAAGAGGATCTTAAAATCAATGGGTTTAGGGGGGGGGGATGCTTCAAC
>JAGOTX010000102.1 GCA_018061565.1 Pseudomonadota bacterium
GGACCGCCATATCGAAGCTAAAAATTGGTATGTGCGCATAAAATCAAAACCAACGTTTAGAAACTTTTTCACAGATCGCGTTCCAGGATTCCCTCCTTCTGAATTTTATGAAAATCTGGATTTTTAATTTTTGTTGAAAAAATTTCCCTGTTGTTAAGAAAATCTTAAGAAATATACGTCAAAATTAAAACATAATTGGATTAAATATGTTTAAATTTAATGGCAGAAGAACAAGAGATAGATACAGAAAATAGTCAAGCTGAAGCCGCAAAGCCTTTAATAAAAAAGGGAAAGTTTGACGTAAAACGTATTTTAAAACCCCTTATAATCATTGGTTCTATCGTTGTTGTTTTAGGGGGCGTTTTTTTAAGCCCTATTGGTTCAAAACTTTTTAATAATAAATCTGAAGAAGCTATTTCTGAAGAAGAAAGAGCCAAAAAAGCACGTGAAATAACCTATCTTCCTTTACCAGAAACTGTTGTTAATATAAAAAATCCAAAAGGTAAAAACACATTTTTAAAAGCAAGTTTCACGCTTCTTATCTCCAATGAAAAAGAACGTGAGCATATTAACTATTTTGTTCCCCTTATTAATGATCAGTTTCAGACATATTTAAGGGAAATGGATGTGGAAGATATTCAAGGTGCTGCCGGAATCGAGCGAATTAGACAGGAATTGTTAATTCGTATAAATCAAGTTATAACGCCCTTTAAGGTAAAAGAAGTGCTTGTAAAAGAATTCCTTGTTCAATAAATGATTGATGATGATAATAATCCCCCTTCAGATGATCTAGAAGAAAAAATATCAGGTAGTACAGAAAATCCATCAGATGAGACGTTACAAAATAACGATTCGTTATTAGATGAAGCAAAATCAACAGATGAAAAAGATGAAAATCTGGAGTCTCAATCATCTGATTTTGAAAAATCCGACAATGAATTAGTCTCTAACGGTATGGATGATGAACTTTCTGAAGAAGAAAGACAAGCCAAAGAATGGGAAGCAATGGCAAGCGCTGACGATCCTTTGCAAGAGGCAGATTCTTGGTCAGAAGTGAATGCTACAAAATTGCTTGATCAATCTGAAATAGATAATTTGATTGGTGATTTTTTTGTTGAAAACCAAAAAGAAGAGGTTAAAAACGGCATATCTGTTTTATTAGCAAGTAAAACAGTTTACTACGAACGCCTTCCGATGCTGGAAGTTGTTTTTGACAGACTTGTGCGCATGATGTCTACAACTTTTAGAAATCTTACATCCACCAATGTGGAAATAAGCCTTAGTAAAATTATATCTATGAAATTTGGCGATTATCTAACCAATATCCCCCTTCCTGCAATGCTTGGTGTTTTTAAAGCCGTTGAGTGGGATAACCAAGGTCTGATTTTCGTTGACAGTAGTCTTATTTACTCAATTGTTGATGTATTACTTGGCAATCGTCGTGGTCAACTTTTAAAAATTGAAGGACGCCCCTATACAACAATTGAACGACATCTTATTGAACGGATGATGCGCGTTCTTATGGCTGATTTAAAAAGCGCTTTTATGCCGATTACAAATATAAATTTTGATTTTGAACGCCTTGAAATTAATCCAGACTTTGCAGCAATTGCACGCGAAAACAATGCTGTTTTAGTGGCCAAAATGCGCCTTATTATGGACGACAGACAAGGTGACATTGAAATTATGCTCCCCTATGCAACGATTGAACCAGTCAGAGAACTGTTGCTTCAAAACTTCATGGGGGAAAAATTTGGACGCGACGCTATTTGGGAAAACCACTTAGCGAATCGTCTTTGGGAAACTGATATTGATATTCAAGCAATGTTTTCGTCCCATATGGGAACGCTTATTGATGTTTTAAATTGGCAAGTGGGAACGAAGATTTTCTTAAATATTACAAGTTCTGATCCTGTTGAACTCAGATGTGGAAATCATCTCATCGGGCTTGGAAAACTTGGACAAAAGTCTGGCAAAGTGTCTGTCAGGCTTGAAACTTTACTACAAGGGAGACTTTAAACAATGATACATACACTTTTAATGGATAGCATGATTATTTTATTACTCATTGGTGCTATCAGCTATTGCTGGAAACTTAATGGAAGATTAAATTCTCTAAAAGAAATTAATTTTAATCTGCAACCTGCATTACAAGCGCTTAATCAATATGTTACCAAGATGTCTGACAGTCTTGGGCAAATGCGACAAGAAATGCGTCAAACAAAAGAAATTTTGCAAAATGATGTGCCCAAAGCACAACATTTAAAAATGGATCTTGAAATGATGCTTCAATATTGTGAAACAGCACATCAAAAACTTGAAACGTTAATTGAAGAATCCCGTCATACACAAGCGGATCTTGATCAAACATTTCAGGTTGTTGCAAAAACTTTTCCTAAAAATTTTAAAGAAACAATACAAAACAGTTCAACAAGTATTGATTTTGATATGCTCAAAAGTCAATCTATGAACAACCTTGAAGAATGGAATGGTTCACTTGTTTTACCCCAAAAGATTGAACCGAATACTGGAAAAGAATGGTACATTGACGAACAAATCATTAAAAATATGGGGAATCTTCATTAATGGGCATTCCAAAGCAATATAAAAAGAATTATCAAGAGCAAAGCCCAGATAAAGGATTAGATGATGCTTATCCTTTATTTGCTAAAGAATTAGATATACCTTTTGTTGGGTCATCTAAATTCTTTTATCTTGTTGGGCTTTGCGTCTTTTTATATGCTGGACTTCGAATACTAGACTATTTAGATTTTTATAAAAACGGTTCTGAAATTGCTCAAATATTTAAAAACGTTAAATTTACCTATCGCGGGAATTTAGCTTTTGCATCGACAGCCAGTCCTCCTTCTTCTCCACAAGCAGATTCAAAAACGAATCAAGAAGATCCTAAAAATCAACCGGCAGAAATAGAAAAAGCTTCAAACTCAGCTTTTAACAGTAAAGATTCATCAATGAATAGTGATCCTCAATCTAAACCTTTGGATCAAAAACAACAAGCAGATCAGCCAAAAAATTCCGAAAAAGCAGAACAACCACAAGAACCTTTTTTTGACCCTTTAAGTATTACGTCATCAGATGATGTTAAAATATTAGAAACACTTGGAAAAAGAAGAAAAGAAATAGATAAAAGGGAAGAAGTTGTTCAAAAAAAAGAAATCGATTTTTCCATTCTTGAAAAACGTGTTAATGACAAAATTAAAACACTAACAGATTTAAAAAATAAAATAGAAGAGGATTTAAAACTGATTGATAATGCAGAAATTAAAAAAATTAAATCACTTGCGACTGTTTATACATCAATGAAACCAAAAGAAGCAGCCCATATTTTTGAAGGTATGGATATGTCAACGCTCCTTTCAATTGCCAATCAAATGCCAGATAAAAAGTTAGCTGCAATTATTGCATTTTTGCCTCGTGAAAAAGCAAGGGATTTAACCCTTAAGCTTTCCCAAAAAGGGACTGAATTAGCATCTGTAGATAAAAATAATAATACAAATAGTAAGCCGTGAAGAATACGGTAAAACATTTTTCATTTTTTAAAAACTAAAATCATGCCATCATAGAAGGGCAAAAATGTTTGGTTAATACGGCTATCATCTTTTAATGCTTTGTAAAAACCTGTCATTGTTTTAGAAAGCTCTGCACTTGGGTCTTTTATAATGGTGCCATTTAAAAAAATATTATCTAAAAGTATAAATCCCTTCGGTTTTAAAAGCCTTAAGGATTCTTCAAAATATAAAGGGTGATTTTTTTTATCTGCATCAATAAAAACAAGATCAAACGTTTCATCTTTTAAGTTTTTTAAAATATTTTTGGCGTCACCAATGTGGAGACTTATTTTATCTTCAACTTGCGCTTGTTTCCAAAATTTTTGTGCTATTTTTGTCCATTCTTTATTACGATCAATTGCTGTAATGTGGCCATCTTTTATTGCCTTTGCCATATATAATGTACTAGTTCCCGTATAGACACCAATTTCAAGAATATTTTTTATGTTAAAAGACTGTATAAGAAATGTTAAAAACGCACCCTGTTCCTTTGTAATTTGCATTTTTTTCTCAGGCATTTTATCTGTTTGTGCTTTTAGTGCATCAAGGTCATCATCTTGTTGTAACAGATTTGTGTTTAAATAGTCTAAAACATCAACACTT
>JAGOTX010000018.1 GCA_018061565.1 Pseudomonadota bacterium
TTTTATATCCAGACTCTATAGACTATGATGATCCGCTTTCAGTTTTTAAAATCTTTATTCTTGATCGAGACTTATCTACAATCAATCAAAAATTTTATTCTTTTTGTGTGCTATGGAATTCTTTAAATGAAGAGATAAGAAAAAATTTATTTGAAAGAATTATGCCCTTTTTAAGAGAATATTATTTAAAGAATGAGGATATAAGGTCTAATTTTGGTTGTAACATAAATACAGAAATTTTATATGCAGATGAAAATGAAGCAAAAGTATTTATTACTGCAGTTTCTGATTTTGTAAAAAGAAAAGAATTAAGAGAAAAAGAATTTGGCGTGATTAAAAACTCTGGTCGATATAAAAATAATGATGAGTACAAATTAAAATGTCCTCTAATTAATATAGAAGAAATTGGGTTGGTAAAAACGTCCAAAGGTTCCCTAAGGTTAACGTGTGAGTTTCCATTAATATTTTATAGTAACTATTCAGGTGGAAAATTTAGTTTAGAATCAGAAGACGAAATAACAGACTATTCAGAACCCCGGTCTTATATGACTCCAACCCTTTATTTTACTTTTGACTTACGTCCTGCAAAAGATGCTCCTTGTGTTTATAAGGTTTTCTTAAAAAATAAAAACGCTACTAATATTTAAGAGTATACCTCGATAGTGTCGTCATGAGATGAAGTATGTTATAATGATTGTAGAAAATTTATTTTTTTAAAGAGATGACAGTATCCCATAGAAGAGACATGACATATCAGATAAAACGTGGTCAAAATTAGAGCCTCATTTACCAGGCAGAATAGTGAGCTGGGGCGAAAAAGCAAGAGACAATCGCCAATTTATAAACGCTGTATTATGGATTTTAAGAACGGATTCCCCTTGGAGAGATCTTCCTCCAGATTATGGAGATTGGAAGAATACGCACAGAAGATTTTGCAGATGGAGAGATAAAGGTATTTGGGAAGATCTTTTGGGGAAACTCATTGTCGATCCAGATTATGAATGGCTTATGACTGATGCGAGTCACGTTAAGTCCATCCTCATGCAGCAGAAGCAAGGGGCGGTAACCCAAGATATGAGCCGCACACAAGGGAGCTCAATACGAAGCTACATCTTGCCGTGGATGCGTATGGTATGCCGGTCAGAGCCATTATTATTTCAGGTACCGTCGCTGATTGCAAGCAAGCTATCCATCTTATTGAAGGAATAGATGCTCAAAATCTCCTTGCTGACAGGGGATATGATACCAATGAAATCATTGATGACGCAAGAAAAAATAACATTAATCCTGTTATCCCTCCAAAGAAAAATAGAAAAGAACAAAGATCTTATGATAAGCATATTTATAAATACAGGCATCTTCTCGCAAATGCTTTTTTTCATCTAAAAAGATGGAGAGGGATCGCAACTCGATATGCTAAAAACACATCATCCTTTCTTGCTGCCGTACAAATTAGATGTCTTTTCCTTTGGTTGAATATCTCATGACGAAAAAGCTTAATAAACTTCAAGTGCGATAGAGGTTGCTTCGCCTCCACCAATGCATGTTGAGGCAATGCCGCGCTTTAGCCCTTTTGTTTTTAATGCATTTAGTAACGTTACAATAATGCGTGTACCGCTCATACCAATTGGGTGGCCAAGGGTGCAAGCGCCTCCAAAAACATTTATTTTTGAACGATCAATGCCAAGATCAGCCATTGCAGCCATTGGCACAACGGCAAAGGCTTCATTTATTTCAAATAAGTCAACATCCTTTAAGGACCAATTCGCGTTTTGAATAACTTTTTGTATTGCACCAACGGGTGCTGTTGTAAACCACTGTGCTTCTTGTGAATGTTCAGCTTGTGCAACAATACGTGCAAGCGGTTTTAGATTTCTTTTCAAGGCTTCTTCTTCATCCATTAAAAGAAGGGCTGCTGCACCATCTGCAAGGGATGATGATGTTGCAGCTGTTACGGTTCCATCCTTATCAAAAGCGGGTCTTAGTTTTTGAAATTTTAAAGGATCAACCTTTAAAGGGGGTTCATCCGTTATGATGGGATTTGGATCGTCAGGCGTTAAAGAGATAGGCACAATTTCATTTTTTATAAAAGTTTGTGATTGTTTATAATTTTGGAAGGTTTCTTTTGCAAATTGTTCTTGGTCTTGGCGGCTGAAGCCATATTTTTTAGCTGTGGCATCTGCAAACTGCCCCATTAATGTTTTTCCATTTTTTGAGGGGGGGGGGGTATAAGCGTCCTCTAAGCCATCGTTATAAAGGGCATCAATAACATTATAGTGACCGGCCTTATAGCCAAATCGTGCTTTATCTAAAAGATAGGGCGCATTTGTCATGCTTTCCATACCACCTGCAAGAACAGTATGATTTCTGCCTGATAAAATAGAATCAACACCGAGCATAACGCTTTTCATACCAGAACCACACACTTTATTGATGGTAGAGCAGGGGATGTTCCATTCCATTCCTGAAGAAAGTGCTGCTTGCCTTGCTGGGTTTTGACCAAGTCCTGCTTGAACAACACAGCCCATAATAACTTCATCGATAGAAAAAGATATGTTTTTGATTATGTTTTTGAGAACGTTCCCCCCAAGTGTTGTTGCAGACAAGTTTTTAAATTGTCCATTAAATGCACCAATTGGTGTTCTTTTAGCTTCTACGATAACGACAGTACGTGCCATATTTTAAATTTCTTTACAAAAAGTTAATAACTATTCTAATTTTACATAAATTTTTCATAAAATGTATATTTTTTTCTTGTTTTATCGAATAGGACGTGGAACCATATAATACATGGAGTTTAATAATTAAAGTATTTAGAAAAACATGATTTATAATAATCCTCTTGGCAGTTCGGCTTTTAGCGAATCAATCCCTGATTTAAAAGATATATTATTTCAATCTGACGTCGATTCAGGTACGTATACGCCGACGTGGATGCTAAGACTTGATGAAATTTTTGAATCAACCATAGAAGTGCAAGACGATGACGCTAAGGATAAGTTTACACCTTGTTTTGGTTTTAAAATGGCGACACGTCGGCAAATTAGTGGTAATAGGTTAACGCAAAACTATGCAAGTTCGCGTGTTCATCAATCAAGAATTTGGTTCGTTGTCCCCTTAGATCAGTCAACGCCGAGCTTATTTATTAAATTACATGATGGTACGATTATTACAAAAACGTCGCTTGTTCGCATGATGAATATTGGATCTTTATTTAACAAAGTTTCATGGAAAGCAACATTTGAAGATTCACACTTAGAACATGTTGAAATTATTAGAGATTATGTTTTAATTGCCCTTTCTGTTGGAACAGGTGAACAAAAAGTCTTTAAATATAAAGCGGATGGTGCACTTGAAGGACAAGCGGTCTCAAGTTATGATTATATGACAAATACTGGCAAACCACCAGAATAAGATTCTCAAAGGTTTTTAGAGTAAATCGCTATGGAGTTATGAAGGGTTAAACGTTTATGCGCTTAATGATCATTGGACAATTGGGGGGGGTGGGAACGTCTGCGTCTCAAATTGCAC
This sequence comes from Pseudomonadota bacterium, assembly GCA_018061565.1. Lineage (GTDB taxonomy): Bacteria > Pseudomonadota > Alphaproteobacteria > Paracaedibacterales > UBA11393 > JAGOTX01. Next base: position 3,532 of record JAGOTX010000018.1, read on the forward strand.
TTGAAAAGGGTGCTAATGTTATTCTTTGTTCATCTATTGAGGAAGCATTATCCACGCTTCGTCTTGGTAAAACATGTGATTTAGCTTTAATTGATGTAGAATTAAACGTTAAAAGTTTTATTTCTTCTTTAATTGAAGAACGGTTTTCTTTAGAAGTTATTGGATGTGGTATTACGCATAATCCTAAAAAAGCTGCCCAAGCAATAAGAGATGGCGCAAAAGAATATATTTCTCTGCCCCCAGACCCTGAAATGATTGCAGCGCTTATTGAAACAACAACAAAAGTAGAATCTGCCGTTATTGTTGAAGATATTTTCATGAAAAAAGTTTTTGCCTTGGCCGATAAAATTGCCCCCAGTGAAGCAAATGTTTTGCTAACGGGTGAGTCTGGTACGGGTAAAGAAGTCATGGCACGCTACATTCACAACCATTCTAAAAGATCTGATAAATCTTTTATTTCTATTAACTGTGCAGCTATTCCTGAAAATCTTTTAGAGTCTGAACTTTTTGGACATGAAAAAGGTGCTTTTACAGGCGCACAGGCAAGGCGCATTGGAAAATTTGAAGAAGCAGATCATGGAACCCTTTTGCTTGATGAAATTACAGAAATGCATCCCCGTCTGCAGGCAAAGTTACTGCGTGCGATTCAAGAAAAAGTTATTGATCGGGTAGGGGGCACGGCACCTGTTAAAATCAATATTCGCATCATTGCAACCAGTAATCGTAATATGTTAGAAGCCACTCAAAAAGGTGACTTTAGAGAAGATCTTTATTATCGCTTAAACGTGGTTAATTTGGAATTGCCAAGTCTTAAAAATAGACCAAAAGACATTTTGCCCCTTGCCCGATTTTTTTTAGAAAAATATGCAAAGCTTAATGAAATTCCTTTAAAAGAACTAGATCCCTTAGCGTGTGATGCGCTTTTAAACCATCCCTTTAAAGGAAATGTTAGAGAGCTTGAAAATTTAATGCACAGAGCCATTCTTTTGGCGGATGATGTTATTTATCCAAGTGATATTTTTAGCAGTGACTATAAAAAAACATTAACGGCTCCTGTGACTCCAAATTCCCTTATTGTGGGAAGAACAGTTGAATCTGTTGAGCAGGAATTGATTGTGAATACGCTAACGCATTGTTTAGGCAACAAAAATACAGCCGCACACATTCTTGGTATTTCCATTCGTACACTTCGTAACAAGCTTAAAGAATATGAAGAAAAAGGAATTATTTCTGAAGATATTGCAATAGGATAAACAAATGGCAGATGAATCAGAAAGTCCAGAAGAGTCAGCTGCTGCTCCAGCAAGTTCATTTGCAGGGGCTTATATGCCCGCACCTTTTCAGAATGTATTGCAAAATTTTAATGTTAATCAAATTGGTAGTCGAACAGATCTAATTTTTGCTTTTGCATTTATTACTGTGATGGCGGTTTTGATTATTCCAATGCCGCGTTTTATGTTGGATTTTTCTCTAGCACTTTCCATTACATTTTCAGTGCTTATTTTAATGACAGCTCTTTTTATTCAAAAGCCGCTTGAATTTTCTGCATTTCCAACAGTTTTATTGGTTGCAACAATGTTAAGGCTTTCGCTTAATGTGGCATCAACACGGTTGATTTTAAGCCATGGACATGAAGGCACGCAAGCTGCAGGACGCGTGATAGAAGCGTTTGGCCATTTTGTTATGGGTGGCAATTTTGTGATTGGTGTTATAGTTTTTACAATTCTTTTAATTGTAAACTTTATTGTTATTACAAAAGGTTCATCCCGTATTGCGGAAGTGTCAGCACGGTTTAGTTTGGATGCAATGCCAGGAAAGCAGATGGCCATTGATTCTGATTTATCTGCTGGGTTAATTGATGAAAAAGATGCTAAAAAAAGACGAAAAGAGCTAGAATCTGAAACCAATTTTTTTGGTGCGATGGACGGTTCTGCAAAATTTGTAAGAGGGGACGCCATTGCTGGCCTTTTAATTACACTCATAAATATCATTGGTGGTATTATTATTGGTGTTGTACAACAGAAAATGAATTTTTCAGATGCAGCGCGTTCATACCTTGTTTTAAGTGTAGGCGATGGCCTTGTAACGCAGGTTCCAGCCTTACTTGTTTCAACAGCAGCCGGTATGATGGTTTCAAAAGCAGGTGTTGAAGGCAGTGCTGATAAAGCGCTTTTTAATCAGCTTTCAGCTTATCCTGCAGCACTGGGTATGAGTTCTGTTCTTTCTGGTTTTTTAGCCCTTATTCCTGGACTGCCCATTTTGCCTTTTATGTCACTTTCTGTTCTAACGGGCGTTGGTGCCTGGTTTGCCAATCAACAATACGCTATTAGAAAACAGCAAGAAGAATATGACGAAATGGTTCGTAACGCTGAACGTGCGGCACATGGGGCAAAACATTCAACACCTTCAACACAAACAATTCAAGCACCTGAATATAAGGATATTAACTTAAACACACTTGCATCTATCGATGCAATTCGTTTAGAACTTGGATACGGACTTTTACCACTCTTAGATGGCACTGCAGAATCTAAAGGGTTGTCGGATCAAATAAAAGCATTGCGCCAACAAATGTTGAATGAAATTGGTATTATTTTGCCCTCCGTCCGTTTACAGGATAATTTACAACTTTCACAATTTGCATACTCCATAAAAGTAAAAGAAATTGAAGCCGCGTCAGGTGAGCTTCGCCCAAATAGTTGGCTTGTGATGGATCCTGAAGCAAAACCGATTACACTTGTTGGGGAAGATACGATTGAGCCAAGTTTTGGGTTGCCCGCAAAATGGGTTGATGAACGCGTCAAAGCAGAAGCTGAAAGTTTAAGCTATACAATTGTTGAACCTGTTATGGTTCTTGCAACACATTTAGCTGAAATTGTAAAAGACAATATTGGCGAAATTTTATCCTATACAGACGTTCAAAAAATTTTGGATAATATAAGTGATTCTTATAAAAAACTGCTAAACGATATTGTGCCCGTTAATATAACGGTTGGTGGTATTCAGCGTGTTCTTCAAAATTTGGTTACAGAGCGTGTGTCAATTCGTGATATTGGAACAATTTTGGAAGGCATTGCAGAAGCAACAGCTTTTGCTAAAAATACAATGACAATAACAGAACACGTGCGTTACCGATTAGCGCGTCAAATTAGCTTTTCGCATTTGGATGATTTTGGCATGCTGTCAATTATAAGCCTTTCGCCAGAATGGGAAGAGGCATATCAACGATCAATTGTTGGGGACCATGATAACCGTTATATTGCAATGTCGCCCATAGAGTCCCATTTATTTATGAAAAATTTAGGTGAAGAATATGATCGATTAGCATTAATGGGTGAATTCCCCCTTTTGGTTACAAGTTCAGCAATCAGACCTTTTGTTCGTTCCCTTACAGAACGCGTGAGGCCTTCAATTGTTGTTATATCGCACAATGAAATTCACCCCAAGTGTAAAATTAGAAACCTTGGTTCTTTAAAGATGTAAAATTTTTTATAATTGGAGACTGTTGTTCCCCAAATTTTTCTATCAATTTCCTCTAAGTGAATTATAAAGTGTTTCAAAATCATTTATTGTCTTTTGAAATTTTTTATAATCGTTGATTCTATTTTCCCAACTTTTTCTATCTTCTTCCACAAATCTTATCGCATGGTTTAAATATACCTGGTCTGATATTGGAATCAAATCTCTGTAAAGGTTATCAAAAAAGTTTGATACCCCTCCATATTGTCGTATTATAGAATCATCTATTTCTAAGCTTTCGAGCGTCATTGGAAGTTTTGGCGCAGAAGATATATTACCTCTTCCTAAAACATCAGAACTAACAAGTCCGAGTATCGGAGCATATTTTCTATTTTTCAAAGCAAATTCTATTGAGGATTTAATATCACAAAAAATAGAAAAATGATTTTTTTGTTCAGGAGAAGGCTGCTTGTTTATAAAAACATTTTTTAATAACAATACACATCCATGGTCATTTAATGGTTTTTTATTCAATTGAATGCTTTTTATGTTTTGAATAGAAATCAAATATTCTTGCCATGTTTCCCCCTTGAATCGATTGATTTGATCTAATTCTTCCGCTTTCATTGTTTGTAACATTAATCGTCGTGAATTATAACTTCCATCGGAAGTATACGCAGCTGTCATACGAACAGTGTCCCTACAAGGAATATTATTTTTGATGCAAAAATCTACAATTTTTGTTAGAAAATTAAGGTCCTTTTTGATAATTGAAAAATCCAAAAGGTTAGCATTTTGACGACGAATTTCATGTTGAATCATTGGGTCCATTATACTCGTATAACCGATATTATCTAAGGTTTTTGGCTCAACAACTTCATAGCTTAAAATATGAACTTTAAAAGTTTCTTGATAAGCGTATGGGTTAATAGGTTTACCAGTAAAACACATTCTGTACCACAAATATGTAATTGCATCCTCTGTTTTTTTTACGATAATTTCTCCCCGTGTTTCGTTAGAATCGTACATGTGATATCCTTTTTTATCAATAAATATACTCATCACATGTGCTTCTTTTTCACCTCTAAAAGCAATAAATAATGTTCTATTTTTAACAAGTTGATTTTTTAACTTTTCCTTGAATTGTGTCTTGTCTAATTCAAAATACCTCATATCATTAAAACGTTCTTCAAATTTTCGCCCCAATGAATCTTTTAAAGAATTAAAAACATCATATTGCATAAGTTGTCTTTGTTGATTGTTTTCTTCATCGTCTGTTAAAAAATAAGTTTTTTTCTTGCTACCTGGTATCGTACTTTCAAAAAATAAATGCAACATGCGATATTTTTGAAAATAAATAAGAGTGCTTAAAAAGTGTTCAACTTCTTTATGAAATTTTCCGGGCCGCGTCGGATTAACATCAGGATCTTCACTTTCAAAATCGGCATCTTTTAAGTTGAGAATTTTTATATATATAGTATTAAAAAAATTGCTAGAATCTAAAGAAATTTCATCTGTCGTTAAATCTGAAAGATTCTTAGCATATGCCCAATAGGCTGATAGCCCAAAACAAAATCCATCAATTTCTTTTTCCTTCTTCTCGTTGTTTGTTATGAGATTTAAATGCTCAATTCTGTTTTTTCTTTCTTCTTTGGTTATTGTTGGTAATTCAATCATCTTTTCAAGATATTTTACTACTTTTTCAAGAAAATAATTTTGTTCAAGATTTGTTTGCTTCAAAGGTTGAATTGCTTCAATATCTGTTCCATATAATTGGCCATCATGCCATGTGGGATTAGCTTTAATTATTTTAAAATCTTCATTTTTTATTGTTTGTGATAATGCTATACTGGAAAAAATACAAAATATAGATATCTGGAACAAAAATAATTTTTTAATAACCTTAATCATTAATAAAAATCCTTAATTAAACTATATTTTATATTATCATGAGAATCTTAAAAAAAGATTAATTTTGTTATGGGGCTATATGCGATGATAATGACTTTTGCAAATTTTCCATTTTTTGTCATATTTTCATTAAAATCAGCAAACAAAGGATTTTTATTGTTAGCAAGAAGTGCTCAACAATAAAAATGTAAGAATTTTTTGAGCATTGGTTAATATTTAGGCAAGTTGTAAATGTTAACTTTTAGGCCAAATTTGCCCATTTTTTGATCATACGCTCCAAACTTTCTGGATAGTCTTTTTCGTTCAAGTCTATCCATTTAAGCGCATTTGACTCTTCATTTTTGATAAATTCTTCATCTGAGACAACATGAAGAAGAAATCGGACATCAAGGTGTAAGTGTTCAGGCTCGTTTTTGCGTGCAGGAATTTTATGGATATCAATATCAAAAATATCTTCTGATAAGGCCTTGATTCCTAATATGCCTGATTCTTCTTGTGCCTCTTTAATGGCAACGTTTAAAACATTGGTATCGCCATCGCAGTGGCCACCAAGTTGAAGCCACTGGTTAAGTTTTTTATGATGAAGGATCAGTGCTTTCTTATGATCTTTTGATAATAGCCAGCTTGAGCCTGTAAAGTGACCTTCTATACAAGACCTTTCAAAACAGTCTGAATGTTTATCCAAAAAAGTAAGCATTTGATTCTTATACAATGCTTCTTCTTCAAAAGAAGATGTATAACTTAACAATTTTTCTTTTAAAGAAAAGGGCACATCCAGCTCCTGTTGAAAAACTATAGAAGATTGTGTTTTTTAAAGATTTCTTGAAGTTCACCATTTTTATAAAGCTCACGGACGATATCACATCCACCGACAAATTCACCTTTTATATAAAGTTGAGGAAGTGTTGGCCAATTAGTAAATTGCTTAATGCCTTCGCGAATGCGGTCATCTTCCATGACATCCACATCTTTAAATTCAAGACCTAGATTTTCTAATACTTTTACAACAGCCGTTGAAAAACCACATTTTGGAGAATCCTTAGTCCCTTTCATGTAAAGAACAATATTATTTTCAGATATATCTTTTTTAAATTGGTCAAAAAGGTCAGACATTTTAAATTTCCTTAATTTTTGTTGTTAGGCAAAGCGCATGAAGATCTGTTCCCATGCGTCCATTAAAAGCGTCATAGACAAGTTTATGTTGCTGTACCATGGATAGTCCTTTAAATTGACTTGCGTATATTGTAGCTTGATAATGGTCATTATCACCTGCAAGATCGGTTAATTCTATATCACATCCAGGAAGGGCATCACTTATAATTTGTTTTACATTATCAATGGAGATTGGCATAAAGTAGTATTCTTGTTTTAAGTGGTGGGCGCCGTAGGAATCGAACCTACGACCCACTGATTAAGAGTCAGTTGCTCTACCAACTGAGCTAGGCGCCCTGATGCTGTTAACATTATCAAAAAAATATAAACGTGTCGAGTTTTTTTAGTTAATAAAATGATATTTTTTTCTATTTGCTTGTTTTTTTCATACCCGTTTTGACGGCAGAAAGAAAATCATTTTTAAGAAGTAAATATGGAAAATCAGGTAAAGTTTTATGGGCAATTAAAACTATATCAAAAAACTGCTTATTTTTTTGAGGATCAGAAGAAAGTTCTGGAATTAATGCGCGAAGGCGCCTTTTACATCTGTTTCGAATAACAGCGTTACCAACTTTCTTGCTGGCGGTAAAGCCAACTCTGTTTGCTGTTTCAGATGTTTTGTCACCCTCTGATAAGCAAATTTGTAATGTAAATGCAGGCGTTCTAACTTTGTATGCCTTTTTAGAAACTGCTAAAAAATCAGCGCGTTTTTTAAGGCGTACAAATTTCATATATTAGCTATCTTATGCGGATAAGCGCTTGCGGCCTTGTGAGCGTCTTGCTGCAATAATACGACGACCACCAACAGTTGCCATTCTTGCTCTAAAACCGTGACGACGCTTGCGAACGATTACACTTGGTTGAAATGTTCTTTTCATTAATAAGTCCTTTTTTTGCAATAATATCTTGAACTGTATCATAAACGAATAACTATTTCCATTCTTTTTTAGTGCTGGTCGTATAAGTTTATTCGAAAATTTAAAATTAAAATTTATCGTTCCGTTTTTTGAATGGGTGAATAGAGAAAATGCTTTACGCGCATTGTGTTAATATGGTCAAATTTACCACCATTTTTTGAAACGATTTTAGGTTGAGGGGATTTTTGTGATGGATTATTATTTTTATAGAGTGTGTTGAGTCTTTGGAATTCATGATTCTTTTTAAAGTTAAAGGGGGCTATTTTTACAATAGGTAAAACTTTTATGGATTGTTTTTGTGCTTCTTTGTCTTTTTTAAAAGAGGCTGAATAAATAGATTCTGCATCTAAAAAACGTTTTTGCATACTTGTTTGAAGCAGTGAAAAATCTGTCTCTAAAGGGATGAAAGGTATTAATTGATTACCATTGAGACGTTCATGAAATGAATAAACTTTTTTTTGGTATGGAATATGGAAAGATGGATTGGCGTTATGATAATACCCTACAGCTTTTTTCCAAGATCCCAGTTGTTCTTTTAGGTTTGATAAAAAATATCCCCCGTAGGCCACATTTTTTTCAGGCTCAAAAGCATCTTCCAAAGAATCAAAAGCATCTTCATGGTGCATCATGTTAATTTGCATGCAGCCCACATCAAAGCTATTGTACCCTGATTGTTTTAAAAATTTTGCAGCCATAACAGCCTTTTGTTTTGTTGGAAATTGATAGCCTTTTCCATTGATATTAATTGTCCAAGGCCAAGCAATGATGCCTTTTTTTTTTATATATTTGCCAGATTCTGTAATCCCTATGGCATGTAATGTTGATTTTGGAATAGCGTATGCTTCTTCTGTTTTTTGAAAATGATATTCACACCACTGCGTTGCACTTAACATTGGCATATAGAAGATAAAGAAAAATCTAATCATAAAATCTTTCATTAAACTCATGCCTTTTCATAATTTATGTGGTGCTATATGAAATCTGCAAGAAATATGCCAAAAATAAGGCATTTGAGAATGTTGCAAAATGAGAGTTGTCATGTCAGAAAAGGCAGGAATCCTCAAATTAATAATTTAAAATCCTTGATATACAAGGATTTTATGGCCCCCTGCCTGCGCAGGGGTGACATAAGGTTAAGATTTTGATATGAGAATTTTAACCGCTTAAAATAAAGTTAGTAAGGAAGGGGGTGTTTTTCACATAGGTTTATAACGTCGGCTTTTATTTTTTGAGCCAAAACATCGCTTGTGCCGTTTTTTAATGAAAAAGCAAGTTCTGCAATCCACTTACCAACTTGTTTAAAGTCATATTCTTTAAATCCCCGTGTGGTACATGCAGGTGTGCCAATACGAATGCCTGCCGTTATGGAGGGGGGGGTGGTATCAAAAGGAATACTGTTTTTGTTACACGCAAGATGTGCTTTTTCCATTAATGTACAAAGATCAAGACCTGTAACGCCAAAAGGCCTTAAATCAACAAGCATTAAATGGCTATCTGTACCATTACTGCTGAGTGCTAAGCCTTCATGAATTAAAGAGTCTGCTAATGCTTTTGCGTTTTTAACAACCTGTTCTGCATAGACTTTAAAACTCGGCTGAAGGGCTTCTAAAAATGCTGCAGCTTTTGCTGCAATCACATGCATTAAGGGGCCACCTTGAATACCAGGAAAGACTGCAGAGTTTATTTTTTTAGCTAAGGCTTCATCATTTGTTAAAATGATTCCACCGCGTGGACCTCTCAGTGTTTTATGGGTTGTTGATGTGACAACATGCGCATATGGGATAGGAGAGGGAAAAACGCCACCTGCAACAAGTCCTGAAAAATGGGCCATATCCACCATAAGATAGGCGCCAACTTCATCTGCAATCTCCCGAAAGCGTTTAAAGTCAATAAATCTTGGATAAGCGGATCCACCAGCAATAATCAGTTTGGGTTTATGTTCTTTTGCAAGTTTTAAAACTAAGTCGTAATCGATAAGATGCGTTATGGGATCAACGTCATAAGAAATTGCATTAAACCAACGCCCAGAAAGAGTTACTTTTGCGCCATGGGTTAAGTGGCCACCTGAATTTAAGCTCATGCCTAAAAAGGTATCGCCTGGGTTTAAAAGGGCAAAAAAGGCTGCTGTGTTCGCTTGCGCCCCTGAATGGGGTTGAACATTTGCAAACTGAACATCAAACAGTTTAGAGAGTCTTTCAATTGCTAGAGATTCTGCTATATCAACAAATTCACACCCGTTATAATAACGCTTGCCAGGATAACCTTCAGCATATTTATTTGTAAGAACGGACCCTTGTGCTTCTAAAACAGCTTTTGAGACGATGTTTTCAGAGGCAATCAGTTCTATTTGATTAGATTGGCGATTCTTTTCATTAAAAAGAGCGTTCGCTAAAATCGGATCTTGGGTTTGAAGTGCGTAAATATTGAAAGGAAGTCTCCCCTAAAATGAAGAAAAATGGTGCCGTAGAAGAGGATTGAACTCTCGACCTCACCCTTACCAAGGGTGTGCTCTACCACTGAGCTACCACGGCACAACTTGGACTAGAATGCCACAAGGGACTCTTTTTCGCAATATAAAAAAGATGTTTTTATAACTCTTGAGTTATGCTACTTTCTTGTTACTTTTTTAAGAAAGCTCAACAACGGCTCCAATACGCCCTTCATAAACGTTCACACCTCTATCATATTCTTCACCTGCAAGACGTTTAATTTCTTGAACTAAAATACCTTTTAAACGAACGCCATCTGCAGCTGCCTGATATGAATTGAATTCATCCCCTAATGATCTTCTTGTAACAGAAAAAACCTGACCAGGAAGCAAAGCTTCATCAGAAAAATACTTTGAACATTCGCCATATGCATCTTGCATTTTTACAGTCACATAAACGTTCTTATTTTCTTCTGTCATATTTTTAACTGAAAAAAGCACATCACTTTCAATCCCAGGAATAACAGCACAAGAAACACCTGCGTTACGATTTAACAATTTTACAGCATCAGCACCTGTTAAGAATGCTTCACTTGCTTTAGCAACACTTAATGCTGACAACAACACACATAATTTTTTCATTTTAAGACCTTTTGTTAATAATTTTCTACACTATATAGGAATAAAACAAATTAAACAATGATTATTTTAAGAAATTTATTTTTAACAAGTAAAGTCACTTTACAAAAACATGTTATTAAATCTCAACAAAGGTAATATATCCTTGAATGATTTTAAGTTTTAAAAGGATTATATCTTGAGACGTGTTGTTGTTAAAGATTCCGCTTTTAAAGCTAAGTCAACAGCTTCCTTTTTAAATTCTTCTATATAGGTTGTTGTTTTTCGTGTCATTTTGGTTCCTCTTTTCTTTTAACACAGACTCATAATACTGTGTCCTATTTTTCAGGGGTAATCCATCCAGCAGTGAAGATGATTTTTGTCCAGTGATTTAGCTGTGGAAAACGTGTAAGAGTTTTCCATAGCCTCATTCATTATTATAGTCTAACATCTACTCAACTTATAGAATAATCAGATTATTCTTTACATTTAAATTAATTATTGCTAAAAATTTATATGACATTACTAAATGGAGGGAAAAATTTTTAAATTTGAAAAAAGAATAGACCATAAAGAAGTTATTCAGTCTATCTATGAAGAAGGTAAATTAACTTCTGAATTTTTGCTGTATATTATTATTGCAGCAGGGATAGGTGTTCTTGGTTTTTTAGCTAATTCCTCACCTGTTATAATCGCCTCAATGTTTATTTCCCCTTTAATGTCACCAGTTGTATTATTTGCATTTTCTTGTGCAATTGTTGACGCACAGAAAATGATTGAAAGCATTCAATGTTTCCTTACGGGTGTCGTTTTAATTCTACTTGTCTCATACCTAATAGTTAACATGTCTCCCGTTGCAAATATTACAGAAGAAATAATAGCAAGGACAAATCCAAATTTATTTGATCTTATTATTGCCATTTTATCTGGAATTGGCTCCGCATACGGCTATATAAGAAGGAAATCTTTAGCGGCTTCAAACGTTGCCCTTGCAACTGCATTACTGACACCACTAATCGTTTTTGGCTTTGGGCTTGCAGTTCTAAATTTTGATATTATGAAAGGTTCAGCCTTTCTATTCCTTACCAACTTTATTGCTGTTATCATTAGCATGTTTTTAGTTTGTAAAATATATAACTTTAAAAGAAGTGGAGAAAAACAATTGAAAATATGGCAAGGAATATCAATCCTTACTGTATTAATAATCCTATCAATCCCACTCACTATTTCGTTAAAAAACATTGCCTATCAATCTTATATAGTCAACATCGTTAAAAACGCTATTGCGAATTATTTTGAAAAAGAAATACATTATTTAAATAAATTTTCCATTTCATTTCATAAAGACCATATACACGCTGAATCTGTCATAAGCGTTAAGTTTTATGATCCAAAAGCTGAGGAAATAATTGAACAAGTCCTTGAAGATAAAATCAAGCAACGTGTTTATTTAAAAATAGTTCAAGTAGCACTCGCACCTGAAAAAAAAGAAAATATGAATAATGAACTTCTTCCTAATAAAATTATTACAGAAGATTCAACTTCTTTATTAGAACACAAAAAAGAAA
>JAGOTX010000019.1 GCA_018061565.1 Pseudomonadota bacterium
GCTCTATTGTTATAGAACACATTTTTTGTAAAGCTTCTTTTTCGTCATATATATTTTTATCTTTAAGATAGTTCTTATAATTTTTGACAACGTCAAACAAAAGCGCTGTATGGGGCGTTGTTGATTTTGAAAAAGATAAAACATTTAAAAGATCATTTTTTGTTTTTGAAGAGAGATAAACCTCATCCATTAAGGATATAAGTTCAAAGGTAAGCGTTTTAACATGGTCGATTGATGCATTTTTAAGTTTTGCTTTTAAAAGGTTAAATAAAACATGAAACCGTTCAAGAGAAGATATTGTTTCAAAAAAGTGACCATTTTGATGCGCTATTTTTAAAAAATATGCAGAAAAAGAATAAAGTTTTGGTAAAACGTCGTTTTGATGATTTTGAATAAAGGCTGTTTGAAAGTTTAAAATAGCCCGTTCACTTGGTAAAAGAAGAGAAACATAAGGGCGTTCTGATTGATTAAAACGATTCACAATGCCATCCCCCAGTGTTTTAAGATAGGGGAGATTAATGTCTATAGCATAAAGATTGTTAAACATTGTTTCTAAGGCATTGTTGATTTTAAAGTTATCTTAATCTATGACGGCCCTTATTGTCTAAGTTATAATTTTATTCAAAAGTATCATGCAGTCTTAATTATTGGTAAAAAAGCTTTTACGACTTGTTTCCAATTTTAAAATTGTAATGTGAAATCAGAAAAAGCTATAATACTTTTATCGTTCATTAATATCGATTGTGTATGGGTAAATCATTTTCTTCTCTCTTTTTTTCACTTCCTGGACGGTATGCATCGGCTCTTTTAAATTCTTCAAATCAGTCATTTGAACAAGATTTTAAGGTAACGCTTCGTGCAATTGGGTATGATGCATCTACTGAATTATTACTCAATTCGCCCTACCTTAGTAAAAAGCATGTTATCGATTTTATGGATGTTATGCGGGATAAATTGGGCTTACAAAAAGAGTTTACAAATTTTTTAAAACTGCTTGTCTTAAAAAACAGGTTCAACATTTTAAGGGATGTTTATCGATGTTATGTAACGCTTTGGAATGGATTGCATAACATTAAGTCCATTCATGTTGTATCATCAGATGTTTTAAAAAAGGAACAAGAAAAAGGAATTGAGGAACTATTAGCTCAATTTTTTGATGAAAAATTATTAATAGACTTTAGTGTTGATCCTTCAATTTTAGGGGGAATCTTAATTAAAACGGATGATTTGCGTATTGATGCAACTGTTTTAAGCCAGATTCAATCTTTAAATTCCCTTTTAAGTGCTGCATAAAGGGATTTTATGTCTGTAAATTTTGCACTTCCTTTAAAAAATGTTCGTCGTACCATTGCTGTTGCCTCTGGTAAGGGTGGCGTTGGCAAATCAACAACAGCGGTTAATATTGCTTTTTCACTTCAATCCTTAGGGTATAAAGTGGGCATTTTGGATGCGGATATTTATGGTCCCTCTTTACCGATTCTTTTAAACCTCTATGACAAACCCTCTTTAATTGAAAGGGAGGGCAAAAAATATATCGTGCCCCTTAATTATAAAGGGGCTTTGGTATTATCAATGGGCTTTTTAGTGAATGATGATGCCATTATTTGGAGAGGGTTAATGGTTCAGCAAGCCATAAAACAATTCCTCTATGACGTTGCTTGGGACATAAATGGTGATCTTGATTATTTAATTATTGATCTTCCCCCAGGTACAGGTGATGTGCAATTAACGTTACTCCAAAAACTCCTTTTAAGCGGTGGAATCATTGTTTCAACCCCTCAAGATTTAGCCCTTGCGGATGCTAAACGGGGCTATAATATGTTTGAAAAAATGAAGGTGAAAACATTAGGCTTTTTACTGAATATGAGCACTTTTGAATGTCCGCACTGTAATGAAACGTCCAATATATTTGGGACATCCCACTTAAAAGCATTTGCAAGCCAAGAAAACATTCCTTATTTGGGTGAAATCCCTTTAAATTTAGATCTTCAGCAAACATCCGATACGGGAACACCTTTATCTGTTTTTGACCCTTCTCACCCCATATCTTTACATTATTTAGCAATTGCTAAAACCTTAAAGGATACTATAGATGCTTTATAATTTATTGTCTCATCATACTGATTTATTTCAAGGATTTAACCTTTTTAGGTACTTAACATTTCGAACGGGGGGGGCTATTTTAACGGCTCTTCTGTTAAGTTTTACGTTTGGCAATCAATTTATTAAGTGGCTCAAAAAAAAGCAAAAAGAAGGCCAACCCATTCGCCCCGATGGCCCTGAATCACACCTTATAACCAAAAAAGGAATCCCTACTATGGGGGGGGTGTTGATTCTTTTTTGTGTAACGGTTAGCACATTTCTTTGGGCGGATCTTACAAATGTTTATGTTTGGGCTGTTCTGGTGATTACGATAGGATTTGGTGGACTTGGTGCTTATGATGACTATTTAAAACTTACAAAACGTTCGCATGACGGCTTATCTGCAAGGGGAAAGCTCATTGTTCAGACACTGCTGGTTTTAGGGGTTTTGTACCTTTTAAATACGTATACGCATTCAAAAATAGCGAACCATATAGCTTTTCCTTTTATAAAAGACTTTACGCTTGATATTGGCATGTTCTTTAGTATATGGGCCATTTTTGTGATTGTTGGCTCCTCAAACGCTGTTAATTTAACAGATGGCTTAGATGGCTTAGCAATTGTTCCTGTTATTATTGCTTGTATGTGTTTTGCGCTTATTTCCTACCTTGTTGGTAATAGTGTTTTTTCAAACTATTTACAAATTCACCATGTGGCAAACACAGGCGAAATTGCCATCTTTTTAGGCAGTATGGTTGGTGCTGGCCTTGGATTTTTATGGTACAATGCCCCACCTGCAAAAGTTTTTATGGGCGATACAGGATCTTTAGCAGCGGGTGGTGCTTTAGGGATTGTTGCCGTTATTACAAAACATGAAATTGTTTTAGCAATCATCGGTGGGCTTTTTGTGATTGAAGCTGTTTCTGTGATTTTACAAGTGGGCTATTATAAAATGACAAAGAAACGCATTTTTTTAATGGCGCCGATTCACCACCACTTTGAAAAAAAAGGATGGGCGGAAGCAACGATTGTGATTCGTTTTTGGATTATTTCAACCATTTTAGCACTTGTTGGCCTTGCAACATTAAAGTTGCGCTAGGAAGCGCTTTTAAGAAAAGTACAAGATGCTTCAATAAGGGTACGCCTTATCAATTTTAAAGTTTTCGAACATGAACATAAAAAGCACCAGATCCGCCGTCTTTTTGTTCGGCGTTAGAATATGCAACGATGAAATTTTCATGATGCGTTATCCAGTCTAAAACATATGTTCTTAGAATGCCAAATTCAGTTTCTTTTATTGTAAAATCTTCTGACTTTGGTTTACCTTTACCTGTTATGACCAAAACGGTTTTAATATTTTGCATTTGTGCATTAAAGAAAAACTTTTCTAATGCATGATTTGCTTTTTCACAGGTCAATCCATGTAGATCTATTTTTAATTGAATTTGTTTTTTTTCAAAATATTTTTTAGATTCGTGCAAAACTTTTAAATTTGGTTGGTTTAAAATGAGGGGGGTTTCACCTGTTCGCCTTTTTCGCATTTCTTCAAAAAAAACTTTTTTAGAAAACGTTTCTTTTTGTATATGTTTTTTTTGATTTAATGGCGTTATATCTTTTAAAATCCTGTGCCAAAGGTCAATATCGTCAGATGGTGACATTTTTAAAATGACATGTTAAAATCAAATGTCCCCCCATTCTTTATCATTTATGGATAGATTTTTAAATTTAAAAACGGAAAAATAATCACCACAAGGGCTGCATTTTTTAAAGAGTAAAGAAGAGCGTAAAAATATAAATGATCATAAAAAAATGTATAAAAAATAAATTGAATAAACGCACAAGCTAAACAAAAATATAAAAAATTTAACCAGTTTTTTAAAAAGGTTTTTTGAAAAATATGTTTTTGAAGACTTTTTAGCCCCATATATAAAATTAAAAAAAGAGGTGTAAAGATGTATAGTGCAAGACCACTAAAAAGGTCATACAATAGGCCGTTTAGTATAACAAAACCAATATCTTCTTTATGACTACCACCTTGTTGAACAAGGTTGTAAAGCAGGTTTAAGAAAAAAAGTGGAAAAATAATACCGTTTGTTACTTTGTTTAAAACTAAAGAAGCAATAAGAGAACTTAAAGATATAAAAATCAGCCAACAATATGGGCGTAATGTGTTTAATAATCTTAAAAAATAGTATTCACCTTCAAGAGGTAACATCTTCATTTTGTCTTAAATCCCAAAAGAATTACCACACCCACACTTTACACCAGCATTAGGGTTTTTAATAACAAATTGCTGCGTTGATAAATCTTCGTGATAATCAATTATAGAACCATCAAGAAGCGTAAAGGAAACATTATCAATTGCGATGACAGCGTCATCTTTTTGAAAGGTTAAATCATCCTCTTTTAAAGTGTCTTCAAATTGAAAAATATATTTAAAACCAGAACAACCACCACTTTCAACGATAAGCCTTAGAAAAAGAGAGGGATTATTGCGTTTTTTTGCAACGTCCATAATTTGGTGGGCTGCCGCTTCTGTAATTTGAATTGTTGTCATAAGAAAAGAATCATGCACAATAAGAACGATAATTGGTATTCTACATTAAGAAATAAATTTTGTATATTAGGGATGGGATAAAAACTTAAAAATTAGTGTTATAAAAAGGCCTATCACAACATTGAGTTTAAAAAAACTAAGGCAGCTTTTAAGGTTTTTAGGATCCCATTTTTTGATTTGAAGAATGATAAATATTAAAAGTGTTACATACGCTGTTGCACAAGTATCTGTAAAGCAAGTAACCCACATATAGAAGAAAAAAGACATAAAATAAAAGAATGTAATAATCTTTTTAGGATGTTTTTTAAAATATACAGCGGTTGATTTTAGGCCAATAATAGAATCGTCCTTTTCATCTTGAAAAGCATAAATCGTGTCATAAGCTAAAGTCCAAAAAATACTTCCTATGTAAATAAACATTAGAAAAGGAAAATCAATATAACCGTAAGCAACAATAAAAATACCACTGTTAAATGCAATGCCTAAAATTATTTGTGGAAAATATGTAAATCTTTTAAAAAGGGGGTAAATAACAGCAATGAGTAAGCTTAAAATTGCAATATATTGATTGTGTTTTGGCAATGTTAGAAAAACAAAAAAGCCAGGAATAAGACAAAAAATTAAAAATATTAAAGCTTGTTTTAAATTTAATGAACCATTTGCAAGGGGCCTATTTTTTGTTCTTTCGACATGTTTATCAAAATCACGATCAAGGATATCGTTAATAATGCAGCCAACTGTTCGAAGAGAAATAGCACCAACAAGAAAGATAAGGCTTTTAAATATATAATCTTGTAAAGAAAGGTTTAAAAAACTGAGTCCAAAAAGACAAGGGATCCAAAGTAATAAAAAACCTGTTGGCTTTAAAAATCTTGAAAGCTCTATATAGGCAGAAAAATTAAAATTATGGAAGTTTTTAATCATCATCATTTTTTATAAGCTTTTTCTTTTCATACTTTATCGTAATTAAGTGTTTAAATGTAAGCTCAAAATGATCAGGTAATGTGGTGTGCAATTTTTGTTGCTTCAAAAATTAACCTTTTTTTAAGATTTTTTTGCTATATTAAAGATGTAAGACGCATCAGGCGGGAAGGGATTAAGAGCGATCCCTTGACATTAGCAAGTTAGGAAAGGAGATCCAGACCGAAAGAAATCTTACACACCTGTTCGTGTGGCATAATAAACCTCGATATCAAGGTTATTATATACACACATCTTCAAAGCGCAATATACTTTGATAACCGTTGAATAGTACCTTGTTTCAAGGTTACCGAATCACCGGTTGGGTTGCTATTGTTTCGTGGTGGAGGAGGTGGGGGCCGTGATCGATTTGGGTTTCTGTGGGGGCCCCTCAGAACACGAAGAATGTCCAAAATGAGCTTTTTCGTTAAGGTTCTCTTAAGAAAGTCCCCGTTTATGCTCCGTATAAATTAAAGATTTGATGTTTGGAAGATCAAACAGTCTCCTTCTTTAAATTTTTAAAACTTGCATACTGTCTCAGATGATATAAGCTTAGTGCATATGAATTTCATTAGGGTAGGGGATTTTGAAAATTTTTTTAAATGTTGTTGATTTATATGATCTTTTCATCCTGGATATTTGGGGCGTTTTGCACAACGGTAAAGATCTTTTTCCTTGGACTTTACAGACCCTTTTAACCCTTAAAAAGAAGAATAAAAAAATAGCGCTTTTGTCAAATTCACCAAGGCTTATTCACGATAGTAAGGAACATTTAGCAAAAAAAGGCTTAACACCAGATTTTTATGATTTTTTAATGACATCGGGTCAAATGGGCCATGATTTTTTAAAAACATCCCCTTTTAAAAGAGCTTTTTTTATAGGGCCAGAGCATGAAAAAAACATTCTAAAAGATTTAACAATGGATTGCGTTGAGGACATAGAGACCGCTGATTTTATTCTTTTAACAGGTCTTAATAACATGCCACTAAGTTCTTATATTGATTGTTTAACATATGCAAAACAAAAGAAATTACCAATGATTTGTTCCAACCCTGACTTAGGGGCCATGCATGGTGATTTTTATGATTTATCGGCAGGGTCTTTAGCTTTTGCATATGAACAAATAGGGGGGGAGGTTTTATATTTTGGAAAGCCTTTTCTTAATTTTTATGAATACTTGTTTGAAGAATTATCAAAAAATATGGTATCTTTTTCAAAAGATAAAATATTGGGTGTTGGTGATAACCTTTTAACAGATATTAAAGGGGCAATTGGTTTTGGTGTGGATAGTGCTCTCGTCTTAAGTGGAATTACAAAAGAAGAGGACATATCTACCTCACTTTTTAAGCCAAAATATATCTTCCAACATATTTAAATTTGAAAGGATTTAAAAAATTATGAACCCGTCTTGTACGATCGAAAGACAACAACCAAAAGACCGTGTTTTGGAACTTTTTAATCAGTCGATTGCGCTTAAAAAAAAGATTATTGAACAAAATTGTTTGTCTGTTTTGGTTGATATGGCAGACCTTATAACAAAGCACATTATAGAAGGTGGAACGCTTTATTTTTGTGGCAATGGTGGCTCTGCTGCTGACGCGCAACATTTAGCGGCAGAGCTTCTTGTGCGTTTAAGACCCCATGTTAATAGACGCTCCATTCCAGCGCTATCCCTTGCGACAGATGTGTCAAGCCTTACAGCGTGTGGGAATGATTATAGTTTTGATGAAATTTTTTCAAGGAATTTAAGCGGCCTTGGTAAGCAAGGAGATATGGTTTTAGGTATTACAACATCAGGGCGTTCGCCCAATGTTTTAAAGGCTTTTGATGTTGCTAGAGAAATGGGTATCAAAACGCTTGGCTTTTTAGGGGGCGCCAAAGATGGAGAACCCGCCCTTTCAAAATGTGATTTGGCTTTTGTTGTGCCATCATCCGATACAGGGCGCATTCAAGAAGCGCACATTACAGCAGGGCATGCGTTGATGGAGTTGGTGGAAGATATGTTAATCTTAAAGGGCTACGCCAAAAAGGGGTAAAGGTTGATGATTACACGATCAAAAGCACCCCTTCGGTTGGGGCTAGCAGGGGGGGGGACCGACGTTTCCCCTTTTTGTGATGTTTATGGCGGGGCCGTTTTAAATGCTACAATTAGTCTTTATGCATACTGTACTATTGAAGATTTGAACAATAATGAAATCATCTTTAATGCACTTGATTTTGAAGTAAAAGAACAGTTTTTGACATCAGATTTATTAAATGATGAAGGGCTTCGCCTTCACCGAGGTGTCTATCGACGTATCGTTCGTGATTTTTTAAATAATACCCCCCCCCCTATCTCCATTGCGACATTTTGTGACGCCCCCCCGGGGTCTGGGCTTGGGTCATCTTCTACCCTTGTTGTAGCAATGCTTCACGCTTATGTTGAACATTTTAACTTACCCCTTGGTGAATATGATATTGCCCACCTTGCTTATGAAATTGAACGTGTTGATTTAAAGCTTGATGGTGGAAAACAAGACCAATACGCTGCCGCTTTTGGGGGCGTTAATTTTATGGAATTTTATGATAACGATAAAGTTATTGTAAACCCTTTAAGAATAAGGCCCCAAACTTTGGCTGAACTTGAATCGTCTTTAGTGCTTTTTTATACTGGCGTATCACGCGATTCAGACAAAATTATTCAAGACCAAATTCAAGTAACATCAACAAATAAGAATAATCTTGATGCCATGAAGGATATTAAAGACATGGCCTTTGTGATGAAGGAACATATTTTAAAAGGCAACATTAAAGGCTTTGCGGAATGCCTTGTTCATTCTTGGCAAAGTAAGAAAAAAACATCTACTAAAGTATCTAATTTAAATATAGATAAGATTTATAATGATGTGATGCAACTTGGTGCTTATGCTGGAAAAGTTTCAGGTGCAGGTGGTGGTGGCTTTATGATGTTTATTGTTGATTTCAGCAAAAAGTTAGAAATTATCCGTTATCTTGAACGCCAAGAAGGATACGTTATGCGTTGTCATTTTAGTCACGATGGTGCTCATGCTTGGCGAGTCTAATTTTAATGTTATTATTCTAGCAGGTGGCCTTGGCACGCGTCTTCGCTCAGTTGTGGGGGATGTTCCAAAACCTATTGCGCCTATAGATGAAAAACCTTTCCTTTATTATCTTTTAAAAAACTTACAACAATTTAATGTTAAAGAGGTTGTGCTTTCCCTTTGTTATGAACCAGAAAAGGTAAAAGAGGCGTTGAAACCATACCACTTTGAATTTAATTTGGATTTTATAACAGAGCCAACAGCACTTGGAACGGGTGGGGGAATACTCTATTGTTTAAATGAAAAAGAGTTTGATGATGTCCTTGTTTTAAATGGGGACACTTTTTTTGATATTGATTTAAATACCTTTTTTAAAGAGTTCAAAGATTTAAATTCAGATGTTCACATCGCCTCTAGAATTGTTGAAGATTCAGGGCGTTATGGCAGCTTAACAGTAAGCAACGACAAAATTGTTGCCTTTAACGAAAAAGGAATCGATGGACAAGGCCTTATCAATGGGGGTATTTATGCCTTAAAGACATCTGTTTTTAAGGATATAAAACCAGGCGAAATCTTTTCTTTTGAAAACTTTTTAAAAGAAAGCGTTGATAAGCTTTTAATAACAACAAAGCAATACGATAGCCCTTTTATTGACATTGGGATTCCAGAAGATTATAAAAGAGCAAGCAATTTTTTAAGGGATATACCATGATTCTTATAACCGGTGGAGCGGGGCTTATTGGTTCAACGTTAGCAAAAAGCCTTCTTCAAAAGGGGGAGGATGTTATTATTTGTGATACATTTTCAACAAAAAAAAAATGGGAAAACGTTAAAGATTTAAAAGACGCTATCTTTGTAGATCCTGATAACCTTAATCAAATTATAGAACAATATATTCACGCAATTCCAAATGAAAAACGCCTTCAAAAAGTGTTCCATTTTGCAGCCTACACAGTGCCAACAGAATCCGATTATTTAGGGTTTGTTAAAAACAATATTGGGCTTTCAAGACAGCTTTTAAATATCTGCAAAAATAACAAAATTGACTTCTTTTATGCATCAAGTTCTGCAACGTATGGTAGTGGAGAACTTGGTTTTTCTGATAAATTAACCATTGAAGAGCTTAAAGAAATTAATATTGAAAATCCTTATGCATGGTCTAAGCAGCAGTTTGATTTTGAAGCGAGTCGTTTTTTTGAAAAAACAGAGTCACGCATTGTGGGATTTAAGTTTTTTAATACCTATGGGGATAACGAATCTCATAAATTAAGGACAGATTCAGCCTCCGTCCCTTACCGGTTTAAGCAAGCTATTTTAAAGAATGAAGACGTTGTGATCTTTACAGATCCCCTAAAAAGACATGCCCCAGGGCACCAACAACGAGATTTTATAAAAGTTGACGATGCTATTACACTTGTTCAAAAAGTTGCGTTTGATTCAAATTTTAATGGCCTTATTAATATTGGTTCTGGTCGTCCCATTTCGTTTGTTGATCTTTTTAATTCTTTGAAAGAAAATCATCCAAATTCGACATCAAAAGTTGTTTTTAAGGAAATGACTATTGAGCAAGCAGAACAATATCAGTTTTTTACGTGTGCAAAGTTGGATAATTTAAAAGATTTAAAGATTATTTAACGCTAAAGGACGAATAAAAAACATAACATATTATCTTTTAAAAATTTAATAGATGAACTGGATAACGTTAAGTATTTGTTGTCGTTGGATTTTGCGAAACATCACTTGATGAGGGGTACGAAACAGGCGTTGACTGAGCAGAACTACTGCTACTGCTGTCCCCACCAGGATAACTGCTAGATCCTGAAGAAGAGCTTGATGAGGGGTACGAAACAGGCGTTGACTGAGCAGAACTACTGCTACTGCTGTCCCCACCAGGATAACTGCTAGATCCTGAAGAAGAGCTTGATGAAGAATCTGAAACAGGCGTTGACTGAGCAGAACTACTGCTACTGCTGTCCCCACCAGGATAACTGCTAGAGCCTGAAGAAGAGCTGCTGTTACGACCATCTCCCCCCCCAGCTGAAGAATTATTGTCAGAATTTTGTGGGAAAGGGTTTGTTGGTGCTTGATTTGGCGTCATCATGGAAGACATCCCTAAATCTTTAGCACTTTTTTCTTGGTTTTGCTTTATCATATCAGGTGTCATCGCTGGCATTTCAGGTTCAACTTTTTCAAAGGACGTCAATTGCATTTTTGGTTTTGGAAAAAGCTGTTCACTGATGTTTTGGCAATTACAAGACTTTGTATTTTGATCACTCACTTTTTTAACAACCTCATCTGGGGATGGAATGCCAGCTAATTTACGCATACTATCAATCGTTGTGCCTTTAGGTGTAATTAAAGTGCAATTTTGTTTATCACAGTGGTGTAAAAGTGTTGTTTGTCGATCAAGCACAAAAACACCGTTTTCATTGCCAACAACATCATAACGCAAAAATTTGTGCGCATACGCAAGTAGCATTGCCACACAGGTAACTGCTGTTAAACACGCTAAAATAGCCGTCCTTAAAGTTAACATTTAAAATCTCCTTCCTGGAAATAATATAGGGATTGATAGATCTTCCTTAAGACCATTATAATAAAAGAAGTCTTAACAATTTGTAAATTTTTATGCGTTATTTTAAAAAAATTTTCTATTTTTTTTCACTATTTATTGCTATTTCCACATTTCTATACCCTAAAACAGCAGATGAGATTTTAAAACATATCCCTGAATTAGAAAAAGAAATCTTAAAAAGTAAGGACGCTTACCGCGCAACAGGACTATCCATCGCCATCGTAAAAGATGGCAATATTATTTACACAAAAAGCTTTGGCACAAAAGAAAATGGTAAAAATGAAGAAATTGATAATGACACCATTCACCAAATTGCATCCCTTTCTAAAACATTTTTAAGCTATTTAATTGCAAAGCTTGTTGATGAAGGTATTTTATCTTGGGATATGCCCATTCACAAAGTCTTACCAGAACTCATCTTTAGTGATGAAACAGCCAATAAATCAGCCACACTTTTAGATCTTTTAACCCATAGAATTGGCCTTTCCCCCTTTTCAGGAGATACTCTTTGGCACTTAGCATACAAAGATATAGAGATCTTAAAAGCCTTAAAAAATCTGCCCTTTAAATATAAATTCCGTGAACTCTATACTTATCAAAATCATATGTTTGGCGCAGCATCCATCATAGTGGAGCGCGTTACAAAAAAGACAATTGCACAGCTTTTTGATGAAAAAATCTTTAAGCCCCTTGGCATGAAAACAGCCTCTGTTGGATTAAAGCCCCTTCAACCCACTTTTTTTGGATTTAAAAAGAAAAATGTTGCCTATCCTCATGATATAAGGGACGGAAAAGTATATACAAAACCTTTCATGGAAGAATCGTTTTTATTTCCAGGCAGTACAGGCGTTAACCTTTCCATTAAAGATGCAGCTATTTGGTTACAATTTTTAATAAACGACTATACTTTTGAAGGCAAAGCCTTTTTAAAGCCTGAAACACTTAAATTTATAAGGTCGCCTAAGGTTGTTTGTAAATTTAAGGAAGATGATTTGATGTTCCCCCACGAACGCTTTACGGATTCTTCATATGATGTTGGCATGTTTGAACATAAATATGCCGGCCATCATATGTATAGTCATATGAGCGGTTTTAATGGCGTTCGTGGATATCTTGCATTCTTTCCAGATGAAAAAATGGGATTTATCATCCTTTCAAATTATGGATCCATGAAAGTCAGCCTTATGCCGGAAGTGATCAGAGGCTACTTTTTGGACTGGTATTTTGATCTTTCAACCATAAATTGGATTGAACGTATTCATAATCTTGAAAATAAATATAAAAAAATGTATGAAAATAACCGATTAAATGAAAAGTTAATGTCTCCTCAAGCATCTAGAAAATTATCTGATTATATAGGAACATACACAAATATTTTTTATGGGGCGATTGACGTTATTGAAGAGAACAATCAATTAAGGATGAAATACCGCGAAAAATCTGTAACACTTAACCACTGGAATGGCGATTCTTTTAACATTAAACCCTATGAACTTAATCCCACACTCAATGATTTAGATTATTGCCCCATTTATTTTACGATAAACAATTACCAAAAACCTGAACTACATATTGGCCAAATGTATGAAGGCAAAGCCGTATTTGTGAAAAAGTAAGTTATAACTTTAATATCAAAATAAAAAGAAGAGAATAGACAATAAAATAATTTTATTGTTACAATTTTTAATAAGGGGTACATTTTTAAAGAGTTACAAAATAAATGCGATATATTAAAGATAAAACAACATTGATTCCAAAATGTTATCAGTTTGGCATTGTTAAAACATTTTTTTGGGTAGCACTTCCATCTCTCCTTATGGCTTCAAATTCTCATGAACCCGTTGAAATGAATCCATCTTCATCTCTTCAAGTTGACGCACAAAGAAATATTCAAGATTCAGACTCACATCGCAGTGTTTTTGATTCACAAAACAGATCAGAAGAGCATTCTCCAAGATTAAATCATACAGCCATTACAATACAACGAGAAAATACAGATGAAGAGGTCGGCTATTCATCAGACCAAAGGCCTCAACTTCGCTATCATGAGGATGATCATTCTTTAAATCCGCCACATTCAAATCTTATGGCGGGTACGCGTAGAGTATCCGTTAACCCTGTAACGGCACCTACACCTTTAAATTCTAGAAAACTTTCAGAAAGTGTTAACCAAAACCCGCTTACATCCAACATCATCCGTAGTTTTTTTATTCAAAAGGATAAAGAAGCATCCGATATAAGGGAAATGGCACGCTGTATTCCATCTCCTTGTGTTCGTATATTTAAACAAAAATTTGTTGACATTGCAGATATTTTAGGTCTGTCTTCCAAAATAATGAGTGGTCTTTGTGGTCTTCTTGTTGGCTTTGGCGGCTGCAATTATATCACCGATCTCGATCTATTAAGTCAAGAAACACAAATTCAAATAATTTTTATAGCCAGTGTGGGTTATTTGGTTTTTGATAAGATTCCAAAACTTTTAAAAAATGTTGAAAAAAGGGATAAATTACGTTTAATAAGTTATATTAAAACGGAAGAATTTCAACATCAAAAAGAACAAGAACTGGGTGAGGGTATTTACTACACCAATGATGAAATAATTGAATATCTTAAAAATTCAAAATGTAAATTCACAACTCTCCCTAGTACAAGTACCGTCTTAGTTAGACGGTTCTTATTTAACGCAATGTGTATATTTGAATCAATTTTTGCTTTTTTGAGTTCCTTTTCAGCTGGATTTACAGCCGTTTCTGGGCTTTCAGGTATTACAGATCAAAACCTTTTGGCATTAAAATCTCAAGATCTTTATAAAAAAATTACCATCGTTATGATGATTTCAACCGGAATACTTTTTTTATTAAATAAAAAAAAATCTGAACTTAAAGAACATTGTGAAACGTGGTTACAGTACTACAGCATTATGTGTTATTATTTTTTACATGTTCAAAAAATTCCCAAAAAAGAACTTTACTTAAAAACACGCTATCTGGGAGATGATTTAATATCTCTCGACGCACAAGAAACCACAGAAAGTGCTCATAGTTAAAAATTGTGTGGCCTACGGGTTTTTCATCAATGACTTGAACATCCCTTAATACTTTTTAAAAAACGCATTCTCTTTTAAAAAAAGAAGTGGAAATTTAGGGCGGTTTTATGTAAGAATCTAAAGCGAGATACGCTGAAGTAGCTCAGTTGGTAGAGCAACTGATTCGTAATCAGTAGGTCGCAGGTTCGATTCCTGTCTTCAGCACCAGTTCTCAAAGTTAATGTCGGATCGTAGCGCAGCCTGGTAGCGCACTATTCTGGGGGGATAGGGGTCGTGGGTT
This sequence comes from Pseudomonadota bacterium, assembly GCA_018061565.1. GTDB lineage: Bacteria > Pseudomonadota > Alphaproteobacteria > Paracaedibacterales > UBA11393 > JAGOTX01. Next base: position 14,542 of record JAGOTX010000019.1, read on the forward strand.
CAAATCCCGCCGGTCCGACCATTTTTAAGGTAAAGTAAAGTTTAGAGTTTTTATGAAAAAAACAGTTCTTCTTCTATTTGGTGGCAAATCACCTGAACATGAAATCTCTGTCAAAACAGCATATAATGTTGCAAGTGCTATTGATCAAAATCGTTTTGATGTTGAACTTTTAGGCGTTTCAAGATCTGGTACTTTTGAAAAATTATCCCTTCAAAAACTTAAGCAGTTAGCAACAAACCATCAAGAAATCACAAAAAATTGTATGAAAGCGATTGATGATCAAGCTTCTCATCAAAATACATTAGAAGATATTTCATCAAACATTATTTCTTTTCCAAATACAAAAAAAATCGATGTTGTTTTCCCGCTACTACATGGCGTACAAGGGGAAGATGGCACCCCTCAAGGTTTTTTAGAAATGCTGAGCCTTCCATATGTTGGGTGTGATGTTAAATCATCAAGCATTTGTATGGATAAAGATATCACAAAAAGAATTTTATCATCCTATGGTATTAAGGCCGTTCCCTGGGTAACGCTTCGCGACTATGATAATATTGATTTTGATGCCATTATTGCACAATTGGGACTACCATTATTTGTAAAAGCTGCAGAACAAGGCTCTTCTATTGGTTGTTATAAAGCTACTAATAAAGAAACACTTCAAGACTTTATTCAAAAAGCATTTTCTTATGGTCGAAAAGTCATTATCGAAAAAGCCATTAAAGGCAGGGAAATTAAATGTGCTATTCTTGGAAACGATAATGCGCTCATAACATCTTGCCTTGGTGAAATTATTCCATCTGAAAACCAAGAATATTATACTTATGACGCAAAATATTTGGACCCTAAT
>JAGOTX010000020.1 GCA_018061565.1 Pseudomonadota bacterium
ATTAACTTTATTACAACAATCTTTAATATGCGAACCCCTGGTATGGGATTTTTTAAAATGCCCCTTTTCGTTTGGGGAATCCTTATTACATCCGTCTTATTGCTTTTAACGATTCCTGTTCTAGCAGGTGGTTTGACAATGCTTTTAACCGACAGAAATTTTGGAACAAGCTTTTTTGAACCCGAAAAAGGCGGGGATCCTGTTTTATTCCAACATCTCTTTTGGTTTTTTGGACACCCTGAAGTTTATGTCATGATTTTGCCAGCCTTTGGAATTGTCAGCCAAATTATCTCGACTTTTTCAAAAAAACCAGTTTTTGGATATCAAGGAATGGCACTTGCTATGGTTGCAATCGGCGTTTTTGGATTTGTTGTTTGGGCACACCATATGTTTACAGTTGGTATGAGTGTGGATGCAAGAGCCTATTTTACAATTGCAACCCTTATTATTGGTATACCAACGGGCATTAAAGTTTTTAGTTGGATTGCAACCATGTGGGGCGGCTCTATTCGCTTTACAACGCCTATGCTCTTTTCAATTGGTTTTATTTTTCTATTTACACTTGGTGGCCTTACAGGCATTATTTTAGCAAATGGCGGTATTAATCGCGTGATGCACGATACTTATTATGTTGTCGCACATTTTCACTATGTTCTTTCAATGGGCGCCCTTTTTGCTATGTTTGCCGGGTTTTATTATTGGATTGGTAAAATGTCAGGATATCAATATAGCGAAACCCTTGGAAAAATTCATTTTGTTCTTGTTTTTATAGGTGTTAACATTTTATTTTTCCCCCAACATTTTTTAGGAATGGCTGGCATGCCAAGACGTATTCCTGATTATCCAGATGCATATTCTGGCTGGAATTTTGTTTCTTCAATGGGTGGTTTTTTATCTGGGTTTTCAACCCTCTTTTTCCTTTTTGTCGTTTTTAAAATCTTTTTTGATAAAAAACATTGCCCCAAAAACCCTTGGGGAGATGGCGCTAAAACACTTGAATGGACCCTTTCATCCCCCCCCCCTTTTCACAGTTTTGAAGAACAGCCAATCTTAAAAGAATAATGTTTTTTCAAAAAAATTAAGGAGTTGTTAAGAATTGGTTTGTTATTCTAAAAATACTGAAGGACCCTCAATCGGAGGGGAGGGATTAGTCGCGATCTCTCGACCGCAGCCATACTGCTACAAAGGTAGCGGAACAATGGTCCTTCGACCTATTACGGGTATGTTCAATCTTGTATACAGATGGAGTGTATCTGTTTTGCTCAAAGATATCAACTTTGGGTTGCCACAGACTTGTTCAAAAAAATTGGATTTAAGCGTGGACAGGGGGGCTGTCTGTCTCGTGAGAGGTGGAGGGGGGGACGCTGCGGACGGGGCCTTCAGGGGGACCCCATCAGACCCAAACCTTACCTGGGTAAAGTTTTTTAATGTTTTTAATCTATCAAACTTTGTAATTTCTTCAATCAAGTTATTCAATGAAGTCAAAAAAATATTTGTTTTTGAAACAAAAACTCATTTTTTAAAGACTCCAAAATTAAGACTTTTTTACTTTTAAAAGGTCACATATATTAACAACCAACTAAATAGGAGTACACACATGATAGCATTTGTAACGGGCGGAACACGGGGAATCGGCGAGGCCATATCAATTGACCTTAAAAAAAAGGGCTATACAGTTATAGCGGCCTATGCATCAAACATAGAAAAAGCAAAGGCTTTTTCTAAAGAGCATGGAATTGAAGTTGTTGCATGTGATGTTACTGATGAACAAAAATGTCAAGAAACGCTCCATAATATTATTCAAAAGCATGGTACAATTGATGTTCTTGTACACAATGCAGGTATTACACGCGATAGTTTTTTTCATAAAATGACATCTGCTCAATGGCATGAAGTGATTTCAACAAATTTAAATTCTTGTTTTAATGTAACGCGGCCTGTAATAGAGCATATGCGTCAAAAAAACTATGGTAGAATTATTGTTATCTCTTCAATTAATGGTTTAAAAGGTCAAATGGGGCAAACAAACTATAGTGCTGCAAAAGCCGGTATTATTGGTTTTGTTAAGGCTCTATCTTTAGAAAATGCAGCAAAAGGTATTACAGTCAATGCAATAGCTCCAGGATATATTGCAACTGAAATGGTTGAAGCTATAGATTCTAAAATTGTGGAATCTATTAAAGCACAAATTCCTGTTCAAAGATTAGGTTCTCCAACAGAAGTAGCCCATGCGGTTTGTTTTTTATCTGATAAACTTTCTGGATTTATAACCGGAGAGACGCTCAACATTAATGGTGGCCAATATCTCCATTAATAGAGGATGAGCGATAGAACAATCTCTTCTTGTGATTGGTCTATCGTTTTAATTTATTATTTACCATCTAATACAATTAATTTAGTATCCCATTCTTTTGATTTTGGATCACGTTTATATACTTTAGGTGTATCAAATTTTTTATTATACTTGATAACAATTTTTCGTGGGAAAAGATCATTAATTCTCTCATAACTCATTTTTGATTCATATCCATCTTGATTAATGTATTCAACTATAAAATTTTTCTTATTTAAAAGATCTGGAATCATATTTTCTAGATCTTTTAAATTTTTAAGAGGTTTACCATCTATTCTTTTTACAAGGATGTTGAGCATCCCCCAATGATGTTTTCCTCCTAATTCATGAAATGCGGATGTCGCATCTGTTTGTAAAATGAGAACACCTTCAGGTATACCTGTCTTAAGGCGAATTTTTTCTGAAACATCAGACCAAAGAGCACCTGCGAACTGAATGAAATCAAAATCAGAATCTAAAATTAAGGGAATTGGTTTTATTTTAACATCTATTTTTTTACTATCTCTTAAAATAGTAAAGTTTATTTCTTCTTCGCAAATTCCTGCATGATCAATCATTTCGTCGATCATTAAGAGTTCTGGTCCAACAAGTTTTTCATTAATATTCAATATAATATCACCTGGTTTTAATGTGTCAAACGCTGGTGAATTGACAACGCGTGTTGACACACTAATGATTTTATCTTGAGCGTCTTTAAATTTATTTTTATAAAGATCATAATCTTCTTTTGATAAAAGGTTTGCTTCTAGGGCATCACTAGCTGTTAAATATTCAAAAATAGCACCTGTTGTAAAACGTTTTGCCTCTTTTTCATTCTCAACGGACTTTAAAATACGTGTAATATAAGCAATTGGCAGCCCCGCACCAGAAACGAACTTACCCCCGTATAAAATCCCTTTAATTTTGTTATTTTCACCAATCACAGGTGAACCGCTAGCGCCACCAACTGTAACACCAGAAAATTGAAAGGATTGCTCAGAAAAAGGGCCCAAATTTTCAAATGTTGAAAAAACAATGCCTTTGTGAACTGAAAATTCATCTCCTGCTGAGTTGCCGATAGAATATATCGCTTCATTTACTTTTAATGGTTCTGTATCAAGTTCTCCTTGCGCAGCAGATTCTGGAATTTTTTTAGGATCAACTTTTATGATTGCAAAATCATAGATTGGATCTGCATAAACATATGTAGCCGGTAGAACTGTTCCATCATGAAATTTAATGTCATAGGTCGAGACAGAAAGCTCTCCAACAACATGCTTATTTGTTGCAATAAGCCCTTTTTCTTTATTTAAAATAAAGCCAGATCCCTTCCAGCTTGATGTATTACCGCTCCAAGAATCTGCGGTTAGATAAGCCTTTGTAGAAATCATTACCACAAATTTACGCGCATTGTTATATACAGACCTTTCTGAAGAATCATCAGCTAACGATTTATTTTCTACAATGTTTTTTTGTACTTCAATGGTTTTTTCTGCCCCATAAATAATTGATTCATTCAAAAAAAAGGTCGAAAAAAAACTCAAAAGTCCTTTGTTTATAAAAATTTTAGCCTTCATAAAATATCTCCTCATAAATATATGTTTATTAATTTAGCATATTGAATTTTTTATGCAAAATTAGTCTTCAAATATAAATATAATCTTTAACATTTAAAAAAATGTTAATTTTTAAAATATTTATTAGAAGCAAAGAAAGAAGAATCCTATGCGTAGAATTTTAAAAAATAAAAACGCTTAAATATTAAAGATAAATCGAACATTATGAATGCATATGTAAAAACAAGGTATTTTATTTACCTTTTGTTAACTTTTTTCTTATAATATATAAGGTGTAGAGTTGAATTTTATGGTCTATTTTTAATGAAAAATATTGTTTTATTGTTTGCTATTTTAACAAAATTATCCTTTTCTGCTGCAGGATTAGTGCAATCAGCGCCTGCATCATCAGGATTTAAATTAAATGAAGAACGCAAAGTTAACACCGATTTAAAAACAATTGATTCAACTGTTGAAGCTTTAAAAAAGTCGCCAGAAAAATATAAAGCATATTTAAGAAAGATGAATGAATTTTTAAAACAACAAATAAATATCACCAATCCACAAAACTTACAAATGCCGCATGAAAAAAAATTAGCCTATTTAAGAAAAGTAAACACCTACTTAAAAGAACAACAGAACATCCTTTTAAACCCTGGCGCAACGCCAACCATTATTGCACCGATTGATACTTCAATGGACGACGACGGTATAGCCCTTTCTGCTACAGATTGGAGATCATTACGAAAAAGACTCTTTGCAGAGGCAAACAATAGCGCAGAAGCTTCGGTAGACGCCATTAAAAGCTTTAAAAAACAAAGGAGCTTTGCGGATGGCTTAACAAATGACAGTGCGCCAAGCAACCCAAATGATTTTAAATTATCAAAAAGAAAACGTTCAGATAGTTTAACAAATGATGGCACGCCAACCAACCCAAATGAATTTAAACTGTCAAAACGTCAATAATAAATCGAAAAAAATTATCCTTTTTATCACGGTTCTTCAAAGCTTTAAAGATATATCAGATGAAACTTATTTGTTTAAAAATAAAATAACAAGTACTCTATGGTCTTATCCGTTTCGCATATAAACAATCACCCATAAAAATACATTTTTTCTATTAATATAAAAAATTTTATGATATTATACTGCGCAGAAAAGGACTTTTTCTATAATTTTCCGTTAAATTATACTTAATTATCGCCATTTTCTTTATCTATATTTTTTTAATTCTAAAGTGAGATTTCTAATGAGATTTTTTGTTTTTTTTCTATTTTTGATTACTATTGGTTCTTCTTTAGAATCAGAAGCTAGTCTATCTCGCACCACTAATGGCAACCCTTTTTCTTCTATTGCAATTCAAGAAGAGCAGAGAAATAAATCACCTATACCTGAAGAACTACCCATATATAAACGCCCAATGTGTCCAACACATCAAGAATTAACAAGGAATACAGAAAAAAACTTTTATATAGCTACAAATATTGGAATGATCATTATTGAAAGTGTTTATCTTACAAAATTAATGGGAATAGAAGATTCATCTCTCCCTAGTAGTGCTCTTCTTTTAAGAAAATTAATACTTTCCACAAGTATTTTATCTTTAGCTATATTAAATTCTGAAATTCCAATTTCACTGATTGAATTTTGTTTAAATAAAGACCTCTGTAATAATGAAAGATTAAGAAAAATTTTGGTATTCTTTAAGATGCTTTGCGTTTTATCTCCCAACCATATAATTGCAATACCCTTTTATATTTGTTCAAAAAAATCAAATATTCAAGATCCTGATACTTCTGATAGTATAGATATATTGCTAGTATCCTCTTGTGCTGTATTAGCTTTCAGAATCCTTCAATTTTTTGCACACTATTTTGGTAATTATTATCCAATGAAAAACAACAACAATACTAGTTTATAAACCAAGCATAGCCTCCTAGATGTTTTATAATCTCAGGATATCTCAATCATATAGGCTTAAAATCTGCACTAAAAGGTTTTGTGCCAATGGCAATAAAAACAGACCGTGCAGAAATCTTTTCGATCTGACCTATATGACTTGCAATCACACTCTTAACATTTCTTTCATCATCCAATTCAAAGGATAGAGGAATTCTATTTTCTTTAAAAAAAATCCCCTCCTCAAAGGCTTTTTCAACTTCTTCAGGATTGATGGAAAAACAAGGGGATTTTTCAAAATCTTTTCTATATAAAATTGTAGCCCCTCCCCACTTTTGTAAAAGTGGTTTTGCATCAAAAACACTTTCATTTTCTAAAGCATCTGCTTTAGCCTTTTCATATTCTGCTGCATGCCCTAGCCAACGATTCAACTGCTCTTTTTCTGAAATACTTAATGTATTTTTAAAATCTCCTAAACTATTTTGTTGTGCCATATAGTCACTATATTGTTTTATTTTTAAAATTTGACGCAGATAATAACGCTGCGCCTCTGTTGCTGTATCAATAGCAGTAAGACCTGCGCCAATCACAACAATGGGCATATCAACCGTTAAATTTGCAACAGAATCTTTTTTAAAAGCACCTGTTAACTGTAAGCTCATTAAGAAATCAGATGCAAAACGCACGCCCTTTGGCATTGTCGTACCATTCAACTGTAAAACATTGGGGGACCCTGCCCCCATGCACAAGGCAATATGATCAAATTTTAAATCGTTCAGTGCTTGATCATCCGTCATTTGACTGCCTAATCTTACACTGCCTTTTAGGGTATAAAGCGCATTTCTTTCTAATAATAAACGGGCAATAAAAAGGTTGTTTTTATCCCACCGAATGGTAATACCATATTCTAAAACCCCACCAAACCCTTCTATAACACGTGTGTCTAAATCCTGAAGGAAAGGGTAAATTCTTTTAATGGGTTCTGACACATCTTTAAGGTAAGGTGGGAACGACTCAATTTTTAAACCATCTATAGCAAAAACTTGAATGCCAGAGCGCATCAATTCATGCGCAATTCCAAGACCAGATGGCCCCTGCCCTACTACTAATGCAGTGTGTCCGGTTTTTTTTAAAGGGAGTGGTGCTTTAAAATTTAAGGGGTTCCACTTTGTTAAAAGGCTATAAATTTCAAAACCATATGGCAGTTCTAAAACAGATCTTAAAATCTCACTTTCAACAGCTGGAACATCTACAGCGTCTTGTTTTTGAAAAATACATGCTTTTTTACAATCATTACAAATACGATGCCCTGTTAAAATAACAAGGGGATTATCAACGAGAATAATGGCTAAAGCACCTATTAAAAAACCTTTTGACTTTAATGTCATAAAAGCAGATATTTTTACATCAATAGGGCAACCTTCAAGCATTTCACCATCTAATGTTTTAAGACCCCGCTTACATGAATCCTTTTTTTGTGGATGACACTTAATACAGTAATTGGCTTGATCTAACGATTTTTTAAAATCCATCCCATGATCGGTTAATGAAAAAGAATCTTGAACGGGAACCCCTTCTTTATTAAAAGAGTATATTCCATTTTCTTGACTGAGATGACTTTTAACCTTTTCTTTTTGGGGCATCTTCACTGGAATATTAAAAAGGGTAGAATTTATATGCTTTTCTTTTCCTTTACTTGATCTTAAAGCCCAAAGAGTATAAGCAATAAAAGGTTCTAAAGCCTCTAAATTCGCGTTTAAATCTTCTAAATAAGGCAAAATGGCATTTGAAAAAACGACATCAAATTCTTCTAAGCTCAGATTCTTCTTGATTGGTAAGTCTGCTTCATAGGCTTTAAAAGAGGGATCATTTATTTTTGGCAGAACAAAACGCTGAACAAATGTTCGTTTAACTGTTGAAATTATAGAAAGCGCATTATGACGTTTTTGCACGTTATGAACACTTTGAAAAATATTAAAAAAATAACTTAAAAAATCTTCTAAGTGGGGTGCAATTTTAATTAAAAAAGAATCTTCATCCTCCCCTTTTTCAAAAGATTTTTCATAAAATTCAATCAATTCTTGATAAATTTCAAAGTCAGCGTCTTTTATATAAATTAAAAATATCTTATGAAGTTTTAAAATACCTTCAAGTGTATATAAATCTTCTGTTTTAAAATCAAACGAAAAAGATTCTTGATTTTTCATAAAAATATTACCCATTCATTCTAATGAATAACTAACATATTAACGTTAATATGTCCAATTTTTATGATCCTACTAAAAATGGCTTAACCATTTTCCCATCCAATTGCCGTCTAATTTTTTTAAAAAGCAAAGGATCATTCTTTAATTGAGAAATAAATGAATCATATTGTTCACTTTGTAAAAGACTTGTTAAAAATTGACACATTGCAATTAAAAGAAAATTGTTACGGATCTCAATAGTTTGACAAATTTCTTGAATTCTTAAAAAATAAGGGGATGGTTCAATAATATTTTTGTTTGTTAAAATATTGAGCAAATGAACCCCCAATTGAGCAACCCAATCATCTTCACAAACAAGGGCGTCCGATATAATTTTTTCAATGCTCTCATACTGATAATCTGTGCAATGATTATAAATATAAATAAGTCCCCTTAAGTGATCAATAAGAACGTCAGGATTTTTATTTTTTTCTTTAAAAATAGTAACAGGATGATGTGTTATCAATTTCTTTAAGGCTAAAATATATGTCATTTTTAAATAATTCGACTGTGTTAAAAACCTATTGACAATATCAAAGCACGGTTTTAAAAAATCTGGATCTTTATATTTTTCCTCAAAAATTTGCATAAATCTTTTTTCAGTATGATCACTCATGCCCCAAAAAGAATAAGTGTGTGAAAGTTCTTGCTGAAGATCACAAACACGCATACTTTTAGGTGAAAAAAATACAACTCTTAAATCATCTTCGCTTGCTGCAAAAACAAAAGACATAGACATAAATAAAGCGAATAATACAACTTTATTTTTAATTGTATAAAAAAATTGATCGATCATCATTAATAATTCTTCAAAAAATGTTGATATTCTAATATTCTATCCGAAAATAGTTAATTTTGATATAAAATGGATCAAAAAATCTTTAAAAATATTATCTTTGTTACAAGCAAGAGCAGATAATAACATTTTTAAAAATGGCTTAAAATACTAGACGCATAGTTTTCTGTTGAAACAGGTGAAAAAGCGCCAAGATTTTTAAAACTTAATTCAATCATAAATCCTGTAAAGGGTTTAATGTCATTATTAACAATATTTGATTTAAAAATACCGGTTGATACTTTTAAACAATCGTTTTGCCAAACAATGGACCCAAATTGTTTTAAAGGTTTTGATGAAGAATTTATAACGTCACGAACTTCACCATAAGAACAAGACCATTGATCATTAATTTTTGAGGAAAATTGCCAATTCAGCTGATTAATTTTTTGTGTCGTAAAGACATTATCTGAAAGTTGTATATAAGCAAAATCGAAAAGTGCAATTGGTTTTCCTGCACTGATACCAATTTCCATAAACCGTTGCTGGCGGGTCTTATAATCAATCGCATTTTTAAATCTAAACTTTATATCTTGAAATGGAATAAGTTTAATATAATTTACAATATCTGAATATTTATGATCTTCCCCATAATATGTATTGGGGAAAATTTGCCGATTATCCAGCCTTTTTGTTTGCCCAATAAACCATTCAACAGATCGATTATTGGGCAAATACATTTTTTGATTTAAACCATAAACAAAACGAATACCAGAATCAAATCGATCATATCCATCAAAACGATTATTTAAAAAAAGCGTTGTATTATCTAACGTTAATGTTCTAGAATCATCGTTTGGAAAATCATTATTATCTGAATACGGGCTCATAAAAAGCATTGTTTTGGGTTCAACAATCCATGAAACACTTTGAATTTTGTTTATCAAAGGATAAGACCACCCAATGCTTGTGGTTGGTAAAAGACGTTTTTTAAATAAGGAATTATCAATTTGTTCAGAAAAAAGTGTGGGGTTATTAATGCTAAGCGGCGTTGATGCTGTTTTATAGTTTTTAAGCCATTCTAAAACGATATTCATTTCAATTTTATATGTTAAAACGTGATTGTTTAGAATGCTGGATTTATCCCAGCTTAACTTTGTATAAAAACGGCTTGTTTCTGCTGCGTAATTACCAGGAACGCCCCATTTTCTTTTTAAGTGATCAAGATGAAAAAGAAAATGAATATGCGCACCCAATAAAGTGTTTTTGCTAAACTTTTCAAAAAATATTGACGGTAAAACAACAGGCGTTGTTTTAGGCAAAGCCGTTTGATAAACAGTCGACTTAGCGCTTAAATAATAATTTTGCAAAAACCGTTCATACATAAGAAAAGAACTTAAATCCCCTGCTTCAAGTGGTTGATTTTTAAGAAGCGCTGGGTATTTCATAAAATATGTTGTATCGCTTGCTCTTGATAGTTTAAAATTAATGCGTTGTTTGTCATCAATATCATATCCAATTTTTGAAAAGATATTCCAACGTTCTTTTTTTAAAGGGGATTCTACGTTTAAAGGATTTTGTTGTACAGTAGGCTCTGTATAAAACTTATTTTTAATGAAGCTTGATGCAACTTTTATCTCACCATTGTAAAAATTACACCTATAAGATGCCGTTGCCATTGGTGAATCTTTAGTAAAAATAAAAGGTGTTATGGTAAGATCTGAATAATCATCAATCACATAAAAATAAGAAGGTGCAAAATAAAATCCAGAATCAGTCATTGTTCCAATTTGTGGAAAAATCAAACCAGATTTTCTTTTTATTGTCGAATCATAATGTGAGAAATAAGGCGTATAAAAAATAGGGATTCCCAAAATAGAAAAAACAGCATGATAATATTTTACACGGTGTTCTTGTGTATCATGAATAATTTCAGAAGCGGAAAATTCCCAAAAAGCGTCTTCTTTATCGCATGTTTTGCAAGGTGTATAACGCGCTTTTAAAAAAACTTCCATCAAGTTTTCTTTTTTTCCTTTATCTGCCAGAAAACGTTCTTCATTTTTTGTTGTTAAATGGATGGATTCAATTGAACCACTCAAAAAGTCATCTGTTATTTCTAGTGATGACGATCTGTTATACATGCCATCACTATCTTTTAAAATAACATTGCCAAGTGCATATATTTTTTTTTCTAGATGGTCGTATACTAACTTATCACAAAAAAGTTCTTCTATTTTATTGGTTTTTTTATAATAAACATGAACGCCATCATAGGCAAAAACAACATCTTTTATTTTATCAAATTCAAAACGATCCGCATTAATGGTGACATAAGGTTCTTTTATAACATCCGCTTCTAGATGAAAAAACATACAAAACACAAAAAAGAAAAATGATTTTTTCATCAACGAAAACAAACAATTATAGTGAAAACAAGCATTACGCAGATTATAGAAGATGTATCCTTTCTTTAGCAAGGGATTAAACAGTTTTACATTTAAAAAGTCTTAAAATGATTGAGGCTGACTTAAATACCAGCGTGTAACGATATCAATACCTTCTTCAAAAGTATAAATGGGGTACCAGCCGAGCCTTTGAAGCTTAGAAGAATCTATTGCATACCGTTTATCGTCATAGAGTCTACCTTTTGTAAAGGTTACAAGATCATGATAGCTTGTCACATCCTCACCTGTTATAGGATGTTTAAATGCTTTCGTTATGGGGCAACATTGATCTGCAATTGTACAAATTCGTCGAATAACATCCAAATTTGTTTTTTCATTATTGCCACCAATATTATAGACCTCCCCAATTTTTCCATTTGCAAGAACTGTTTGTATAGCGCGGCAATGGTCTTCAACATGAAGCCAATCTCTAATATTTTGACCATTTCCGTAAACCGGTATGACTTCCCCCCTTAAGGCATGACCAATAACTTTTGGAATAAGCTTTTCTGGATATTGATAAGGACCATAGTTATTTGAACAATGTGTAATCATAACAGGCATATTATAAGTATGTGCCCAAGCATTTGCGAGCATATCACTTGCGGCTTTTGTTGCAGAATAAGGCGTTGTCGGATGATAAGGTGTTGTTTCAGTAAAGGCTGGTTCTCCTAATTCTAACGATCCATAAACCTCATCCGTGCTGATGTGGATAAACTTGAAAAGTTCTGGTTTATATTTATCTTTATATTTTCTTGCAGATTCTAAAAGAATAAATGAACCATACACATTACTTTCAATAAAGACGGCAGGTACTTCAATCGATCGATCAACATGACTTTCTGCTGCAAAATGAACAACCGCCTTTGGTTTATATTCTTCAAATATCTCATCCAACAATTCCACATCACAAATATCACCACGTTTAAAAATATGATTTGGATTATTTGCTATTGCTTTTAAATTTTCCAAAGATCCAGCATATGTTAGGGAATCTAAATTAACAACTTTTCCATAACCACTTTGAACCCAATTTTCAACAAAATTAGCACCAATAAATCCTGCACCGCCGGTTACAAGAATTGTGTCATATTGTCTTAACGTTTCTTCAATAGGTGAGCTAGAAGCATATTCCCCATCATAAGGCCTTTCAGCAGCAAAACCAAGTGATCCAACCGTTAAAAAAAGAGCGGATAAAAGAAGAACATACATGTAAAAACTCCAAAGATAAATGTAACCCACATTTTTATTTTAAGCATGTTTTATATGAGGGTACAAATAAAAAATATCACAAAAAAAGATTGCATTCACATTCTAAATTATATATAGTTGTGTATATTACGCGCCCGTAGCTCAATTGGATAGAGCACTAGACTACGGATCTAACGGTTAGGAGTTCGAATCTCTTCGGGCGCGCCAAGATTTTTTGAGGTGATTTTACTATGGCAAAAAAAACAGCTGTTATTACAATTAAAATGCTATCGACGGCAGATACAGGCTTTTTCTATGTGGCAAAAAAAAATCCACGTAAAAAGCCAGAAAAATTTGAAATGAGAAAATATGATCCCGTTGTTAGAAAGCATGTTCTTTTTAAAGAAACAAAGATTAAATAAAGTATTCGTATTCAATTTAAATATTTAAAACCTATCAATTTGGTAGGTTTTTTATTTTTCTGATACTCCTTATACAGATTAAAATCTACAGTTGATTTTTCTTTAAAAATAGTCCATATAAGACTAAATAGATTTTAAAGATAGGAAGAATAATGGTTATTGTTGCTGCACTATATCAGTTTAAGAGTTTTATTCATTTTGAAGAGGAAAAACAGCCTCTATTAGATTTCTTAAAAAAAAATAATGTCATGGGAACACTTCTTATTGGAAAAGAAGGCATAAATGGCACAATTTCAGGCAGCAGAGAAGGCCTTGATAACGTTAAAAACTATCTTATAAATCATTTAAAATTTGATGATCTTGAATATAAGGAATCTTTTGCGGACGATCATCCTTTTTATCGAACAAAGGTAAAATTAAAAAAAGAAATCGTCACAATCGGTGTTGAAGGCGTTGATCCTACAATTTCTAAGGGGGAATATTTAAACCCCAAGGAATGGAATAAAATGATGGAAGATAGCAATACACTTGTTATCGACACCAGAAATGACTATGAATATAGAATTGGTCATTTTAAAAAATCAATTAATCCTGATATTAAAAAATTTACAGATTTGCCAGCGTTTGTTGAAAAGCACAAACATGAATGGGTTGGTAAAAATATTTTAATGTTTTGCACAGGTGGCATTCGATGTGAAAAATCAACAGCCCATGCAAAGTTAGTTGGAATTGGCAATGTTTACCACTTAAAAGGGGGTATTTTAAAATACTTAGAAGAAATACCAGAATCTGAAAGTATGTGGGAAGGCGTTTGTTATGTATTTGATAATCGCGTTGCTGTAGGGCATGGCCTTTCCCTTACAGAATATACATCTTGCGGTGGGTGCCGTGAACCGCTCTCTTTAAAAGATAGGGAATCTGAACATTATGAATTGGGTGTTTCTTGCCCTTATTGTTTTGGTAAAAGAACAGAAAAGCAAATCAAATCAGCAAAAGACAGGCAATTTCAAATTAATCTGTGCGAAAAAAGAGGGCAATATTCAAGAGGAGCTATTGGCGTATTTGCTTAATCTTGCTTTATGTTCATTAAAACAGAATCTTTTTTATAGATCGTTAAGATAACAATTGTCCAAGAAAAAAGAAGTGCCCCAACACCTTGATGAATTGTTCCAAGAAATACCGGAACCTGATAGATAAGCGTTAAAACACCCAGCATGATTTGTAAGGTGATCAGTAAAAACCATATAAATGTTGGCATGCTTTTGTTCTTTAAATAGAAAATAAAAACATGAACAAATGCTAAAAGGGCTATTGTTCGATGCATCCATTGAATGGTTGCATGATTTTTATAAAAGTTTTTCCAAAAAGGTTTAAAGTATAAAAATTCAAAAGGAATAAAACGACCTTCCATTAGAGGAAAAGTATTATAAATAAGCCCAGCTTTATGCCCTGCAACAAGCGCGCCATAAAGAATTGCAACCGTTATAAATGTTGCTGTAATGTTTAAAAATTGGGTATTTTGAATTTGATATGTGGGTGTTTCTTTTAAACGTAGAATGCCTTTTACTAAAAGTCCCATCAAAACAAATGCCAAGCTTAAATGAATCATTAAACGAAAGGGGCTAACATATGGTTCATTAATAAGGCCACTTTTAACCATATACCACCCCATAAACCCTTGTAGGATTCCAAGACATAAAATTAAAAGACTTTGTTTTTTAAAAAATGTATTCATTTTTTTCCACATAAAAAATAACGGGATCATAAAGAAAAGGCCTAAAAGGCGTCCTAAGAGTCTGTGACAATATTCCATAAGGTATATGAACTTAAATTCTTCCAACTGCATATGGATATTGATTTTTAAAAATTCAGGGCTTGTTTGATATTTTTTAAATTCTAAAGCCCAATCTTCTATATTTAAAGGGGGAATAATACCTGTAATAGGCCGCCATTCAACAATTGAAAGGCCAGAATGCGTAAGGCGTGTAGCACCACCAAGCATAACCATAAACCAAATTAAGATGAATGTTATAATATAAACGTAATACAGTTTTTGTTTGTCGATTGGTTTCATTTTTAAATTTTTATTGAATCATAATTTAAAATTTTAATAAAATATGAAGATCTTTTCAATGTCATAAATTCTTGATTTTCAAACCTTATGAGGATCTAAATCTTTCAAATAAGGATATTAGGGGCTTTACGTATTTTTTTAAATCGCGCTACACTAATTCATATTAAAATTTTAAAGTTAGGAGTCTTTTATGAAATTTTCTAAAAAACTTATATGTTTATCATGCGTTATTCTGCCATCAATCTCATTTGGGTTTGATTTTATTGGTTCAAAAAAACCCTTTACGGGCGTTTTTTTACTTGGACGACTAGGTGGCGCCATGCTCAGTGGCGATTATCAATATGCAGGAACAACATCTGGAAAACTTTCTGTCAGCGGTTATGGTGCAAGTTTTGGCGGCGGCGCTGGATATATGATGCTAACGGATTCAAAAGCTTGG
>JAGOTX010000021.1 GCA_018061565.1 Pseudomonadota bacterium
AAAAAAAAGATTCAAACCAAAAAAACAAAAAAAAAACACAAAAGGTTCAAAAAAAGGGTGTTAAAACAATAGATTTACCCCCCCCCTCCCCCCCCCTTCAAAAAACAATCAACCAATAGAAAAACTAAAAAAGACCAGCAAATGTAATTTTTGTTAATTTTTATTATATATTATGGATGTAATATGGAAATTTATTTATGGAATTATGAAATTGATATTAACCAAAACGCTTGTGATCTTAGCTCTCTTAATCAATTTAATCTTTTCAAGTGATGGAGATAATCTTGATACAAATGGAGACTATAGACGTGAAGTTCAAAACCCCGTACGAGAACATCAAGAAGAAGTGCAAAGATCGATAGAACGTGTTTCGTACCAAGACTTTCTGAAAATGGATGATCAACAGATTCAAAACGTTCGTGAAGTTATTGTTCTATTAGAACAATCTTATTTTGAATTCAATAATCCAAGCGCTCGAATTTTTAACCAAGCGCTTCAAAAAAATCCAAATATTACCGTTGTTTTGGACTGTGGTGATGCCAAAACGATTGGTGATAATTGTTTAAAATCCATTACAAAAATGTGCAAACTTAAGATTCTTGCCCCCAATGTAAGGGAGATTGGAAGTTATTTCCTCTATGAATGTTCTGGTTTAACAGCGCTTGACCTTAGCCCCCTTTCCAATGTAACAAATATTAGAAGTCATTTCCTCTCTTATTGTTCTGGTTTAACAGCGCTTGACCTTAGCCCCCTTTCCAATGTAAGAAGCATTGGAGAAAGTTTTCTCTATCAATGTACTGGTTTAACAGCACTTGACCTTAGCCCCCTTTCCAATGTAAGGGAGATTGGACATTATTTCCTCTTTGGTTGTTCTGGTTTAACAGCGCTTAATCTTACTCCACTTTCCAATGTAAGGGAGATTGGAAGTTATTTCCTCTTTGGTTGTTCTGGTTTAACAGCGCTTGACCTTAGCCCCCTTTCCAATGTAACAAATATTGGAAGTTTTTTCCTCTATGAATGTACTGGTTTAACAGCGCTTGACCTTACTCCCCTTTCCAATGTAACAAATATTGGAAGTCATTTCCTCTTTAAGTGTACTGGTTTAACAGCGCTTGACCTTAACCCCCTTTCCAATGTAAGAAGCATTGGAGAAAGTTTTCTCTATCAATGTACTGGTTTAACAGCACTTGACCTTAGCCCCCTTTCCAATGTAACAAGCATTGGAGAAAGTTTCCTCTCTTATTGTTCAGGTTTAACACAACGAACAGTAACTGTTCCAACAAACTGGCGTCTTGTTAATAGATTACCCGACCATTTAAGGCCTGAAGGACAAGTGACTGAAGCACAAGGTATCCAAACACGTCAAGGACATCAAAATGCTGTAGATCAACGTATCCAAAATCTTAAAGATGATCTAAAGAGCAAAGGTATCGATCCAATGCGCCCTGGTTCTGATTACACAAGTAGAGAATTTGAAAGTGCTGGTGCACTTTTGCAAGGTGCATACCAATCAAAGTATGGTTATTTAAGGCGCCTTAAACAAGTTTTTTCAAACGATCGTACTTTTAAAATTCTAGAAGATTTCACAAATGGAGAGGATCATTCAACCGATCGAGATGATGTGGTCATAGATCCTCAAGATAATTCAACTGATAGTGATGCTTGATGACGCTAAAGAATTAATTACCTTTTGACATATTATTCACAACCTGTAGCGCTTTTGCGCAGGCTTCCTCTATAGAAAGATCAGTTGTATCAATCTCAACTGATCCATCTGCCTTTTGAAGGGGGGCAACTTTTCTTGTTGAGTCACGTTCATCTCTCTCTGTTATCAGCATTGAAACTTGTGCCTTTATGCTACTATTATTGGCTTCATTTTTGCGTCGATTGGCCCTTACATCTTTATCTGCAGTTATATATAGCTTAACATCCGCATTTGGAAAGATAACGGTTGTAACGTCTCTTCCATCCAGAATAACGCCTTTATAAGACTTTAAAAGATCTGTTGCTAAAGAACGAATTTTGTTTGTTATAACATCCCTAATAATTGGATTTACTGAAATTTGTGAAGCGATATTTGCAACGTCTTCTAAGCGAAGATCAGGATTGGATAAATCATTTAAAGTAATGTTTTGTGCTTTTTTTATCAAATAATCCAAGTTAGAAACGGCGCTTGCACTTGCATTCATAACTGAATACCCTAGTGCCCTATAAAAAAGGCCTGTATCAATTGTTGCAAAGTCCAATTGATAGCTTAAAAATTTAGAGATTGTTCCTTTTCCAGCGCCTGCAGGGCCATCAATTGCAATAATCATTTATTACCTCTTTGAAATGGCATCTTTTAAAAGATCGTTTACCATAGATGGATTGGCTTTTCCTTTCATCTGCTTCATGACTTGGCCAACAAAGAATCCGAATAAGGCTTCTTTACCAGCTTTATAATCAGCAAGTTGAGTTGCGTTTTGATCTAAAATTTGATGAATGGCATCTAATATAGGTTGTGGGTCTGAAACTTGTTTTAAGCCTAAGCTTTCAACCAAATCGTTTGGACGCTTACCTGTTTCCCACATTTTTGAAAACACATCCTTAGCAATTTTACCAGAAATTGTTCCATCCACAATTAAGTCAATAAGTTCTGCGAGTGCTTTGATATCAAAAGGAAGTGCACCAAACGTTTGAATGCCTTCACGATTCATTGCGCCAAAAACTTCTGAGATCAGCCAATTAGCAATATGTTTTGCAACATCTTTAACGTTTTTAGATTTGGATTCTTTGACAACACTTTCATAAATATCAGCTGTTTCACGTTCTTGCGTTAAAATATCTGCATCATAAGCTGTTATGCCATATTCTGTAATGAAACGTTCCTTTTTAGCATCGGGCAGTTCAGGCATTGTTTTTTGAATCGTCTCGATACGCTCTTTTGTTAAAACAAGGGGTTTAAGATCTGGATCTGGAAAATACCGGTAATCTTGCGCATTTTCTTTTTCACGCATGGAACGTGTTTCACCTTTGGTGGGGTCAAAAAGTCGTGTTTCTTGAACAACGGTTCCACCATCTTCAAGTAAATTAATTTGACGTAAGATTTCATATTCAATGGCTTGGCCTAAAAACTTAATAGAGTTAACGTTTTTAATTTCACAACGATTGCCAAAAGGTGTTCCAACTTTATGCACGGAAACATTGGCGTCCACACGAAGGCTACCTTGTTCCATATTGCCATCACATGTTTCAAGATAACGCAAAATTGATCTTAGTTTTTTAACATAAGCTTGTGCTTCAGATGAGGAGCGCATATCTGGTTCAGAGACAATTTCCATCAAAGCAACGCCAGCACGATTTAAATCAATATAAGATTCTGTTGGGTTTAAGTCATGTGTACTTTTACCGGCATCTTGTTCTAAATGAAGGCGTGTAACGTTAATACGTTTTGTTTTACCGTCCTCTAAATCAATATCAATATAACCACCGCTTACAATGGGGTGATAAAATTGAGAAATCTGATAACCTGTTGGAAGGTCTGCATAAAAATAGTTTTTACGGTCAAAAACTGAAACTTCTTCAATTTTACCATTAAATCCAAGACCTGTTTTAATTGCTTGATCAACGCAATATTGATTAATAACAGGAAGCATGCCGGGCATGCCAGCATCAACAAAGCTTACTTGTGTGTTTGGATCTGCACCAAAATCTGTTGAACTGCCTGAAAACAATTTTGATTTTGATACGACTTGTGCGTGAACTTCGAGTCCTATAATAACTTCCCATTCACCTGTTCTACCTTTGACTAAGTTTGACATAATCTGTATTTAAACCTTTTTTAAAAATTAATCCATCAACCGTTTAAAGCCTGCAGCATTTTCAATTGCTTGAGCTGCATTAAAGAGTGTTTGCTCACTAAACCTTGGCCCTAAAAGCTGAAGCCCAAGGGGTAGCCCTTCATGATTTAAACCTGCAGGAACAGAAAGACCTGGAAGCCCTGCAAGGTTTGCTGTCACTGTATAAACGTCATTAAGGTACATCTTAACAGGATCGGTTATTTTTTCATCTATTCCAAAGGCAGCATTAGGCGTTGTGGGTGTTAACAATACACCAACATCTTGAAATATGTTTTTAAAATCTTGGGTAATAAGGTGTTTAATCTTTAATGCTTTGGTATAAAAAGCATCGTAATACCCTGACGATAAAACATACGTTCCAATCATAATACGACGTTTAACTTCATTACCCAAACCCAGTGCTCTGGTATTTTCATACATTTCATCCAACGTTTTACCGTCAGCTCTAAGTCCATAACGAACACCATCAAAACGTGCAAGATTTGAAGATGCTTCAGCAGGTGCAATAATGTAATAAGCAGGCAGAGCATAGGGTGTTGTTTTAAGACTTACTTCTTGAACGACGGCTCCTGCTTCTTTTAACCAATCCATGCCGTTTTGAAGGTTTTTTTTGCCATCATCATCAAGACCGTTTAAATATTCAACAGGGACCCCAACACGCAACCCTTTAAGATCGGCATTGATGTGTTGGCTATATTCTGGAATGGGGCGATTAATAGATGTTGCATCTTTTTTATCGTGCCCTGCCATTGATTCTAAAATTAAAGCAGCATCAAAAACTGTTTTTGCAAAAGGCCCTGCTTGATCAAGAGAGGACGCAAATGCAATCATACCATAGCGTGAACAAAGGCCATATGTTGGCTTAATACCAACAACACCACAAAACGCAGCCGGTTGCCGGATGGACCCCCCTGTATCAGAGCCAAGTGTTGCCATGGCAATGTTGGCTGCAACAGCCGCAGCAGATCCGCCTGATGAACCACCTGGAACAAGTCTTTTTGTTGGATCGTTTTTGGGAACCCATGGGTTTAAAACAGGGCCATAGGCACTATTCATATTGGTTGACCCCATGGCAAATTCGTCCATATTCAATTTACCAAGGGAAATAGCGCCCTTTTCAAAAAGATTTGTTGTAACGGTTGATTCGTATTGCGGCACAAAACTTTCCAGCATTTTTGACCCACAGGTTGTTTTAACACCATAAGAACAAAAAAGATCCTTAATACCAAGGGGAATACCTTCTAACTTTCGGGCCGTTTTAGCTTGATAAGCTTCATCTGCCTTTTTTGCTTTTAAAAGAGCATCATCTGCCATCGGAGTTAAATAAGCATTAAGTTCTTTTTTTGCTTCCATCGCACTTAAATGCGCTTCAACAAGGTCTAGGCTTTTAATGTCACCTTTTAAAAGGTATTCTTTGGCTTGCTTAATTGTAAGATTTGTAAGATTTTTCATATGACTTAATTATTCCACCATTTTAGGGACTGCAAACATACCAAAGTTAGACTTTGGCGCATTTTTTAAAACTTCATTCAAACGATTGCCATCTAAGACTTCGTCTTGTCGTTCGTACATTTGCTCTTTAGGGACTAAATCATTAAGCGAAATATGGCTAACATCAACAGCTTCTAACTGCTCAATCCAAGACATAATACTTGTAATTTCCTTTGAGTAATGGGTGACTTCATCTTCATTTAATTTAATTCTTGCAAGTTTTGCAATTTTTAAAATGTCATTTGGTTCTATATTCATAACAAAACAATCCAATTTTAAAATATGGGAACAATCTATAACATGTAAAAGACATGTTTAGTATGAAATTCTTTATAGCATATTTAAGAAAAATATAACAGAGGCGGCTTACATAAACTTAAAGCTTTCTTTTAAAAAATCACAATTGGATGTTTGCAATCTTTAAAAAACTAGGAATTTTCATTAAGTTTTGGTACATCTTCTTTAAAAGAAGGTTCTTCAACAACATCCTCCCCCCAAGAGAGTGGATTAAATTTATTTTTTTTATTTTGGGCATATTTTATTAAAGCAATCCAAAGGGGGCTAAGGGCTAAGGATAAAACCGTTATTGAAATAATAAGCTTACTTTCAAACCCACTAATAAGTTTTTTTTCAACACCAATATTACAAAGCAAAAAGCTAAATTCACCAAGTTGAGCAAGCATGGCGGAAATCATAACGGATTGTTTAAATGTTTGTCTTAAAAGGCATAAAATACCAACGTTTAAAAACATTTTAAAAAATGTTACTAAAAGAAGGGATTTTACCACTAAACCGATATGCGTATATATAAAATCAAGGTCAATCAAAAGACCAATTGATAAAAAGAATATCATCAATAAAAGCGTTTGAATTGGTTTAGTTGAATCGATTAAAATATTTCGTTCATGCGTGTTACCAAGTATAAGACCTGCTAAAAATGCACCATATTCCGTAGAAAGGTTCGAAAGACCAGAAAATGCAGCAGCAGCAAAACAAAATGTTAAACTTGCAATGGGCGTTAATTCTTTATCCCCTGCTATCATTTGCGTTAAGGGTAAGCGTATTCTTTTTCTTTGACTTAGGTAATTAATAAGCCAAACTGTTAAAAACATAGAAATAAGAAGTTTAAAAATCAGCCAAACATCAAAGGTTTTGGATGTTTGTGTTTGTAAAAGCAACATCATTGGAATAAGTGCTAAATCTTGTGCAATAAGAATACCAATGGTTATTTGGCCCATTTCAGATTTGTGTTCGTCCATTCTTTCTAATGTTTTTACAACAACAGCCGTTGAAGAAAGCGTTATAATAAAAGACAAGATCAAAAGCATACCAAATGACCAATTGAAAAAATATGACGCAATAATGCACATAAGAAGCGAAAATATTGTTTGAAGAAGTGTTGAAACAGTTGTTACAACCCAAACTTTTTTAAATGTTCTAAGGTTAAGCTCCATACCAATAACAAAAAGAAGCAATAACACCCCAAGCTGAGCAAGTGTATCCACAACTTCTCGGGATTCAATGAGTCGAAGTCCAGAAGGGCCAAGAAGAACACCTGCAAAAATATAACCTAAAATGGGGGGTAAACGGAACCGCGCAAGAATCAACCCCCCTGTTAAGGCGGCTAAAACCACGAGTGCAATCTCTGTAAGTATCGTTGTATGTTCCATATATAAGAGCATATCAGTCAGCTAGTATGAGCGCAATCTATAAATAGTAATTTTAATATTTTTTGTCAATAAAGCGCCCTTATCGTTTGATGCATTTTTACCTTAAAAAACAATATTTTAAAATTTAAGAATTTATTAAATCTTTTAAGCTACTCTAAATAAAAATGGACTTATCTGCTTTTAAAATAGTCAAAGAGGAATAGAGATGTTTAATTTCTTACAAAATATAAAAATTGCTCAAAAACTTTTAATTTTTAATATTATTTTTTTATGTGGTGGGATGATTGATATTTATTTATCTTTTTCATCGATTAAAGAATCTGTCATCTCTCAAAAAAAAGAAAAATTAAAAAACTTTGTAGAGTCTGCAACGTCCTATATGAATGAAATTGCAAAAGATATTGAAAAAGGAACCATTACTGAAGAAGCAGCTAAACAAAAAATTTTTGAATATATTGATTCTACAAGGTTTGATAATGGTAATTATTTTTGGATTCATGATCTTAATTTGCAAATGGTAAGGCACCCTATTCAAGAAAAACTTAACAATACCAATGTTGGAGAGATGTCTGATCCAAAAGGGGTTCTTATTTTTAAAGAATTTAATAAAATTATAGCAGACCATGGACAGGGATATTTAGAATATTCCTGGCCAAAACCAGGAGAAATTCAAGCAGCTCAAAAACTTTCATATGTGGTTGAATTTCCTGCGTTTAAATGGATTATAGGCACTGGCGTTTATATCGACAATGTAAAACAAAATATTTGGGATCTTGGTAAAAAAGATTTATTTTTTATGCTTATTATCACAATTTTATTTCAGTGCATTATTCTATTTATAAGCAGGTCAATTTCAAAACCCTTTAAAGGGATTGAGTCTATTGTTCATAAGCTTATTAATAATCATCATGAAGAAATTATCATTCCCCAAAAATTAGGCACAAATGAAATCGGTATGATGTACCGTGGCCTTAAAGAATTAAATGAAACTTTTTTGGTTAATGCGCGTCTTAAAAATAGTCTTGATTCTGCTAATGTTTCTCTGATGATTCTTGATCAAGCAGATCAAATTGTTTATAACAACAAAGCAATGGATTCTTTATATGAAAAACATAAGAAAACTTTTGATCAGTTTTTTGTACCCACAGCTGTTGAAAATGTTTTTACAAGCAAACACCTTCAAGATATAAATGATCTTTTTAAGGATAATCTTTTAAATCTTTCAATTCCAACACAGACAAAAATAGAATGTGAAGGATGCATTCTTCTTGTAAAAGCGCATCCTGTATTAAATTTGTTAAGCAATAAAATTGGAACCTTTATTCAGTTTGAAGACATCACAGAAGAAGCTTTTATGAAAAAACAAGTTGAATATGTTATTCATGAAGTGGCAAACGGTAATTTATCTATCCGCCTTGATTCGTTTAAAATGTCTGGCTTTTTTAAAACATTGTCGAATGATATTAATGATTTTATTGATTTAATTGAAAAGGTTGTTAGTGATATTGCCCGCACAATGAAGGCTTTGGCTTCTGGCAATTTAACGCAACATATCAATAATGACTATAAAGGAATACTAGAACTTGTAAAAAGCGATACCAATACAGCGATTAATGAACTTGAAAAAGTTATGCATAAAATTGTTGGCGCATCCCAAGAACTTTTAAATACATCAGAAAGCATCTATAAAGGAAGTCAAGAACTTTCATATAGAACTGAACAACAAGCATCAAACTTGGAAGAAACAGCAGCATCTATGGAAGAACTTGCATCCACCGTCCGCCAAACAACAGAACACGCGTCAAGTGCGAATAAGTTGGCTTCAAAAACAAAAACTTTGGCAACAGATGGTGGAACAATTGTTGAAAAAACCATTGTTGCAATGCAATCAATTGAAGAATCTTTCAAAAAAATCGATTCAATTGTTTTAGTTATGGATGAAATAGCTTTTCAAACAAATCTTTTAGCGCTTAATGCTGCTGTTGAAGCTGCAAGAGCTGGAGAAACCGGTAAAGGGTTTGCTGTTGTTGCAGAAGAAGTTAGAGCATTAGCACAAAGATCTGCGCAAGCATCAAAGCAAATCAAAATATTTATGGAAGAAAGTTCAGAAAATGTTAAAAATGGTGTTTATTCTGTTAATCACACAGGGGAAAGACTAAATGAAATTGTTGATGCAGCAAAAGAAGTGGCCAATTTAATTGAAGATATAGCAACAGCATCAGCAGAACAAACATCCAATCTTGAGCAGATTAACCTTGCCATTAGTGAGATGGATCACATGACTCAAGCAAATGCAGCATTTGTTGAAAAAAACACGTCATCTGCAGATGGATTAAATCAAAAAGCAGATGATTTAACTATTATGATGAAATTCTTTACCTTTAAGCAAGCATCAACTGAATTTATCAACCAAGAAATGAATGAAGAAAATTCTGATGAGTTACAAGACATTGATCTTGATCTTTCTACATTCAAATTCCAAGAAGATATTCAAGGACATCAACAAGAACAGCAAGAACACAAAAATGTTTATAATGAAGCGCCTTCAAGTTCACCAAGTTCTTTAGATGATGCTGACTGGAAAGATTTTTAAAATTATTCAAAACGTAAGCCTTACCAAATATTCTTTTTATCAATACTTTGAAAAAAACTAAAAAATCAATTACACTGTAGATAAAAAAACAGGAATTGATAAAGGTTTACAGTATGGAACAATCACAAAAAGGATTAAAAAGAACGCTTGGACCCGTTTTAGCTTTTATTATTACCTTGTATTTTGCCTATCATATTTTTCAAGGAGAAAGAGGTTTTATTTCTTGGATTAAACTTTCAAAAACAGTCAAGCAAGATGAGCTTACTTTATCTGACCTCAATAAACAAAAAGAAGCACTTGAAAGACGTGTTTCCCTTTTAAAACCAGAAAGCCTGGATTTAGATATGCTCGAAGAACTTGCAAGGAAGCTTTTAAATTATAAAAAGCAAGATGAAACAGTCATTTATACACCAGAAAAGCAAAAAACAATTCTTAATAAAAAGGATAAAGGGACACCATCATGATTGGTATTTATGCACCATTTGGTAAAATGGGTAAAGCCCTTCTTGCTTATTTAGACGAAAAGCAAATGCCTTTCACACAATATGACAGGGTAAACCTTCAAACGTTTCTTGATGACGCTTCTGTTATTATTGACTTTTCAACACATCAAGCAACGGAAGATCTTTTAAAGATACTTCTTATTTCTTCTAATCCTTTAAAAAAACTTGTTATTGGCACAACAGGGCTTGATGAAGAAACGTTTTTATTAATAGAAGAATATTCAAAAATAGCCCCCGTTTTTTATGCTCAAAATTTTAGTCAAGGTATTACAGTTTTAAAAAAGTTAATTCAGATTGCTGCAAAAGCATTAGACTACGATATTGAAATTTTTGAAGCTCACCATGCGCTTAAAAAGGATGCTCCATCTGGGACGGCACTTTACCTAGGGGGGGGGGTAGCGTCATCAAGAGGGCAAAATTTAAACGATGTTAAAACATGTTACCAATCATCATCGGAATCACAAGTGCGCAAAAAGGGGCAAATTGGTTTTTCAGTCGCAAGAGGTGGACATGCAATTGGTGAACATTCTGTTTTCTTCTTTGGTGACAATGAAGAAATAAAGCTGACGCACCGTGGTTATTCACGCACACTGTATGCTGAAGGTGCTGTTTTAGCAGCAAACTGGCTAATAAACCAAAAACCTGGATTGTATTCCATGGATGATTTATATAGTGAATAGTATTAAACTCTTAAATGAAGTTTAAAAGCCAATTTTGACAATGATTAGAAATATAAGGCATAACGCTTTTCTTTATTTTTTCATTGTATTTATTGATCCATTCTTTTTCTGAATTTGTTAATGACTTAACGTCAATAAGGCGTTTGTCAAAAGGAATAAGCGTTAAAGTTTCAAACTCTAAAAAATCAGCAAATCTTGATTCTTTGATCAATTCTAAATTTTCGAGTCGGATACCAAAGGCTTGTTCTTTATAAAAGCCAGGTTCATTTGAAACAACCATTCCAGCTTTTAGGGGATACGTTCCAAATTTACTAATTGATTGCGGCTTTTCATGCACATTTAAGCAATATCCAACCCCATGGCCCGTGCCGTGTTTAAAATCAAGACCTTGCTTCCACAAATATTGACGTGCCAATACATCTAGCTGAGAACCAGACGTTTCTTTAGGAAAAGTAATAGAACTTAAAGCAATATTTCCCTTTAAAACATCTGTATAGCGTTCTATTTGTTCCTCTGTCACCTTTCCTATACAGATTGTTCTTGCCACATCTGTTGTGCCATTAAAATATTGCCCCCCTGAGTCCAGTAAAAGAAGTGAATCGTCCTTTAAACAACGATTAGAATCCTTTGTTGCATGATAATGAATAATGGCACCATTTGGGCCAGAACCTGCAATGGTTTCAAAACTTAACTGAATAAAGTTTTTTCTTTTTTTACGTTGCTCTGAAAGATAATCACTCACATCACATTCTGTAAGGTCTGCTTTATCTTGATTGTCTAACCAATAAAGTGTTTCGATAACGGCGATGGCATCCTCAATATGGCAATCTTTCATTCCCTTTTGTTCAACACTATTTTTAAGAGCCTTAACTGGTATAATAAGATCATTAGATGGAATAAACTTATCTTTGTTTTGTATTGTAAGCGCATATGGTGTTGACGCTTCATGTATAAGAAGATTATTAAGATTAGCCATTACCTTTTTAAGATCATCAAACTCATATACCGTTATAAAATCATTTATAGATTTTAAAACGTCTAACGAGGTGTCTTTATTGTGAATAAAAAGATCAACAGTTGAATTTGGATATAAGATACCACTCCCGTAAAAAACAGGGGTAAATGGAATATCCCCCCCCCTTAAATTTAACAGCCAACAAAGGCTATCAAGTTGGTGAATAAGGTAGGGGTGATTAATTTTTGAGGCTAGTTCTTTTGTTTTTTCAAATGCACTCATTCCTGAAAATTCTATATCATGAGAAAATACAGGGTTGAAATGACCTTTTGGACGATCTTGCCAAATATTTTTTAACCAATCTTCTTCAAGTGGGATGAGCTTAATATTTTCAAAATCATTTTCCCACTTTTTATATTGATCAACCGTTACAAGGTATGGATCAAAAGCAAGTTTTTGAATACCTTTTGCTTTTAAAAATTTTGATAATGAATCTTGACCGTAAGATAAAATATTCCAAAAAGTTAAATCAAGTTCCTGTTCTGCTTGTAATGTATAGCGACCATCAACCCAAAGGTACCCTTTATCTTTTGTGATAACACAAAAACCAAAAGAACCCGAAAAATGACTCACGTATCTTAAAATATCGTCTTTTTCTTGAACATACTCATTTAAAAACCGATCATGTTTTGGAATATATAAAGCATCTAAATTATGGTCATTCATATATTTTTGAACAGAGATAATGCTTGGAACTGTATTTTGCATGATTAATTCATAAAAAAAGATTATATTTTATTATAGCTTAAATGAAGCAAATTTATTTAAAAATCCCGCAAGAGATCGTTAATTTTTGTTTTGCTTCTTGTTTTTTCGTCCACACGTTTTACAATAACGGCACACGAAAGCGCTATACCGTTTGATGAAGGGTATGTTCCAGACACAACAACACTGTAAGAAGGTACCCGCCCATAAAGAACATTGCCTGTTTCACGGTCAATAATTTTAGTGCTTGCAGTTAAGTTAACACCAGAAGAAATAACAGCGCCTTCTTCAATAATCATTCCTTCTAAGATAGAAGAATTTGCACCAATAAAACAATGATCTTCAACAATAACTGGTAAAGCTTGAACAGGTTCTAAAACGCCACCTATCACAACATTACTTGATAGATGAACGTTTTTGCCTATATAGGCACATGACCCAACTGTCACACCAGAATCAACCATTGTTTTTTCTAAAACACGGGCACCAACATTAATAAAACTTGGCATAACCACAACAGAAGGGGCTATATATGCACCTTTTCGAATAATAGCACCTGGGACACTTCTAAAGCCTGCTTTTAAAAAATCTTGTTCATTCCAGTTATTAGTTTTTAAGGGAATTTTATCAAAAGAATAATTTTGTAAAACATTTAAAGATGCTTCCTTAAAATAAAGAAGGATGGATTCTTTTACCCATTGATTGACTTTCCAAGAACCATCCTCACCTTTTTCAACACAAGAAATAAATCCACTATCAAGAAATTTATAAAAATCATTTAAAATGGTTTTTAAGTCAGTACCTTGCTTGATATGGGTTCCATTTAAGTGACTGATGAGTTGGTTTTTTGTTTGTTCTAACATCTAAATCTTATATAAAAAATATACTTATTTATACCTTATATTGGGAAAAAAGTATAAAAAAAAGACCCAAAAATTTGGGTCTTTTTGAAGAAATATTTTAACTTATGTTTATAGTCTTTCTCCACTTGCTGATCTTGCTTCTATAAAGTTAACCATATAAGGTAAGGCTTTAATACCTGCTGGAATTGCAGCAATACTATTTGCGTGCATATTTAAAACACCATCAAGTAAAGGATAACCTGTTGGTGTTGGTCCCACATTTAAAGAATATGATGAAGAATCAGACCAACTCATACCATAAACAGCCCCTTCAATAGAACTAAACGTTGAAACATCCCATGCGGTTACTTGATCGGTTGTCATAGCAACAAAGTCTTCACTCTGTAATGCAAGTACTTGAGAAGATGTTAAAACATTAATACCACTTGTTGAAATAGCCGCAATTTTGTCACTTGATAAAGCTTGTAAAAGCTCTGTTTCTAAGTTTTGAATGACATTTGTTCCAAGTACTGCAATTTGATCTGCTGTAAAGTTGTCAACATTAACTGCTAAAACTGCATTCACTTGATCGCTTGTCAAAACAGAAACAGCATCTGTATTAAGGCATGTAAGTCTATTTGAGGTTAAGTTTGCAAAATCTTCGGTACCTAACGCTTGAATTTGGTAAGACGACAACAAATTAAGTTCTGTTGTTGTAAATACATTAAACTGTGATGCAATAAGTCCACTGATAAATTGCGTTCTTAAGTCTTCAATTTTATCAGTACCAATAGCTTCAACTCTATCTGTTGTAAGGACCAGTGCATGGTCATAATTAAACCCTTCTGCATTTAAATATGGAATATTGGATACAATAATATTACCCATAGCATCTGTTGATAAAGCATCCACTTGAGCACTTGTTAACTGAGTAAAAAAGTTAGACGTTAAATTTGCACCAAACTGATTACTCGTTAGCTGTGCTACTTGACCAGTCGTAAAGTATTCAGATTCACTTGCCAATGCATTAAGTTGCTCTGTTGTCATATGAGGAATGTCATCTGTTGTAATAGCTTGAAGATTATCACTTCCAAGACCTACTAAAGATGATGGCAAAATTGAACCAATTTGAGCCGTTGTAAAGGCTGCCATATGATCTGTTGTAAGGTTTGAAATTTGAGCTGAATCTAAAACATTAACTTGACCTGGTGTTAAACTTTCAAAACTTGTTGTCAGTAAAACATTAAGTTCCTCCGTTGTTAAGTTTGCTATACCATCAGTCAAAACTTCTGCTAACTGTTCACCGGATAATACATTCAATTGAGTCGTCAATAATGTACCAAAGAAGTTAGAATTTATACCAGCAAATTGCGCAGATGTCATTTGAACAACTTGATCGGTTGTAAAGTTATCAGAACCATCAGCCAATGCATTGAGTTGCTCTACTGTCATATGAGGGATATCATCTGTTGTGATGGCTTGTATATTTTCTCCAAGACCAACCAAAGAGGATGGTTGAATCGCACTAATTTGAGCCGTTGTAAAGGCAGCCATATGATCTGTCGTAAGACCAAGAATCTGCGCATTGCTTAAATTTGCAACTTGACCGGTTGTTAATTCTTTAAAACGACTTGTCAAAAGAGCATTAATTTGAGCTGTACTTAAACCTGGTATTGCACCGTCTTGAATGATTTGTGTTAAATCTTGTGTTTCAAGGGCTGCAATGTCATCTGTTCCTAGGCCTGTTATAAAGCTTGATCCTACATTAGCAAATTGATACGTTGTCAAAACGACTTTTTCATTTGTTATAAAACTACTTGTATTTGTTCCAATAGCATATAGTTGAGTGATAATAATATGCATAATATCTGCTGTTGTGATTGCTTGTATATTTTCT
>JAGOTX010000103.1 GCA_018061565.1 Pseudomonadota bacterium
CGATTATAAAGCTCACCCGTTTCAGGGTCAATAACATTACAAATAACCGCAATAGATGGAACATTTTTAAACAAATCAACACACGCTGTCTCATCATCAGGATACAAAATCATATCGGAATTTTCAATGTTTTTCCACCCCTTTAAAGATGATCCATCAAACATAAAACCCTTTGTTAAAAGCTCTTCAGATATCATTGAAACATGATACGAAATATCATGCCAGTCGCCCAATGTATCCATAAAACGAAAGTGTACAAATTCTGCTTGTTGTGATTTTATAAGACTTAAAAGTTTCACAGCTTTTACCTATTTTTTGTTTTGTCACAAATAATCGTATAAGCTTTTTCTTAGCCCTGCAATAGGTCATTTTTATAAAAATTTGGGTCTGGTGAACTTTAGAGAGGATTTTGCCTCAAAGAGTTAAGAAGAATTTTAAAAACTCATTATTCCTTCATTTCTAAATTCCACACCATTGTCATCCATTTACCATTGTCATCTCTTTACCATTGTCATCTCTTTACCATTGTCATCCCTTTACCATTGTCATCTCTTTACCATTGTCATCTCTTTACCATTGTCATCCATTTACCATTGTCATCTCTTTACCATTGTCATCCCTGCGAAGGCAGGGATCTAAAAACAATCATCACGAGGCGCAAAACGACACGGTGGTGGTGTGATCCAATACGGTTAAATAAGCAAACCATAAAATATGAATAAAAGAAACATTCAATAATATTTTTTTTATTTTTTAAATATTAATAAATAATAATATTGATTTTTTTTATTGCATTTGATAATCTCTCACTGTTTATATTTTTTATCAGGAATTTTAATGTATAAAATTTTCACTATCGTGTTTTTTTGTTCTCACGTAGCAAACGCTTCTCAGTTAATGTTTTTAAATCCAGAAACAGGAAAGATTCAAAATCTTACTGATGCTAAATTATCTAATTTACTCCATACTCCTGTAGAAAAAGAAATGAAAGAATGCACGTTAACAGATCAGGATTTAACAGAATGTTTAAACATCATAAAGGATGCCAAAAGCTATTTATTTGGGATTGTTCAATCTATTAATGATGCTGATGAAAAAACATTAAATTTAAATTTTTATCAACCATTTTTAAAGAGCACTTCTAAAAATTATCTTTTAAAATCTATACAATTACAATTAATTGGCCATATTCGACTTTTTCAAGATAATTTAGATTTTCTCTACAATACTATCTGTTATGATTTATCGTTAGAAAATACTACCTTTGACAGAAATAAAGCTTATAATCAACTTATAAAAGAAATCGCATCTATCAATAATTGGTTTCATACAAGTAATAACTTTATGCAAATAATAAAAAAGATTTCAGAAATTGATTATATTGATACATTGCAGGATATATTTAATTCTTTAAATCAATATATTCCAGAATACCCTCTTCAAGTATTATCTAGAAAATTTTTTAGTGCTCTTAGCGGTAAGACTTATGTTGATATAATGGATAATAAGAACAATGAAATCATAGAAAATATTATTAATAAATATAATATAGATCTTCAAAAAATTAAAGAAGATTACTTAAAAAAAATACGAATTGAAAAAAATCCTTATAAAAAAGCGGTTCTCAAAGAATTAAAAGAAAGAACAGAAATAAACCTTTCTGAAAATGTATTAATTAAACAGGCACAGATTCTATCAACTAGACAACTTGCAGTTTTAGAACTGATAAAACCAAAAACACGATTTGGCAGGAATCAATATAATAAAGACCAAAAGTATTTAAAAAAAATAGAAGAACGCGCCCTATTTGAAAAGAATAAAAAAATCAAAGCTGCAGCTTCTGCTTCTACCGCCTTAAAAGAAGAAATTGATCATACGATTGAAACACCTTCTAGAGCAGTAGCCATTACAACTATGCAAGAAGAAATTCAAGGACCAGAAGGAGCCGCGGATCAAGCTTCACAAATCCCTTTACCTGGAAAAGAGCTAGATGATTCTCAAGAAATTCAAGAATCTAAATTCCAGACCGATCAAGTTTTACCTGCTCCTTCAGCTGCAGCAAAATTAGATGACCTTTCACAGCCAGAAGAATTAAAAACAGAAGAAGAGGATGAAACTGATTTGTTTGATCCAAGAGCGCATCATCAGCTCTACCAACACGAAAAAACAGCAAAAAGCCCTTCTCTTTTTAAAGCATCCTTAGAAAGCAAAACACAAGACTATGAACTGCTTCAAATGTTAAATGATTCTATTTTCGGTAATCACCCCATTTCATGGAAAACATTTGAACGCATAATCTTAAGGAATGATTATCAAATTGAAACAACACAAAAAGGCAGTGTACGTCGTGTTCTTGATTTAAAAACACATAAAAAATTCACCGTTCATAAACCCCATAATGAAACAGATCCTATGCTAAAAGAATACAGATCATTTATTGCATCTGGTTTTGAACATGTATTTGAACTAACACGTGAATATGTTGAGGATTATTTATCAACACAGTCGCCAATTAAATAGACTGATTAACATCCGTCAACTCTTAAATGTCAAAAGGCGTTAGATAAGAGCAATCCATATTATCTAACCCTTTTTGCAAAATAGAATACCATCCAAAAACAAATAAATCTTCTATCGTTTCAACATTAACAATCTTTTATATTTCATACATTTATTGAAAAATAAAAAACCACAAAATCCTTATCTATGTTTAATTTCATTCATTTTTCAAAATGAACTAAATAAGACAGGCATGTTATGATAATTATTTTTGCCTCATAAAAAACTTGATTTTATGTTTTAAATGCTTATAATCTTCATATATGGCGGGCGTAGCTCAGTTGGTTAGAGCGCTAGGTTGTGGTTCTAGAGGTCGCCGGTTCGATCCCGGTCGCTCGCCCCATATCCCTCAAAAATTTAAACAATGCAAAGGTATGTTTTATGGTAACAAAAGAAGTGTCTTTTAAACGTTATTTTAGTTTTCGTTATTACTATGATCAAATGCTAAAAGCCGCAGAAAGCAGCCATGCTTTTTGGATTTGTTGTCTTGTTTCCTTTGCAGAGAGCAGCTTTTTTCCGCTTCCACCAGACCTTATTATGATCCCGATGGGTATCAGTAATAGAAAAATTGTTTTTAAGCTCGCACTTTATTTAACCATCTTTTCTGTTGTAGGTGGTTTTTTAGGGTATGCTATTGGGTATTATCTTTTTTCAACAATGGGATCTTGGATTATTGAATCCTATAATCTTCAATCCGCAATGGATAAATTTCAGGCAGATTTTGCTGTTTATGGTTTTTGGATTATTGCCCTTAAAGGCTTAACCCCCATTCCTTATAAACTTGTAACCATTGCAAGCGGCGTTGCACAATTTGATCTTTTACAATTTACAATCGCATCTATTATTGCGCGTGGATTTCGATTCTTTTTACTCGCCTCCCTGCTTTGGTTCTTTGGCCCAATGGCAAAACCCTATATTGAAAAATATTTAGGAACCGTTATGACCATTATTCTTGGCACAATTATATTAGGGTTCTTAGCCTTAAAACTCTATTACAACTAAAAATATCCTCATTTTTTGAGCCAAATCCTTCTCGCCAATTCAAGCAAAATCTCAATGACGCAGAATCAACTTATAAAGCTTAAACGATAATACCAAATCCCAAATTAAAACAGGCAAAGCATAATAAAAGCTATGTATTGGACATATAGCCTATTCAAAATAAAATAATGATAGATTGTTTTTCTTTAAAATAAAGCACACTAACCTTCAAATCGTATAAGCTGTGTAAGATTTTAAATGGAGAACATGAAATAATGAATAGTCTAAAATGATGGCATAAAATGATAGTATGAAGACTTAATTTTGAATATTTTTGTTTTCTGATGGGGTCCGCCTGAGCTTCCCAAATCGCAAACGTCCGCCCCTCCGCCTCACACGAAGCAATAGTCACCCGGACACGTGTTCATCTTTTTTTAAAAAAGAG
>JAGOTX010000104.1 GCA_018061565.1 Pseudomonadota bacterium
TGTGGTTATCCAAGTATCTTGGGTATAATCTAGAAGAGACGCTTCTTTCGTGTTTTGAATATGGTTATAAACAGACTTTACACCATCTACCTTCCAGGCAATTTGTTCGGCTTCCCCTGAAAAGGCGGCATCATCCACAATACCAGTTAAAAGAACTTCACCAAATTGCACATCTACGTCA
Source organism: Pseudomonadota bacterium (assembly GCA_018061565.1). GTDB lineage: Bacteria > Pseudomonadota > Alphaproteobacteria > Paracaedibacterales > UBA11393 > JAGOTX01. Next base: position 182 of record JAGOTX010000104.1, read on the forward strand.
ATTTGAGCAAACGCTTTAGAGTTTTTGTTATGTATTTTTGCACCAATAACTGTATTAATTTGACTATCACCTATTGTGCCTGAAACCCCCTTATCCTTAAATGGAAGGGTAGCTGCTGATCCTCCTGCAATAGCGATGGGAACAGCACATCCAGAAAGGACGATACAAAGGGATAAAACAACAACGACTTTTTTATTCATGATTCAGCTCCAAAAGCATTTTCTATATGGTGTATTTCACCGTTTTTATTAATTAATATAACATCAAATCGCATAAAGGGAAACTTTGATACAACTTCTTGATGCTGCATTATAAAATTCTGTGCTGTCTTTGTCAAACGACGACACTTTAAAGGAATAATAGATTCTGCAGCGTCCATCATTTTTTGACGCATTCGAACTTCAACCATAATAAGTGTTTGATGATCACTTACAATAAGGTCAATTTCGCCCCCTTTAATGCGATAGTTTTTTTGAATCAGTAAATACCCTTTGTTTAGAAGATAGTTCAAGGCTATTTCTTCACCTTTGGCACCCTTTTCATGAATTGTTCCTGTTAACATGAGCGTTATTTTTTCTTAAAAATGCCAACCACTTCCATATGGTGTGTAAAAATAAATTGATCAAGCAGATGTACTTTTTCTAATTTATACCCACCCCTTTGTAATTGCAGCGCATCCTCAACAAAAGTTTTTGGGTTGCAAGACACATAAACAATTAAAGGCACTGTTGACGTTGAAAGCTCCACGCATTGGGCTTTTGCACCCGCACGGGGGGGGTCAATAACCACAACATCAACACTCTTAAAGTCATCCGATTTTAAAGGATTTAAAAATAAATCTTGCACAAAGGTTGTAATAGGGCGTTTTGCAATTGTGTTCGCACTTTCTAACGCTTCAATTGCACTTTTCTCACCTTCATACCCTTTGACGTTTGCAAAGCGGCTGAGTGCAAATGTGAATGTTCCCCTCCCACAAAAAAGGTCTATACAATTGATTATTTTTTGGGGCAAAGCATCTAATACCCACTGAATTAACGTTTCATCCGCCATTTGACTGGCTTGTAAAAAACACCAAGGATCAACCGAAATTTTGACAGAATTAATAGTGACATAAGGTTCTTCTTTTTGAAAAATAACCCGTTTTGTTTTTCGGTATTTAAAAATAAGTCGGCAAAGATTTGTCTTTTGAGATAACGTCTCTAAAGCATGGATATCTTCATCGCTTAAGGTTGAAACTTCTTGAATTTCAAGGGATATATCAAGACCAACATCTGTTTTTAAAATAAAGACTTTTCCCTTTTGATAATCTTTTAAGATAGAAGATAAAGCCTCTCTTAAAGGGTGAAGAATAGCTTCAATATCCGCGTCAACAACAGGACAAACTTCTACATTTACAATAGAATGGGATTTAAGGCCATGAAACCCTAAAAAAACAGTCCCATTTTTTTTAACAAAATCCATATTTACACGGCGCCTTTGGCCTGAATTTAAAAAGACAGGGTCATCAACAACAAAAGGATCCAGATTTTTTTGTACAAATAGGCTTAAGATAATACTTTTTTTATATTCTTTATAGAGTTCCATTGACATGTGCTGCAAAGTGCATCCCCCACATTTTGTAAAATGCGGGCATATAGGGTCAATACGGTGATTTGACTTTTTTTCAATGCCTTTAAAATAATAATCCGTTTTTCTTCTCCTTTGAACTTCATGATAAAGAACTGTTTCACCCGTTAAACAAAAAGGCAGATCAATGTTTTTACCCTCATCATCGATAATGCGTCCAAGTCCTTCATCTGTCATGTGAATCACTTTCCCCTGTTTTTCAATTGTTATAGGGGGTGTTTTTTGAATAGACATAAAAATATTATTCCAGCTTACCTTTTAAAATCACTTTGAGTGTAAAGGGTAAACATCAAAAATGGAACTAAAACTTTAAAAAAACATCATTTTAACGATTACAACTTAACGTGTCATTCGTCTTGAAAGCGATCCAATTTATATACAAGCTACTTCTTAGAAGGCTTTCCTGGGCGTAGTTCTGAGTCTGCTCCTCGACTGAGATTGGCTCAAAAAAATCTGCATTGTTTGTGAATGATAAGAAAGTGTTGATAGATATGAATCACAATGAATTGAGTATTAGACAACAATGTCATTTATTAAAACTGAAACGGTCCACTTTCTATGCTAAGCCTTGTGGATTAAGCGCACATGATCAACATCTTCTTAATCGTATGGATTAAATTTTTGAGAGTTTTCACATAAAGATATTATAGAATCTCTTCGCACCGTGTTTGATCAAAAAACTTATAAGCTAACATAATAAAATACAGTTTCAATACACATTTATAAAACCAATGAAGCAAATTTAAAATATATAAGCTTTTACCCTGCTTTTAATTGTTCAATAAGATAAGATAATTTGTTAACATTTGAACCTTTTACAAAAATCATATCTTGGTTTTTTAAAAAATCTAAAACATCTGGCGTCATTTCTTGCACTGTATTTTTATGGAAAAACCGACAGTTTTGATGAATATGTTTTTCAATTGTATGAATTGATTCACCAACTGTAAAAATAGCATCAATATTGAGTGTTTTAATATGGTCTGCTAAATCTTTTAAAATGGAATCTTTAAAGTCTCCAAGTTCTGCCATATCGCCAAGTACAGCTATTTTACGCATTCCTTCAAGTTGATTTAAAACAGAAAGCCCAGCGCACATAGAAGACAAATTTGCATTATACGAATCGTCAATAACGGTTATATCACGCCCATTAGAAAGGGATATTTTTTCAATTGAACCTCTACCAGGAAGGGGTTTTAAGTTTGAAAGATACGGAATAAGGTCATAAACATCTAAATTTAGTTCAACAGCAATAGCAACCGCAAAGAGGGAAAGCATCACATAATGCTCAGCAAAAACGGGCATTTCCCATGTGTATTCTTTGCCCCAAATTCTGGCCCAAATTTTTACACCTTTTTCAGTATATGTTGTACTTATAAGGCGAATCGTTGCCCCTTCCTTCTTACCAAGAGTAATAATTTTTGTGGCACGCTTTAATGCTTTTTCTATTAAAAAATCACAAAATGGACTATCTATTGGTAAAATAGCAGTACCCCCTGGAAGAATCCCTTCTAAAATATCCGCCTTTTCATGTGCAATTGCCTCTAAACTGCCAAGGTGGCCAATATGTGCGGGTTCAATTGCTGTAATAATCGCAACATCTGGTGAAACCATATAAGATAACGGTTTTATTTCACCTTTATGATTCATCCCAATTTCAAAAATGGAGCATTGTGTATCCTCTGCTAAACTACAAAGGGTTAAGGGAACACCGATATGATTATTAAAACTTTTTTGTGAACAGGTTGTTTTTAAAAAAGGGCTGATAATGGTATTTAAAAACTCTTTTAATGTTGTTTTACCAACACTTCCTGTTAAGGCTATCGTTTTTGAAGATGGATTAACTTTAACCCGATAAGCCATTGCTATTTTTTCGAGCGCTTTTAAAGTGTTAGGGACTAAAAAGTAAGTCATGTGCAGGCAATCCCCCACATAATCTTCGTCTTCTAAAATGATGGCGCTTGCACCTTTTTCAATTGCTTGTTTAATAAAAAGATGTCCGTCTGTTGATTCCCCCTTAAGGGCGATATAGACCTCCCCTTTTTTGAGTGTTCTTGTATCGATTGAAAAACCTATAATTGATTCTTGCAGTTCTGGTAGTTTTCGATCAACCACCTCTAAATCAAGGGCTATAATAACATCAAGAACTTTTAACATAAAAACATAACCTTAAA
>JAGOTX010000105.1 GCA_018061565.1 Pseudomonadota bacterium
GAATACATCCGAAAGAAATCTTACACACCTGTTAGAATGGAATAATAAACCTCGATATCAAGGTTATTATATACGTTCATCTTCAAAGCGCAATATACTTTGATAACCGCTGAATAGTACCTTGTTTCAAGGTTACCGAATCACCGGTTGGGTTGCTATTGTTTCGTGGTGGAGGAGGTGGGGGCCGTGATCGATTTGGGTTTCTGTGGGGGCCCCTCAGAACACGAAGTACGCCCAAAAATAGGTTTTTCGTTAAGTTTCTCTTAAGAAATTCCTTACTTACACGCAATGTAAAATAAAAATTTTGGTTTTGAAAGATCAAAAAAACATTTTTTAAATGTTATCATTTTTTAAGATCTTTTAATTTATGAGGCTGATTTTTTTTTAAAACTTCCAATAGTATTTGCAAACTGTATAAAATTATTGTAAATTTTAAATATAATCAACCTTTGCCGTTTTTTGAAGAAATTGGCATTAATAGAGAAGAGAGAAACACTCATGCGTTTAGCGTTAACAATCGCGACAGCTGCTTTGCTTGCAGCATGTAGCAGCGATACAAAAGTAGAAGATACAGCATTAACAACACCTGAAGCTGCAAAAACAGCTGGAGCTTTAGATGCAACAAAGGCTGCAAATCCAGCAAAAAAAAAAATGAAAAAGAAAAAAGTAAAAGCAGAAGTGAAGAAGGAAGCAGCTCCAGCGGAAGCAGCTCCAACAGAAAAGAAGGAAGAAGAAAAGAAGTAAATTCTTCTACTTTTAAGATTGAAGATGCTGCAGGAATCGCTGAAATTGTTAAAAAAGGACAAGATCAGATGGACCGTCTTGCAGCATATTTTCGTTCTGTAGGGGGCGATGTTAATAGAGTTTTTGCCGAACTTAACCAACAAGGGCGTCCAACACAAGGTTCAGTTGGAGGAACTTTACCTCAGGAAGTATCAACAAGTGGTGGCAAATTAACCTGCGTTTTAGATGATAAAATTGTTGTTGATACCAATCCACAAAATCTTGGAAAAAACGCAACAAAAGCGTTTAAAAACACAAAAAATGAACCTTTCTTCCCATATTTAGTTGAAGAGTTTCGTCAAAATTCTAACAGTGAAGATCTTGTAACGTATGCCGTAACGGAGACAGATATCCCAAATCCTGCTGATAATTCAAAACATTTATCAGAACGTTTTGTTGTTGTTGCAAAAGGTCGAAAAGCGCTTCTTGGGAGCATTCTTGACAAGCAACATCACCAAAAATTTGCTTGCTATGTTGCATATCCTATAAAATAAAGGTAGTATTTAAACTATGGGGTTGCAGTTAATTAAGAGTGGGTAGTTTTATGCCTGTATATTTTTTTCGTCTTTTTATATTTTTTATAACTTTTATAACGACGGCTTTGTCGTTTGATTATAAATCGCCTCAATTAAACATATCTATAAACCATACGGAACTACCAAAAGATAGCGGTTCTTTTTATGTTGTTGTGAACTTTGAACCCCAAAAAGGGTGGCATCTTTATTGGCAAAACCCAGGGGATAGCGGCATGCCGCCAAAGGTTGAATTTGAGCTTCCAGATTATGCAAAGGTTAGTTTTTTAGGGTTTCCACCACCACGTCTTTATAGAAAAAAAGAAATAACATCCTTTGTGTATAATGAACCATTTTCACTCATCTATCAAATATCAACAACACAACATTTAGATCCTAAAGACGTTAAAATGGATCTTAATTGGTTGGTTTGTAAAGATACTTGTATGCCTCAAAACCATACAGATACGCTCTTAAATAAAACAGTGATTTATTTAAAAGACGCACAAAAAAAAGCAGATATGTTACCACAAGATCTGTTTGAAGGATCTGTTTTTGAAAAAAATAAAAAACTTTATATTTCAATTCCAACAAAAAATCCAGAAGACATAGAATCTGCTTACTTTTTTCCTAAGGAACAAAATTATAGTGTTAATGACGCTGTTCAAAAGCAGATTTTAAAGAGTAATAAAGTTCTTATAGAAGTGTCTCTTTTAAATTCAAAACCCCATGTAGAAGGGCTTTTAACAATCAAAACAAAAGAAGGTGAAAAAACATATATTGTTGATCATGACCTATCTGACGAACCCGCTAGTGATGTTGATGAAAGCCTTTTGATTTTACTTCTTTCTGCCTTTTTAGGGGGACTTATACTCAATCTTATGCCATGCGTTTTCCCGGTTTTATCACTTAAAATTTTACATATCATGGATCATGTGGAAACAAAACGTGGCTTAATTAGACACGGGTTTTCTTATACATTGGGAATTCTTTCAACATTTTTAACATTGTTTCTTGCTATTTCTATTTTAAAGAGTGCTGGGGTTTCAATTGGTTGGGGTTTTCAACTTCAGTCCCCGTATTTTTTATTGATGCTTATTATTGTTTTTATAACGTTAAGTCTTAATTTGTTTGGGATCTTCGAATTTGCAAATATTGATGATTCCCATCATACAATGCATGCCGATCATTCAAAAGTACGTACCAGTTTTTTAAATGGCATACTTGTTACAGTTGTTGCCACACCTTGTACTGCACCTTTTATGGGAACAGCTTTAGCTGTTGCGCTTAGCCAGTCTTATATGCAGTCTTTAATTATTTTTTCAAGTTTAAGTTTTGGGCTTGCGCTCCCATTTTTGATTTTATGTTTTTATCCCAAAGGCCTTCAATTCTTACCTAAACCTGGTAATTGGATGAAGACATTTAAAGAATTTTTAGCATTTCCAATGTTGGGGGCCATTATTTGGCTTCTTTGGATCTTAGAAGACTTAAAGCCAACATATTTATTGCCAACCCTTTGCATGATTTTTTCAATCAGTTTTATCTTATGGATTTATGGTAAATCACAGTTTTCGTCCAATTTTATAACGACAAGAATCATTCCCCTTATACTATTTTTTACACTTTTTTTGTACAATAGTGAATCTGTCATCTTAAAAAATATATACTATAGTGTTGTTATCTTGATTGTTGGAATATATGCTTACACTTTGTTTTATATTATTCGAACAAACGCACTCAAAGATGTTATAAAAAGGATTGGTGAAATTATATTTGCCTTTATGATCTCTTTTACATTTTTACCCGTTATTAAAAGTTTTGACTCTACGACTGAAGTTATTCAAGCCGTTCCTTATTCAGAAGATTTAATTAAAAAAAGTCTTAAAAATGGAAAAGCTATTTTTATTAATTACACAGCACGGTGGTGTATAACCTGCCAAATGAATAAGATTAATGTGTTATCCAATCCAAAAGTAAAACAAGCATTCAAAGAGAAGGGTATTCTTTATGTTGAAGCTGATTGGACGAATCGTAGTGGTGAAATTTCAAAAAGCCTTAAAGAATATAATAGGGAAAGCATTCCACTTTATGTATTAAAAGTACCAGGCGCTAAAAAACCAATTATTTTGCCAGAATTGTTAACGGAAAAAATAGTATTAGAAGCGCTTGCAACGATAAAGTAAACACATACAGAGATTATAATAATCCCTGTATGTGTTGAATTTTATTGATCTTCAGCTTGCAATTGACGTGCGAATTCTTCATCTTCACGGATTTGTCTTTCCCTTTCTTCTTCTTCAGCTTGCAATCGACGTGCGAATTCTTCATCTTCACGTGTTTGTCTTGCGCTAGAAGAATCTGGGGTTGCACTGCTTCTTTTTGGCTTTATGGCGATCATAATATCTTCAGAAACAGGAGTTCTACCCTTCGCTTTTTGATCAATCATTATTTTGGGGACATATCCAAGACTGTGGTGCATAAATAAAATTTAGATTGTCTTTATCCTACTTTTTCTAAAATATTAAGCAGCTTTTTTAGCTTTTGATGCACCAAGCGTATTCATTTTATTTAGAATTTTAACGCCCATTTTCA
>JAGOTX010000106.1 GCA_018061565.1 Pseudomonadota bacterium
GTTATTTTGGCTTGATACTTCAAAATAGCTGCATACCTGTTTTTCTTAATATACGACAATTTAAATACCGTTGATAAGTACAATAAACTTATCAACGGCATTAACTAAAAAAATTTTATCATTAACATATTTTTGAACGACAATAAAATAAAAAGTTTTTTAACAAAAATATTTATTGATTGTGGAAGCAACGATTCCATAAAGCCTTAACATTAGAGGACCTTATAAGATCAATATTTTCTTTAATTTTATCATCATTAAAATCCCACCATTTAATTTCCAACAGATAGTTAATATCCTCATCTGAAAAGCGTTTTTTAATGATTTTTGCAGGATTCCCCCCCCAAATTTCATAGGGTCCAACATTTTTTGTAACAACAGAACGCGCTGCAATGACAGCCCCATCTCCAATCTGAACACCAGGCATAATCATGCTTTCTGCACCAATCCATACATCATTACCAATAATTGTATCACCTTTCCATTGGTGACCTGGAAAAAAAGAATCATCAAATCCATGTAAGGGATGAGAGGCTATCCAATGATAATTATGTCCCTGCGTTCCACACATCATAAATTTTACACCTGTTGCAATGGAACAAAAATTTCCAATAATCAAACGATCAATCTGATTTTCTTGTATATCATTATCAAGCGCATCCAAATACAGGACGCATTCATCAAAGGGCTTTCCATGATAATATCCACTATAATAAGAATGGCGACCTGCAATTATGTGTTTAGATTTAACATGATCTTTAATAATAATCGAATGCCTATAATTTTCAAAAATAGTCATTTTTTAAAACGTCTTACAAAGCGGATATGGGGATGCCGAAAGAGATAAATATTGGGAAGAAATTTCACCAAAATCAACAAACCCACTATCTATTTCTTCAATATCTTCTAAATAATCAACGTCATCCTTCATTTTGTACGTTAAGAGTATTTCTATTTTTTCTTCAATGGATTCTTCAACAGGTTTTTCTGTTTCCATACATTTTTGAATAATCTCTGCAGTTAAAACACCCTTAAACCGAAACGTTTTACCGTATTCCCTTTCTTTAATAACCCCTTTTAAAGAAAGAGATGTGATTTTTAAAAAACCAAAACGGTTTTTAAGTTTTTCACATTCTTCATCACTTGCAAAGATATCAACAACGCCATCAAGCGTTTTTACAACTTTTTCAATTTCTATACGTCTTGAAAATTCTATCATTTTATGTCCTTATTCCTCATTGTCAACGTATCTCATTTTATTAACAAAATCAACCATTCCAACCAAGCGATGGCGTTTAAGACGTTCTGCTTCTAAAATAATATGAATGTTTTTGATACTCTCTTCAACGTTATCATTAATCAAAACATAGTCATATTCTGCAAAATGCGTTATATCTGAATAAGCCATATTTAAACGCTTTTCATATATTTCTTGTGTTTCAGTCCCTCTGTTTTTAAGGCGTTCTTTTAAAATATCCATAGAGGGGGGGAGGATGAATATACGCACTAAATCTTGCGGGGCTTTGGCATGAATTTGTTGTGTACCTTGCCAGTCAATATCAAACAAAACATCTTTTCCCTGTTCTAATAAATCGAATACATCTTTTTTAGGTGTTCCATAGTAATTATCGAACACACATGCATATTCTAAAAACAATTCATTTTCAATATCTTTAAGAAAATTTTCTTTGTCTGTAAAAATATAATCTTTTCCATCAATTTCATTCATTCTTGGTGGTCTTGTTGTTTTTGAAATTGAAAGCTTAATAGTGCTATCCCTTTCAAGCAATGCTTTTGCAATTGTTGTTTTTCCAGCACCCGATGGGGATGAAAGAACAAACATGAGGCCGCGTCTTAAAATTGTTTTTTGCATATACTTATTTTTACTCTTAAAAAAAAGACAGATTAAAAATTATTCTGGCTTTGCAAGGTCATCAAAAAAACTTTTAACACGACTAAAGAAACCTGAACTTTGTGGACTATTTGTATTTCCTTTTTCTTGTTCTTTAAATTCTTGTAAAATTTCCTTTTGCTTTTGGGAAAGGTGAACAGGTGTTTCAACCATTACTTCTACAATAACGTCGCCCCTTGAATGCCCTTTAAGAAGCGGCATCCCCTGCCCTTTCATGCGAAGTTTTGTTCCGTTTTGTGTGCCTTCAGGAATGATAAGCGCCAAATTTTTCCCCTCAATAGAAGGTATTTCAATTTCACCACCAAGGGCTGCCGTTATCATGGAAATCGTCGCTTTACAGTGAAGGTCATTTTGATGACGTGTAAAAAACTTGTGATTTTTTATGGATATATAAAGATAAAGATCGCCATTTTTGCCACCACGAATACCGGCTTCACCTTCTTGTGCCACACGAATGCGCATGCCATGATCAACACCTTGTGGGATAGAAACTTCTAAGTTTTTTTGACGCCTTACACGCCCTTGACCGTGGCAAGTTTTACAAGGTGTTGATATTGTTTTTCCAAGACCATCACACACATGGCATGTTCGTTCCATCGTGAAAAAACCTTGTTGAAACCTTACAACCCCATGCCCCTTACACGTATCACAGGTAACAGGTTTTGCACCATCTGCACCCCCTGATCCTTTGCATGTATCGCACGAATCATTTGTAACAAACTTTATTTTTTCTTTAGCGCCCTTAAATGCTTTTTCAAGTGAAATTTCAAGGTCATAACGAATATCTGAACCTCTTAACGTTTCCTCATCGTGATGATGTCTGGACGATCCACCATGTCGTCCACCACCAAAACCACGCATCATTTCTTCAAATATGGAATGAACATCAAATCCACCACCACCATAACCATGGCCACCACCACCGACATTTTGATCAAAAGCACTATGTCCAAATTGATCATAGGAAGATCTTTTATTTTGATCCGATAACACTTCATAAGCTTCCGTTACCTCACGAAACTTTTGCTCAGCTGTTTTATCATTAGGATTTTTATCAGGATGATATTTTAAAGCTGCTTTTCTGTACGCTTTTTTAATTTCATCTTGCGTTGCAGATTTGCTAACGCCTAAAAGTTCATAAAAATCTTTCTTTGACATTTTATACCCCAGCTTTTACCTAATTAATACATTAAAAATAGAACCTAACCCTTTTGTATATAGCATAATATGGGCTTTTAAGCAACTTTTATATAGAAAATTTCATAAAAACGTTGCCCATAAAATCAAACATTAAGAATTTATTTGAATATATCTCACTGAACACATAACAAAACAATATTTTTCAATTGAAAAAAAAATTAAAATAGGCTAGTGTCTGCTTAGATATTCCAAGAGGGGTTTTGTCTAGAACAGATTCTTTTACAAGCACTCCAGACGCTGCTTGCGTATTATTTTTTTCCCTTTGTTTATCTTCTTATTAACCGTTTGACTACATGACTTTAAATACCTGTTCCGCCTCCGCTTCGCTTGACCAACAAGCAAATTCCAAAAATATGCCAATGCCTTCTACCGTTTGGATGATTGGCTTTATGATGTTTTTATCAAATGCATCCTTTGTTATGATCTATACCTTTTGTGGGGTTTATTTGAAAAATATTGCGGGTGTATCACTGGGGGTTATTGGACTCTTAGAAGGCCTTTCTGAATTTGCTTCTTATCTTACAAAACTATTATCAGGTATTGTTAGCGACAATAGACCTAAAAGAAAGCCTATTATTGTTTTTGGCGTCACTTTACAAGTTATTAGTCGATTACTTCTTGCGTTATCACCAACTGTATTTTTTATTATGCTGACAAGGACATTGGAACGCTTTGGTAATGGAATTCAATCAACACCCAGGGATGCTCTTGTTGGTGATATTACACCGACACACAGA
>JAGOTX010000107.1 GCA_018061565.1 Pseudomonadota bacterium
CCTATTTACCTTATTGATAAACGTCAAAAAGAAACAAATGAAAAAGGCAAATACATTTCAAAAACACTGATCCAAGAAATAGAAAAAAACTTAAAAAATGAAGAACAATCCCTTTTATTTTTAAACAGACGGGGCTTTTCACCGTTAACGCTTTGTAATGCCTGTGGGCACAGACTTGATTGCAAGGCCTGCTCTGCCTATTTAACGTATCACGAACGAACAAAAACGTTAAAATGTCACCACTGTAACCATGAGGAAAATTTCCCCTCTTTTTGCACAGAATGCGGTTCAAAAGATCAATTTGTCTATTGTGGGCCAGGCGTTGAACGCCTCTATAAGGAAGTGACAGAACAGTTTCCTAATGCCCGTGTTCTTGTTATCTCGTCAGACATCATGACATCTCTTGCCGCTATGAAAAGTACGATTGATCAAATTTTAAATAACGAAGTAGATATTATTATTGGTACACAACTCATGGCTAAAGGGCACCATTTTCCAAAACTAACCTTAATTGGCGTTATCGATGCTGATATTGGCCTTTCAGGAATCGATTTAAGGGCTGTTGAAAAAACCTTTCAGCTTCTGTTTCAAGTTGCAGGGCGCGCAGGACGGGAAGATTTAAAAGGGCGTGTCTTTATTCAAACCTATCAAGTTGACCACCCCGTTATGCAAGCCCTTCAAGCTTATGATAAAGAATCCTTTTTAAAAGCAGAACTTGCCCAACGGGAAGCTTTTCACATGCCCCCCTTTTCAAAGCTCTTAACAATCACCCTTCAAAGCAGGTCAAAGGTCGATCTTTATAAAACCGTATCAAACTTAACCAAATCAAAACCATATATTGAAAACTTAGAAATCTTAGGGCCGACCCCCCCCCCTCTTGCTCAAATAAAAGGCTTATTTAGGGAACGTTTTTTAATTCTTGCAGAAAAAAATATCAATAGGCAACAAATTGTGCAAAATTGGCTCTCAAAAACGTACATTGCAAAAAATGTCAGAGTTATCATTGACGTTGACCCTTTAAACTTTATTTAAAGTTAACGGGGCGTTACCGCAACAAGGCCAATAAGAACAGTTTTTATCTTTCCATCCCCCAAGGTTTTATTGGCAATACGCATCATCCGCTTTTTTAATATTTCAGGAGATGGTGAACTAACACGGTCCCATAAAAAATTAAGGCTATGGTACAAATCTGTAAACATGTGGTTATATAAAATTGGAACAAATGTTCGAATATTCGGCCATTCTTTTTCATCACTAATCTGCATTGCGACCTCCATTTGAACTGTGGAGACAACACTGCCATTTTTAAAAATAGGAATGTTAAAGGGCGCAAGCTTAAAAACAGATTCTTTAAAAAAATAGTTATCTTCATCTATTTTTAATTTTTGCGTTTCTTCATATGCTTGCATTTTCTCGTTTCGAATAACATCTGGGTTATTAGGGTCAGATAACGATTGTTCGGTTTTTGTTTTATCGTCCTCTTTTTTTAAACTCCCCCCCTCCCCTTTAGCGCTTTCTTGTCCACTGACACCATTAATAAACACTATAAAAAATAAAAGAAAGAGTTTAGAAAACATTTTGAATCCTTTTGTAATCGAGCGGTTCAGGGGTTTTATCAGAACAAATTGTAATGTGTAAAAGTTTTTTACCTTCTTCTTTCAACCATTTTTTTGATTCTTCAAAATTAGGGTCTAACGCTTTAACAACAGACCAAAACCGTGTGCTATGATTCATCTCTACAAGGTGCGCTATTTCATGTGCACATAAATAATCAACGACCGAACTGGGTGCAAAAATAAGGCGCCAAGAAAAATTTAAATTACCTTGAGACGAACAACTCGCCCACCTGGTTTTTGTATCCTTTAAAGTTATTTTATTAAAATCTCGCCCTATAGATTTGGATAAAACATAACACCGTTGGAACAAAATACGGTGAAGCATTTCTTTAATGTGTACTTCAAATGTTGCCGCAAATGAGGATGGAGGACCGTATATTTCAATGGTATTTTCTTTAAAAACAATATTTTTTCTTAAATCCACAATGCAACAAAGCATATAGATTTTACCTAAGATCGAAACTTTTTCCCCATCTCTAATTATAACGGATGGCACAATCGGCTTTGGTTTTTGTAATTGTTTTTCCATCCACCCATAACTTCTTTTAAGGAAGGAATGAATTTCAAAATGCGTCAAAGGCTTTGGCGTTGTAAGCGTAAACTCTGCCTTAACACTATTAAATGAAAGCCGGATGCGTGTATTCTTTTGTGATTGAACAAGTTTAATTCGCGTTTGATTCGGCGCTAAAACATCTTGAAAATAAGTGGGATGTTGCTTTTCCATTTTCAACAAATTCTTAAAATAAGTACTTTTATTATACACTATTTTTTATAAACTGACATAACAGACTTCTTATTCAATCTCTAAAATGAATTGCTTTATCGGATTATTTTTATATTAATTCTCTACACTTCTCATTCCCAAGAAAGTAGGAATCTAAAAATGGATCCCTGCCTGCGCAGGGATGACACAAAGAATATAGGGATGCAAAGGAAGGAGCGCTGGGTATAATTTTCTCTACGGTTTTCATTCAAGTGAAAGCAGGAATCTAAAAAACAATTTGCTACACTTGTCATTCGAGTGAAAGTAGGAATCTAAAAAACAATTCTCCACGGTTGTCATTCCCGCGAAGGCGGGAATCTAAAACATAAAAATAGCCAGATAAAAACTATCTGGCTAAATAAGAAAAGCTTAAACGATTTAACTAAAGCTATATGTCACAGCAGCGCGAACATTCACACCACTTGGTTGGAAGGAAACGTTTCCTTGTGATCCTATTTGTACAAAAGCCACATCTGTTACATAACCCGCTTTTGTGTATTTTTGGGCAAAGTTATACCCCAATGAAAAACGCGCTGACATTTTTTCATTTATTTTAAAGCGTCCACCCACATTAGGTTCAATTCCCATTGTCCAGAAAGAAGTGGATGGAATTGTCCCTGTTGCACTTGTAATCGCTAAATCATAAGTGCTCACATTAAAACGCACACCAAAAAGGGCATCAAATTTTCCATTCATGGCATACGCAAAGGAAGGGTTAAATCCAACTTCCATTTTCTTTTTAAAGGTAAAGGATTCTCTGTCAAGAATATTTCCATCCATTCCTGTTGTATTTTTGGCTATCAATGTTCCACTACTTAACTTTTTGTTAAAAAACTGCACATCCACCTCAAATACTGTTTTAAAGGGCTTATCAGAGTCTACTTCATAGCCTAAAAGGAATCCACCACCAAAAGCATTCATGGCTTTACGAATATCATTAGAAAATAACTCTGTATTACCAGCAAAGTCATCTGATCCAAAAAAGGTTGTTTTGGGTTTAACAAAACTTCCTTGTAAAACAAGCCCCACATTGACTTTTGCATGGGCAGCACCCATTGCTGCCAACGCACACATTAAAATTTTCTTACTCATAAAATTTTCCCAAATAAATTGATCATAAAAAAAGTGTGGCATAAAATTCCAATCTTTAAAAGAGGCTTTTATGCCACATATATTCAATAAAAACTATTATGCTCTGTTCACACGAAGTTTTTGTGCTGGACTTAAGTTAGTTCTATCCAAAATACCAGGATTCCCTTTTAATATGTCAGCAGCAGCACTCCAATTTTTTGCATTTGAAAACTCTTCCACTTGTCTAGCAAGACCATCTAAACGCGCTTCTTCAGCTCTTTGAGCAGCAGCAGCAGCATCACGACGAGCTACTTCCTCTGCATGACGACGTGCTTCTTCTTCTGCATTGCGACGTGCATCTTCTTGACGACGTGCTTCTTCTT
>JAGOTX010000022.1 GCA_018061565.1 Pseudomonadota bacterium
CCTTTTTAACCCTAATTTTTTTGCACCACAAAAAACTGTGGAAGCCCCTTTAAGAAAAAATATTGAATTAAATAATCCCCCACCGAAAAAAAAACGCCCAACAGTTTTGAATTGAAAAAAGAACCTGTCGTTGAAAACAGGACTGAAAAGTCGGTACCACCCCCCCTTGTACAAAATCATGTTTTACAACAAACACCCGTTCAAGAAAGCATTCGTGTCAATGTGGATGTATTAGACAATCTTATAATGCTTGTGAGCGAGCTTGTTTTAAGTAGAAATCAACTTTTACAATTATCAAGAATAAACCCTAATCAAACTTTTGGACTTGCTCTTTCAAGGTTAAGCTATATTACAACAGAACTTCAAGAAGAAGTCATGAAAACACGCATGCAGCCAATTGAAAACGCTTGGACAAAGTTTCCAAGGCTTATCCGTGATCTTTCAAAAGACTTATCTAAAAAAATTATATTAAAACAAATTGGTGGAGACACAGAAGTTGATCGACAAGTCTTAGAGTTAATAAAAGATCCTTTAACGCATATGATACGTAATTCCTGTGACCATGGTATTGAATTGCCAGCAACAAGAAATGTGGCTGGAAAATTAGAAGAAGGTACTATTACGTTAAAAGCACATCATGAAGGTGGTCACATTGTTATCGAAATCTCAGATGACGGTTGTGGTCTTAATCCAGAAAAGCTGCGAAAAAAAACTCTTGAAAAAGGATTATTTACAGAACTTGAAATTAACCAGATGAGTGATTCTCAAATTCAAAATATTATCTTCTTACCTGGGTTTTCAACGGCCCAAACAGTAACAAGTGTATCTGGACGCGGAGTGGGTATGGATGTTGTAAAGTCTAATATTCAAAAACTTGGTGGTTCGATTAATATGACATCTATTCCCGGCAAGGGAACGCAGTTTATTATCAAAATTCCTTTAACACTTACAATTATTTCAGCCATTATTTTAGAGTCTGGTAAAGAACGTTTTGCTATTCCACAAATTAGTGTAACAGAATTACACCGAATTGGGGGAAGGTCTCAATATCATATTGAATATATTAACGACACACCCGTTATGCGGCTTCGACAAAAGCTTTTACCCCTTCTTTTTCTATCAAATTATTTAGATCTTGAATCCCCCTCAAAATTATCCAATGAAGAAAAATATGTTGTGGTCACCCATATTGGTAATACTGCGTTTGGTATTATTGTTGATAAAATTTATGACACACAAGAAATTGTTGTAAAACCACTTTCAAAACTTATTCAGTCTATTAAGGTATTTTCAGGCTCAACAATTTTAGGGGATGGTTCTATTGTTATGATTTTAGACCCTAATATTTTACTTTCATTCCTCTCAAGTCCTAATAAATCTGATGTTGCACAGGAAAAAGAAATCGTTGCCAAAAAGGGTAATGAAGAATCAACATTGCTTTTAATTTTTAGTTCTAATAATCACTTATATACTTTGCCGTTGAGCTTAATTAGCCGTATTGGTGAAATTAATTATAGGGATATTGATGCTATTGATAATGTTTTTTTAACACAATACCAAAACTATCTCTTACCTCTTGTTATGTTTGATGGATCAGAAATTTTATTGCCTTGTGATGAAGAAGATAATAAAAAACTGCCTGTTCTTATTTTTTCAGATAATAATAGGGTTGTTGGGCTTGTTGTTGATGAAATTATCACAATTGAGGACGAAAAGATTGATATTCAAATTAATACTAAAAAAAATGGCTTACTTGGCACATGCATAATGCAAGAGGAAACAGTATCCATTATTGATATTGAATACTATCTTGTTCGAATATATCCAGATTGGTTTGATCAAGTTGAATCCGAAAGACGTTTTTTAAAACGCAAACTCCGTGCTCTTCTTGTTGATGATAGCCAATTTTTTAGAAATCTGATTATTCCTGTTATTAACATAGCAGGGTATGATGTTATCACGGCACCAGATGCGACAATGGCTCTTGATTTGTTAAAAGAGGAAAACTCATTTGATGTGATTATTTCAGATATTGAAATGCCAGGTATGAATGGTTTTGATTTTTGTAAACAATTACGCATGATGGATGCATATCAAAAACCTTTCAACATTATAGCGCTTTCTTCCCGTGTATCTGAAAAAGATTTAACTTTAGGCAAAGAAGCTGGATTTAGTGAGTATATTGCTAAAAATGAACAAAAAAAGATTATTCATATTTTAAATGATATTCGAAAATCAGTTTTGACAGGTGGAGACGCACAATGATTATGCTCTTTACAGATGAAAGATATGTTCATTTAAATGTTCACGAACACCAGTTTTGTATTAATGTTGAGCAAATTCAAGATGTTTTACAAACGCCAACCTTAACCTATATTCCTCTTTCAAAGAACTATATATGTGGTTTAATGAATTTAAGGGGGCGGATTGTTACAGCAATTGATGTTGGTATTAAGCTTGGCTGTGAATCTGTCTTAAAAGAGAATGACAAAGGAATGACAATCATTGTTGAAAAAGATAATGAACTATACGGTTTAATTTTTAATCAAGTCGGCGAAGTTTTAACTTTTAACAGTTCAAAAATAGATAAAAATTTAAATACAATTGATGCCAGATGGCGACAATATGCTTCAGGAATTTGTTTGTTGAATGAAAAAATAGTTGTGGTTTTAGATGTTGCAACCCTTTTAACTAGCCCTGATTCATAATAAAATCAGACGAGGGTACCCCCCCCCTTGCTTTAAAATTTAAAGTCTTGAATTTTATCAAGTATTTCTTTAACGTTTTTCATACCTTCGGTGCGGATGCTAGCAAATCGTTCCCATCCAAGGTAATTACCTTTTTCATCCACCTCAATTCCCCAAAGTCCATCCATCGGATGAGGATAAATCCCAAAGCGAATATCCCTTAATAAATAACCACGTTCATTTTTTTGTATCAGAATATGGCCACTTGAAAACCATTTGAAAATTTCAATTTCTGCGGATGTAACCGAACATTCGACTTGTTTAAATGTTACCCATTGAATGGAATCCTTTTTAATGTTTGAAAAATTAGCAATGTGAACATAGTCACCATCATAAAAGACAGCGCGTCGTTCAAAAATAGAAAAAAGGCCTGAGAAAACTTCACAATGTCCTTTCCATTGATGTTTTTTTCCTTCATCTATAACGCGCTTAAGCGCTTCGTCATATTGTGCAACGCCAAGCAATAAGTAACATGTGGTTAAAAATAAAGTGACAGAATTAAAAAGACTGGAAAAAATACGATTTTTAGAATACCAAATGACCAAAATGGAAATAAGCAATGGAATTGAATATAAAGGGTCAACAATAGAGACAGCGTTTAAAGCAAATCGATGATTTGATATGGGCTGCAAAAGCTGTGTTCCATAGGTTGTGAAAAGATCTAAAATAGGGTGTGTTAAAATTGCCCAAAAAGAAAGATAGAACCAATCTCTAAATGAACCACGTTTTTTATATTGAACAAAAAAACCAATAAAAAAGGCCATGATTGGTGCAAAAAACAGTGAATGTGTGATTCCTCTGTGATAAATAATTTGTGCAAGAGGATGATTAGAAACAAAATCAAAAAGAATATCTAAATCGGGAAGAGCACCAAAGAGTGCGCCATACTTCACAGATTTTCTGTTGCCCAATGTTTTTCCTGAAACAGCATACCCAACTGTTGCGCCTAATAATCCTTGCGTTATAAGATCCATGATCTCCCCTTGATTTTAGAAAATAGTATTCCCCTCAATATTTGATATTTTCCTACAAAAGAAAAGATCTGCCAATCGTTATTTTTAACATTTTAGAATAAATTAAAAAACAAACGATTGACAGAATCAATTAAAAGAAGATTAAGCTTAAATCACGTAAGCTAATGTAAAGCGAATGGCATTGCTGTTTGGTTTTAAACTTGTTGACACACCACCGTTTTGGCTTGTCATATCTTTATATTTTGTGTAGATATATTCAGCCCCAACTGCCCAATTGCCCATTTGATGACGAATACCTAAGCCGCCAGCTAATGTATTTTGGTTTTTGCTGTCACTCAGTGCTGTTGTATTATTGTCAACAATTGTAAAGGTGAATTTTTGTTTTTCAAACCCTGCTTTAATATAGCCAAGTGTTTTTTCACCAATAAAATAACCACAGCTCATGGAAAAACCAAACGTGTTTTTTAATGTAACCGTATAGCTTTGTGCCGCACCACCTGTGCCAGTGTAATTGTTGGTTGATTTCATTTTAAGTGGGTCAAAATAACTTTCTACACCAATACCAAAATCGCCAAATTTATGCAAATATCCGATATGAAGATCCCCTGTCATGCTGTATTTTGCAAGACCTGTATCTGAAATATTGCCAGATGTAAGACCTGTTGCAGAAAACTTTCCACCAAGGTTTGCCATTCCAAGGCCAAGACCAAAGTAGACGCCATAATGATCATCGCATTCTGTTTTTTTTGTTTCATCTTGTTTTGGATCTATGGTTGCTGCAGGTGTAACATTTACAGGCAGTTTGTCTTCTTTTTTATCAGGTGTTGCAACAGGTAGGGGGGGGTAGCTGCCGTCGCTGCAAGAACTTCTACTTGTGCAGTAGGTAGTGTGCAAGATTGTTGCTGGCACATAAATTGTTCATCTTTTAATTTAATGGGCTGCTTGGGTGCTGCACGTCTTTGATGCTTTTTAATGCCTTTTTTCTTCTTCTTTGTTTGTTTTTTATGCTGTGCTGCATCAAGTTGGTCATTGATTGTTGGTGCAAGCATGCTCATTGATAAAAATATAGCTAAAGTTTTAAAATTCACGATTGTACAAACCTTTCGTTCAAAATATACTGTGTTTAATGTTATATTTAGATCAAACATGGAGTAAAAATGCAAGCCCCAGACTTATGGAAAAAACAAGCAATTGAGTGGTTTTCAACGTTGCAGATGTCTATTTGCAACACATTAGAAAATATTGAAAAAGCAAATGGTGGTGAGCAATCTTTTAAACGAACTTCGTGGTTAAGGTCGGATCCAACCCAGGTAAATAATGAAGGGGGGGGGGGTACGATGGCCGTTTTACGCGGTGACGTATTTGAAAAAGCAGGTGTTAATTTTTCAAATGTATATGGTAAATTTCAAGAGGCTTTTGCAAAACAAGTTCCAGGGGCTGAAGAGGATTCAACTTTTTGGGCGTGTGGTATTTCGCTTGTTATTCACCCTAAAAACCCATATGTGCCGATTGTTCATGCCAATACGCGGATGATTGCGACAACAAAAACATGGTTTGGGGGGGGGGCTGACTTAACGCCTGTTTTTCCCTTTGAAGAAGATACTAAAGATTTTCACCGTGCGTTTGAAACAACGTGTGACCGATATGACCCTAAATATTATCCAGAGTTTAAAAAATGGTGTGATGACTATTTCTTTATTAAGCATAGAAATGAACCAAGGGGAATTGGTGGAATTTTTTACGATTATTTGTTCGTTGAAAATCATTCTGAGTTTGAAAAGTTATTTTCATTTACAAAGGATGTTGGAAAAACGTTGGAGTCTATTTATGCTGATATTGCTCAGCGCCATGTTGAGAAAGAGTATGGAGAAATTGAAGAAGATCAACAATCCCATAAAAGGGCGCGTTATGTTGAATTTAATCTTGTATATGATAGAGGAACGCACTTTGGTTTTCAGACGAATGGCAATACAGAAGCGATTTTAATGTCGATGCCACCAAAAGCTGCTTGGAAGTAATTTCAAGGATTTGAAATAAAGTTTTTTTTGCATTTTATGATGGAGTAGGGTATACTCTTAGAGTCGTCAGAATCCTTGCTTTGGCCAATCGTGGTAAAGCTGTGGTTTTATTAAATAAAAAATAGTGTTTTAATCTATTTTTTTAAACCAACAACCGAAAGGAATGTAAAAATATGTCTCGTTTTTATGAAACGGTCTTTATTGCGCGTCAAGATATTACAGCAAATCAAGTTGATACGCTTGCGCAAACTTATAATAAACTTATTAAAGCCAGTGGTGGTCAAGTTGCAAAGACAGAACTTTGCGGCTTAAGATCCCTTGCTTATCCTATTAAAAAGAATAAAAAAGGTCACTATGTGTTGATGAATTACTCAGTCGATTCAGATACAGTGAAAGAATTTGAACGTCAAATGCGTCTTAATGAAGATGTTTTACGCTATATGACTGTTCGTGTTGAAGGATTGGATAAGAATCCATCCGTTTTAATGCAACAAAAATCATTTAAAGAAACAGTTTCAACGTATGATGAAGTTGATGATTTTGAACAATTAAAATAATTAAAGCGGAGAATTTTTATGAGAGAAAGAAATAACAGAAGATCAGATAACAACCAAGAGCAATCTGCTGATCAACGTATTATTCAAATTAAGCGTCAATTTTTTAAAAGACGTAAATCTTGCCCATTTTCTGGCACAAACCCAATGACAATAGACTATAAGGATATTCGTACCCTTTCAAAGTTTGTTTCAGAACGTGGAAAAATGATGCCTAGCCGTGTTAGTGCTGTTAGCGCAAAAAAACAAAGAGAATTATCTGTTGCTATTAAACGTGCGCGTTATTTAG
Organism: Pseudomonadota bacterium; assembly: GCA_018061565.1. GTDB lineage: Bacteria > Pseudomonadota > Alphaproteobacteria > Paracaedibacterales > UBA11393 > JAGOTX01. Next base: position 6,583 of record JAGOTX010000022.1, read on the forward strand.
CTTTAATGCCTTATGTTAATAACTAATATGCAACAAAGTGTATTCACTTGTTTTATGAGCGGCGTTTTATACGCCGCTTTTTTAAAATTTGGTATTTACTTATCCCCGTATCTATTGGTGTTTTCATTTCTGTTACCTGTATTACTTTATATACCAGCATTTATGCTCGGTGTAAGAGGGGTATTGATTGCTGCATTTCCAATTGTTACAAGCTTTGTAGGGGATGGTTTTTCCCAAATTTTTTCTTTTATATTAATCGTTTTAATACCTTGCCTTTTAGCAGGTTATTTTATAGTTGATCAACAAAAGAAAAGTCAAAAACCGATAGGCATTCAAGAACTTGTTGAAAATATGTCGTATTGTGCAATTGTTATATATTCTGCATCTTTGTGTATTCCAGAGACACATATTCTTATTGAAGGGTTTATTGCTAAATTGACGGTCGTGATTCAGCAGCTTTCAAAAATGACAAATGATAAAAGTTCAATTGAGCAATTGAGTTATATTTTTCCTTTAGTTTTTATTTTTTTAAATGTAAGTTGCGCCCGTATTGCTTTGTTTTGTATGCGAAAAATGAATCCTTTTTTGATTCCTTTTTATAATGATTTTAAGTATCGTCCTTGGATGGATATTCCTATTTTATTCTTTATGATTCTTCAATCATTATCAGACATGCTAAATCTTTCTGTCGTTTTTAACTTTGTAGTTAATGGCCTTTTGATTATTTCGCTGTGGCCAGCACTTTTGTTAGGCATAGAGGTTTTAAAAACAATCGGCAAGTATTATGGATTTAAAGAGAAAACAATTAAATTTTTGATTGCTGTTCTTTTTTTTCTTGTCCAACCTCTTATTTTTATAGTATTATTAGGACTTATGGAATCGGGTTCATCAATTAGCCGAAGATTTCACAATAAACAATTTTAGAGGGGGCTTTCTCATGCAAGTAATCTTGCTCGAACGTGTAGAAAAATTAGGTCAAATGGGACAAATGGTTGATGTAAAACAAGGTTATGCCCGAAATTTTCTTCTTCCAAAGAAAAAAGCTTTAAGAGCGACAAAAGATAATGTTGCTTATTTTGAAAAACAAAAAACAACATTAGAAGCAAATAATTTAGCGCGTCGTAAAGATGCAGAATATGTTTCTGAACAAATGAAAGACGTTACCGTAATGCTTATTCGTCAGGCAAGTGAGACGGGTGTTCTTTATGGATCTATCCGCGGACGTGACATTGGCGAAGCGCTTAAGACAGCAGGTTATGATGTTGATAAAAATCAAGTTCAACTTATTAACCCAATTAAGGACTTAGGTTTGCACCGTGTTCGTGTGAGCCTTCATCCAGAAGTAAGTATTGAAGTCACTGTTAACGTTGCTCAGTCTGAAGAAGAAGCAAAAGTTCAAGCAAATCAAGAAGCATAAGCTTTTAAAAGAGTTTATCTTGATCATGGTAGTTTTTAGAACTACTAATTTTAAACTAGAGAGGAGTTGATTTGCGTGGAAGTTACAGTTCGTGATAATAACGTTGATCAAGCACTACGTGCATTGAAGAAGAAAATGCAACGTGAAGGCATCTACAGAGAAATGAAGATGCGTCGTCACTTTGAAAAACCTTCTGAAAAGCGTGTGCGTGAGCAAGGTGAAGCGATTCGTCGTTACCGCAAAATGATGCGTAAGCGTTTTGAACGTGAAGGCTATTAAGCGGTTATAATAAACAGATTTGTTTATTACCACTCAATCAAAGCAATTTAAGGAGCGATTATTCGCTCCTTTTTTTTATGATAGAATTGGGAATACTTTTCTGGATCATTACATCCTTGGCACTTTGTGATCAGAGGATTGTGGGGGAGCAGCTTTTTTAAAGAATTTAAGCGCGGTCAACTTGGGTAATCATTTTAAGCGTATGAATTGCAGCGATAATATGGCTTAAGTGGTCTCTATCTTTTACATCTATATCGATAAGCATTTCCCAAAAACTTTCATTTCTGTTAATGACCCGAAAATTAACGATATTGGCATTTTTCTTGCTGAGAATGCCTGTTAGTTGGGCAAGGCTACCAACTTTATTGAGGAAAACAACTTTCAGTCGTGCAACAAAGCGTGCGTCGTCTGATAGTTTTTCTTCCCAAATAAGATCTTGAATCCGTTCAAGGTCTACTTTATATGTTGCTGTTTCGCATTCCCTTGTATGAACGGCAATTCCTTTACCTGTTGTAATAATCCCAATAATGCGATCTCCAGGAATGGGGTGGCAGCAGGCTGCAAAATTTAAAGCCATTCCAGGAATCATTCCTTTGATAGCCATTGGTGGAATGATATTAGAATTCTTTTTAAGAAGAGTTTCTTCTTCTTCCAAGGTTTTATGAGATGTGAGTTCTACTGGATAGGCAAGATGTTGAATCTCACGTGTTGTGATTTTACCTTCTCCAATCACAACAAAAAGGTCATCTGTTGAGTGTAGATTAAGTTCTTTACAGGCGCGAAGAAGGGCTTTTTCACAAAAAAGTTTATCGTCTTTTAAAAAGGCTTTTTGAAGAAGGTTTTTGCCCAAATCTAAAAATTCTTTTCTATGTATTGTTTTTATATAACGACGAATTGCAGAACGCGCTTTACCTGTTACGACAAAGCGTTCCCACATAGGGGAGGGGGTATGTTTTTCGTCTGTTAAAATTTCTACCTGATCGCCATTATGGAGAACAGAGCGTAAAGGGAGGGGGCGTCCATTAACTTTGGCGCCAATTGTTTTATCGCCAATGTTAGAGTGGATAGCATAGGCAAAGTCAATCGATGTTGCCCCTTTTGGAAGGGCTATCAATTTTCCATTTGGCGTAAAGCAAAAGACTTGGTCTTGGTAAATTTCAAGTTTGGTATGTTCTAAAAATTCGTCCATACCATCTGCAGTTTCTAAAATATCCAGTAACGATCGAATCCATGCGTATTGCTTACCTGTGACATCTGCTGAAGATGTTTTATTTTCTTTGTCATCCGTTGTTTTATAGCGCCAATGGGCTGCAAGACCGTGTTCTGCAAATTCTTGCATTTTCGTTGTTTTGATTTGAATTTCAATTTTAGTGTTGAAAGGCCCCAATATAACCGTATGAATGGCTTGGTATCCATTTGGTTTAGGTGTGCTGATATAATCTTTAAACCGCCCTGGAACGACAGAGAACTCTTGGTGAATAATGCCTAAGGCTTGGTAGCATTCGGTTATATCTGAAACAGTAATGCGAAAGGCCATGACATCTGAAATTTGTTCAAAGCTAACATTTTTAAGTTGCATTTTACGCCAGATGGAATAGGCAGATTTTTCACGTCCTGAAACATTTGCAATCATGCCGTGAAAGCGCATTTTTTGATCGAGTTGGAGAATGACTTTTTCAATCAAATCTCCGGAAAGTTCCCTTAAATAACGAAGTCTGCTTTGAATGGATTCATAAATTTCAGGATGAAGTTCTTGAAAGGCAATGTCTTCAAGTTCTTCCTTAATTTTCATCATGCCAATGCGTTCAGCAAGGGGGCAAAAAATATCCAAAGATTCACGCGCAATTCGGTGCCTTTTATCTTTTGATTCAATAAAATGAAGGGTCCGCATGTTATGCAGGCGATCAGCTAGTTTGACAAGTAAAACCCGAATGTCTGATGACATGGCAAGCAAAAGTTTTCTAAAATTTTCGGCTTGTTGTGTTTGTTCTGACTGAAGTTCAAGCCTTGAAAGCTTTGTGATGCCATCAACCAGTTGCGCAATTTCTGGGCCAAAATTTTGATAAATATCATTATATGTTACGGGAGTATCCTCTAACGTGTCATGTAAGAGTCCGGTAATAACAGAGTAGAGGTCAAGTTTTAGGGTTGCTAAAATTTCTGAAACAGCAAGAGGGTGTAAAAAGTAAGAATCACCCGATGCCCTTTTTTGATTTTTATGGGCATCAAGTGAAAAATCATAAGCTTTAAAAAGCAATTCTTTATCAGCTAAAGGATAGTAAACCTTAATAATGTTATAAAGTTCTTCAGCTGATAACATACATATTATCTTATTCTTCAGTGTCGTCAGAATCAATTGGTTCTGCAAGGAAGCTGTCATCATCTTCTTCATGAAGATCGCTTAAGTCGTGTTGGTCAAGCCATGATGGTTGATCACTTGCTAAAAGTTCTTGCATATCTTCATCGGCGATATCTGTTGCATCTGATCCAAAAACATTTTTTCGAAGCGCTTTAATGAGTGCTTCTTTAAGGGGGGGAAGAGCAATAGATTCTTTTGCAATTTCACGAAGGGCTACAACAGGATTTTTATCGTTATCGCGTGGTAGAGTGATAGGGGATCCTGATGAAATTTCGCGTGTCCTGCGTGCTGCTATTAATACAAGTTCAAATCTGTTTGGAATTAGACGAACGCAATCTTCTACTGTTACACGAGCCATTTTTTAAATCCTTCTTCTTTTAATAATAAATTTTAAGACGTATGTAGAATACCATAAATACGTTCTTATTTAAATAACTGATTCCACCTGGTGTCTGTTTTTTTAATGAATGATTACCATTGGATTTCTTGTCAAATCTGCTAATCCTTAAAGATTAATAACAATATGAAGTTGATGTGGATTCCCGCTTTTGCGGGAATGACAACCAGAGAAAGGGAATAACAAGAAAATAATTGGATATAAAAATCTGGATGTTAGATGAAAATGGATTTTTTGGCTTGGTTGTGTTAATGTGTTTTTATGATCTGATCTTTTAACAATAAAAAAGTGAACCGAATTTTTAAACTTATTATCGTTGTCTTTTTTTGTATATTGGTTCTTTTTTTTAAAAATCATACACGTTCAGAATATGTGAATGTGTGCAATTGGTATGGCATGCTTCCAAGTGATATTATACAAGCGTTTGAAAAAGAAACAGGTATTAAAATTCGCTATGATGTGTTTGACAATAATGATGTTTTAGAGGCAAAACTTTTAGCAACCAATAGTGGGTATGATGTTGTTTTTCCGTCCGCCAGCCCCTATGTGGCGCATCAATTAGAAATTGGTGTGTATCAAGAACTTGATCAAAACCTTATTCCCAATTTAAAATTTGTGGATGCTTACTATTTAGAAGAACTCAAAAAAATAGATCGTGATTTAACGCACTGTGTGCCCTATATTGTTGGAACAACAGGCATTATATATGACAAAGATAAAATTCAAAAAGTGGGGATTGATGAGGATGATTATTTAAGCATTGCTCTTTTATTCAATGAAGAAAATGCAAAAAAGATATGTCCTTTAGGCATTAGCTTGTTAGAGGAAAATGTTGATGTTTTTCCGATGCTTTTTAGATACTTAAAATACGATGTTGATGACCGATCAAAAGAAACGCTAGAGAATGCTTATTGTCATCTTTTAAAAATAAGACCTTTTATTAAACGGTTTTCAACCGATAGAACGTCTAATGATCTTATCATGGGGGAGGTTGCTCTTGCCCAGTTTTGGTCAGGGGATGCCTATAGAACAATTAAGGAAGCAAAAAAAGTTGGGCGCACCTTACACTATATTATTCCAAAAGAAGGGGCAACCCTTTGGATAGATGTTATGGCTATTCCTAAAGGGGCACCCAATAAAAAAAATGCGCACACTTTTATTAATTTTTGTTTAAGGCCCGATATTGCTGCTAAAATTAGTAACCAAACATATGCTGTGACCAGTATTACAGAATCGCGTCAATATATTGACCCTGAGCTTTTAAAGGTTGATTTTCTCTATCCTAAAGAAGAAATTTTAAAAACACTCAAACTTGATTTACCTTTTTTGGGCAAGCAAGGGAATTTGTATGATCGAGAAAAACTTCGTCTTTGGACAAAATTTCGTCAATTTAAAGGGAATAATTTAAATGCCACCGATTAAGCCACAAAGAAATAAATTAGAACCTTGGCAAGATGCTTCTGCAACACCTTATATTGAAATATCTGATTTAGTCAAAGATTTTGGAATGGTTCATGCTGTTAAGGGCGTTAGTCTTTCTATTTATAGAAGTGAATTTTTTTCACTCCTTGGTGGGTCTGGTTGTGGAAAAACAACGCTTCTTCGCATGCTTGCCGGATTTGAAACGCCAACAAGTGGGCAAATTTTAATTGATGGTGTGGATATAACCCATGTTCCAGCTTATAAGCGGCCTGTTAATATGATGTTTCAAAATTATGCTCTTTTTCCCCATATGACGGTTTATCAAAATGTTGCATTTGGTTTGCAACAAGAACATTTTTCTAAAAAACAAATTGATGAACGCGTAAAGGATGCCTTAGATTTGGTGAAAATGTCATCTTATGAAAACCGAAAACCGCATCAACTATCCGGTGGGCAAAGGCAACGTGTTGCACTCGCTAGAAGCCTTGTAAAGCGGCCAAAGCTCCTTTTATTAGACGAACCTTTAGCAGCACTGGATAAACGCCTTCGTGAACAAACACAGTTTGAACTTGTTAACATTCAAGAAAGTTTAGGCGTGACCTTTATTATGGTAACCCATGATCAAGAAGAAGCCATGACAATGTCTACCCGTATGGCCGTTATGGAAGAGGGGCAGATCAGGCAAATAGGGGCCCCGCATGATATTTATGAATATCCAACTTCTTGCTTTGTTGCTGAATTTATTGGTTCTGTTAATATGTTTGAGGGAATTGTTATTGAAGTTGAAGAAGACTATATAACAATTGATTCATTAGAATTGGACTCAAAGCTTGAAATAACCCATGCAGGGGCGATTCCAATTGGATCACAAGTAAGTGTTGCGATAAGGCCTGAAAAAGTTATGATATCTTTAAAAAATCCTAAAGACCCAAGTATAAACTGCGTTCGGGGAATTGTTAAAGAAATAGCCTATCTTGGGGATATGTCCATTTACTATGTGGAGATGATGAATGGTAAAATTGTTCAAGCGGCATTCCCTAATCTTTTAAGACTTTCAGAACGGGATGTTAAGTGGGACGATGAAGTCTATTTAACATGGAAGGCCGATAATGGTGTGGTTCTAACATCATGAATAGGAATGTACGTCTTTATATTAAGTCTTATTTTCAAGATCATTTCCATAAAAATGTTATTCTTTATGGTCCCCAAATTTGGTTGTTTTTATTTTTATTTTTGCCCTTTTTAATTATTTTAAAAATTAGTTTTGCAGAAAACATTTTAAATCTACCCCCAATTTCTAACTTAGTTGAGTTCTTAGACGATGGCGTTTTAAAAATCTCTTTAAGTTATCAAAATTATGTAACAATTTTTACAGACCCTTTTTATATTAATGCCTTAACATCGTCTTTAAGCCTTGCATTTGTTTCAACTGGGATAACCCTTATAATGGGCTATATGATGGCATATGCAATGTATCGCTTTCCTAAAAAGTACCATTATCTTTTGCTATTGCTTATTATGCTGCCTTTTTGGACATCCTTTTTGGTGCGTGTTTATGCGTGGATGAATATGCTAAATAGTACAGGGCTTTTAAACCAGATACTGCTTAGTCTTTATATTATTAAAGAACCCCTCTATTTGCTTGATACAAAAATTGCCGTTATTTTTGGCATTGTTTATTGCTATTTGCCGTTCATGGTGTTCCCCATTTTTTCATCCTTAGAAAAAATTGATCCAAGCTATAGTGAGGCTGCTTTTGATTTAGGGGCAACACCTTGGCAAGTTTTTTGGCGGATTACTGTTCCACTTTCGTATCCTGGTATTATATCTGGCTGTGTTTTGGTTTTTATGCCGGCCATTGGCGAATTTGTTTTACCAGAACTATTAGGCGGGCCCGATACTTTTACAATTGGACGCGCCCTTTGGATGGAGTTTTTTAATAACCGTAACTGGCCCCTTGCCTGCGCTTTAGCCGTTCTTATTGTTTTGCCCATTCTTTTCATCTCCATCCTCCTTAATAAAATTGGGGAAGATAAAAAGGAAAGAGTTTGAC
>JAGOTX010000023.1 GCA_018061565.1 Pseudomonadota bacterium
CTTAATAATGTTTTTTAGTCTCTCATAAAATTTAAGAAGATGATTTATTTAAATCTAAAAATCCTACTTGCTGTCTAAATTGAAAAAACGTAGAATTGCTTATTCATATCATGTTTTAAGAGGGAGCTGTTGACGATATGTCCCATTTTTTAGGCAATTTTCCATCCACAAGACTTCGGCGTTTAAGATCAACACCTTGGATACGGCAACTCGTCAGTGAAACGGCTTTAACCGTTGACGACTTAATCCTTCCCCTTTTTGTAAGGGAGCCGGAAGCGTCACCTGAAATTGAAAGCCTACCTGGTATTTATCGTTATACAATTAATGAACTCCCTGAAATTTTAGAAAAAGCGGCAAGGCTTGGCATATTATGTGTGGCCATTTTTCCTTATGTGCAAAAAAACTTAAGGGATGAAGAAGCATCAGAAGCTCTTAATCCCGATAATTTAATGTGCCGTGCCATACGACAAATAGCCTATCATGCCCCCCATATGGGGATTATTGCCGATGTTGCGCTTGACCCCTATACCAGTCACGGCCATGACGGTATTTTAATTAATAATGCTATCGATAACGACGAAACTGTCGCTGTTTTGTGTCGGCAAGCACTTATCCAATCTGAAGCTGGCGCACACATTATTGCTCCCTCCGATATGATGGACGGACGCGTTGGTGCGATAAGACAAATATTAGATACACAAGGTTTTCAAGATCAACTGATTTTAAGTTACAGCGTTAAATATGCAAGTCACTTTTATGGCCCCTTTAGAGACGCTGTTGGCGTTTCAGCGCTTCAAGGGTTAAAGGATAAAAAAACCTATCAATTAAACCCAGCCAATGCTCTAGAAGCTTTAAGGGAAGCTGCTCAAGATATTACAGAAGGCGCTGATATGATTATGGTAAAGCCTGCCCTTGCTTATTTGGATATTATCTATCGCTATACAACAACATATTCAATTCCTGTTTTTGCCTATCAAGTTAGTGGTGAATACGCCCTATTTCGTCATTACCCAAACAAAGAAGCAGGGTTTAATATGATGATGGAATCATTAATCAGTATTAAGCGCGCAGGTGCGCGTGCTATTCTGACATATGCAGCCCTTGAAGTCGCTGAATTTTTAAAAGGACAACAACAATAATGATCACACATAAAAAATTGTTAGGCGCACTTTTGGTTGCAACGGTCGCTCTTATGATTGGAGGGATCGATATCTATCAACAACTTCTCCCCTCTCTTGTTGATTATTTTGGGTCCACGCCTGAATTTATGCAATTTACAATTGTTGTCTCTCCCATTGTTTCTGCTTGTGTTGGCTTTATTTGGGGGCGATGTGCAGATCTTTATAGTCATAAAAAACTGATGCTAACTGCTGTTTCCTTATTTGGAATAGGTGCTCTTTTTTGTTCTTATACATCGTCATCATCCTTTTTTTTAATGGGGCGTATTGTTCAAGCGATTGGCGGTAGTGGGCTTAGCATCTTAACGGTTGTTCTTCTTTATGATTTATTTGAAAAAGAAAAAGATCACGCCCGTTATATGGCACTTTATGGCGCTATGTTTCCTGCTGTATTTGCTCTTTCCCCTGTTCTTGGGGCACATATTTCTCAAATGTTTGATTGGCAATCTTGTTTTAAATTTGTATTTATTCTGTCGTTTATCTTCTTTTATTTATATGCAAAATTTTTGCCCCAAAAAGATGGTATTAAAAAAGATTTGGGCCCAAAAGAATCTGCTTTCATTGGTATTAAAAATATTCTAAAAGATAAAATTTTTATTTTTTATGTCTTGGGGCATACCTTGCCTGTTTGTATCTCCATGCAGTTTACCGCTAATTCGCCTTTTATCTTTCAAGAATGTTTTTTATATTCCGTTGTTGGGTCTTCTTATATTCAACTGATTCCAACTGTTTTAAATTTTATCGGGGCATTTTATTATAGAAACCTTTTAAAGAAAAAAACGTTAGAACAAACAATAAAATATGGGGGGTTATCTTCCTTTACTTTCTTTTTATTTGGTATTGGTTTAATTTTATTACCATGGAAAATAACCCCTTATTCTCTTATTTTTACGCTCAGTATCTTCACGTTTTATATGTCATTTTCTATTTCATCGTGTTACACAAAAGCTGTTGAAAATAGAATAAAGGATAGAGGAATTGCCGTTGCAACGGTAAGTACAGCTCGAAACTTATTGGGTGGTATTGTGGTTTTACTGTCAAGTTATTTTTATAATGAAACTCCCTACCCTATGCTTACATCAATGCTTATTCTATCGGGCTTTTTATCCCTTCTTTTATTGGTTATTATTCCTAAAAATACCCCTCAAAAAAGTTAGCCTGTTGACGTTATTTTTGAAAATAACACGTAAGTAAATTTTAAAAAAGATGATGAAAGAAGCGGTAAAAGCCAAAGCCCCATAATGATCACAGCAATTAGCTTTGGCACAAATGTTAAGGTCATTTCTTGAATTTGTGTAACAGCCTGGATAAGAGAAACCACCGTACCAATAATAAGGGCAGCAATAAGCATTGGCGCTGAAAGCTTTAAGATCAGAACACACATTTCTCTTAAAATGTCCAAGACTTCAGATCCATTCATTATTATAACTCCAAGTTTACTTTTAAATATAAAAGTTTAAACAACACTTATATTTAAACATGTTAAAGGATCTGTTGTAAACTCTCATCAAACCTAATAAAACAGGGTCTGGTGAACTTTAGAGAGGATTTTTCCTCAAAAAGTTAAGAAGAGTTTTGTAAACATTATTTTTTCTATTGTTGAATCTAAACTCACATTATTTAAGATGCAAGTAAAAAGTTTGATCAGCTAAACCATTGAATTGAGCTAATCGTCTTTTTGTCTCCGCTTATGATACAATTTATTAAATTCTTTTTTTATAAGAAAAAATATGTATAATGAGTATAAAAGAAAAAATAATAACTCATAATAAAATCTACGATATACATTTTACATAATGAATGAAAATTTTGAGTTTCTTTTTATAAAGGATAACGATAGTGTCAGTTCAACAATCTTTAAATAAAAAACAAAAAGAAGCGATTGGCCTTCTGCAAGTTGGTACTTTTCTAGAGTATTTTGACCTTATGCTCTATGTGCATATGGCCGTTTTGCTTAACGAACTTTTTTTCCCAAAAACAGATCCTCATACAGCATCACTTTTAGCAGCTTTTGCTTTTTGTTCCACTTATGTTTTAAGACCGTTTGGTGCAATGCTTTTTGGGTACATAGGAGACAATATTGGTCGCAAGGCAACTGTTGTATTAACAACGATGATGATGTCTTTAAGTTGTATTATAATGGCTAATTTACCAACATACGCTCAAATTGGGATTGCAGCATCATGGTTGATAACGTTTTGCAGGATTATTCAAGGATTATCTTCTATGGGCGAAATTATGGGTGCAATGATATATATTACAGAAACCGTTAAAAGGCCTTTGCAATTTCCTACCGTTTCTTTGATTGCTCTTTCTGCCTCAGTTGGGGGAACTTTTGCCTTATTGGTTTCATCTTTTGTCACAAAATTTGGTTTAGATTGGAGATTAGCTTTTTGGATTGGTGCTGGTATTGCTGTTGTTGGATCTATTGCAAGAACCCAACTTAGGGAAACTCCTGAATTTTTAAAATATAAAGAAAGAAATTTAAAAGAAGATGCAAATCCTATTGAAAAGAAAAATATCATTAAAAATCTATCCGCTTACTTTGCAACTGAGTGTTCATACGCTTTCACTTTTTATTTAGTCTTTATATACTTTAATTCACCGTTAAAAGAACAGGGGTACTCATCAGCAGATATTATTCTTCACAATTTCTTTTTATCTCTAATAGCGATTATATATAATGTTATTATCATTTTTTTAAGCACACGGTGTCATCCTCTTTCTATTCTTAAAACAAGATCTTACTACGGTGTTGTTCTATTTTTAGTACTTCCAATTTTTTTAGATTATTATCATTCTATATTTTTTATATCCATAAGCCAAATCCTCCTTTTACTTTACAGAGGTGGAGCAACACCTGCTGATTCAATTTATATAGAACAGTTTAAAGTTAATAAAAGAATGACCTTAATAACGTTTAATTATGCTCTATCAAGAGCATGTATGCATATAATTTCTGCTTTTGGTCTTGTTTATTTAACAGAACTCTTTGGTTATTTTGGTATTTCTATTATCGGTATTCCAATATCTTTAGCTTTTATCTATAGTGTTAGACATTTTAATAGACTTGATGCTAAAAATCACCCATCTTCAACATTAACATAGCGTGCATATTTTCTAAATCATCCTTAGAAAGAAGATCCTTATTTGCACTATGGAGATTGGAAAAATCCACAAGACAAAGATATTGTACACATTTTATCCCATGACAACATATCTAAGAACCAAACGTGTTTAAAAAGCGTTGGTCATTTTCAAAAAAATGACGAATGTCTTTAATGCCGTATTTAAGCATTGTCAAACGTTCAATCCCCATGCCTGCCGCAAAGCCATTATAAATATTTGAATCAATGCCGCAATTAGTCAGTACATTGGGGTGAATAAGACCACACCCTAAAATTTCAAGCCATCCCCTGCCCTTCATCATAATATCCACTTCTGCAGATGGACTTGTGAAAGGAAAAAAACTCGGACGGAAACGAACTTGTAAGTCTTTTTGATTAAAAAAGAACTTTAAAAAATCGACAATGGTTGTTTTAAGGTGTGCCATTGTTATTGTTTCATCAACAGCAATAAGCTCTAACTGATGAAACATTGGTGTGTGCGTTGCATCAATCGCATCATTTCTGTAAGCACGCCCAATTGTAAAAGATCGAAGGGGTGGTTTACACGACTTTAAGGTATGAATCTGCGCATTGGAGGTATGAGTTCTTACCAAAAAGCGATTTATTTCTCGTTCTTGTCCATCAATATAAAACGTATCTTGTGATTGACGGGCGGGATGAAAATTGGGAATATTGAGCGCATCAAAATTGTTTTCTTCCGTTTCAATATCGGGTGCAGTTTTAAATTCAAATCCAAGACTTGTAAAATAGGTTTTAATGTCATCCATTACTTGGCTTAAAATATGGGTTTTTCCAACTTTTAAAGGGCGAGAAGGCAATGTCAAATCAATCGCTTCAGCATTAATTTTTTCATTTAAAAGCGCTTCTTCGAAGACATTTTTTTTATCCTCTAAAGAGGATTGAATTTCATCACGAATATTATTAAGCTCTTGCCCTTTTTCCCGCTTTTCCTCAAGCGATAAACTGCCAAGCTGCTTCATTTCTGCTGTTAAAAGCCCACTTTTACCCAAAAGTTTTGACTTTAAATCTTCAAGATCTTGAAGACTGGTTACGTTTTTTAAATGCTCTTTCCAGTTTTGTAATGATAACATTTAAACCTCTTTTAAGAATTCATCGATTGAAAGAAATCAGCATTGCTTTTGCTGTATTTAAGTTTATCTGTTAAAAATTCCATTGCTTCAACGGTTCCCATTGGGTTAATAATACGGCGAAGCACCCACATTTTACTAAGCTCTGCTTTATCTGTCACAAGCAATTCTTCCTTACGGGTACCAGACTTTGTAATATCAATCGCTGGGAAAACACGCTTATCAGAGATTTTACGATCAAGTACAATTTCGCTGTTACCGGTTCCTTTAAATTCTTCAAAAATAACTTCATCCATACGGGAACCCGTTTCAATGAGGGCTGTTGCGATAATGGTTAAGGAACCCCCTTCTTCAATATTACGCGCTGCACCGAAAAAACGCTTTGGGCGTTGCAAAGCATTTGCGTCCACACCACCGGTTAACACTTTACCAGAGGATGGAACAACGGTGTTATAAGCACGCGCTAAACGTGTAATTGAATCAAGGAGAATAACAACATCGCGCTTTTGTTCAACTAAACGCTTTGCTTTTTCAATGACCATCTCTGCGACTTGAACGTGACGCGCTGCTGGTTCATCAAAAGTGGAGCTTATCACTTCACCCTTAACGGAACGCGCCATATCGGTTACTTCTTCAGGGCGTTCATCAACAAGAAGAACAATTAAAAAAACTTCTGGATGGTTGGTTGTAACGGCATGCGCAATATTTTGAAGAAGAACTGTTTTACCCGTTCTAGGGGGGGCTACAATTAATGCACGTTGGCCTTTTCCAAGGGGGGCTACAAGGTCAATAATTCGTTGGCTGTTATCGCGTTTATCACCTTTACCAGAAAAATCAATCTCAAGCTTTATTCTTTCATCTGGATAAAGAGGCGTTAAATTATCAAAATGAATACGATGACGAACATTTTCAGGCACTTCAAAGTTTACTTTTAAGATCTTATTCATTGCAAAGTAACGCTCAGTTTCTTTAGGGGATCTAATTTGCCCTTCAACTGTATCGCCTGTGCGAAGTCCATAACGCCTGACTTGCATTGGTGACAAATAAATATCATCTGGCCCTGCAAGATAATTAGAATCAGCTGATCTTAAAAAGCCAAAACCATCATTTAAAATTTCAACAACACCATCGCCAAAAATGGCAATGCCTTTTTCTGCAAATTTTTTAAGGATTGCAAACAACAGATCTTGTTTTCTAAGACTGCTTGCGTTTTCAACTTCGTGTTCTTCAGCTATAACAAACAGTTCAGCTGGCGTTTTTCTCTTTAATTCTTGTAAATGCATATTCTCTGAAATTATTATGAGGTTATTTTATGATTTTTGGTTAGAAAGGCTTTAATATAACCAAGGAGACGACAACAATTAAAATAATTGTTGGCACTTCATTCAGAACTCTAAAATATCGCCCTGAATAAGCCTTCACATTATTTATAAGCTTTTTATGGCAAAAATACAAGTAATAATGATAAAAAGTTAAAAGCAAAACAAAAAAAAGCTTCACATGCATCCAAGGTTGTTGCATAAAATCACCAGTCATCATTAAATGAAAGCCTGTTAAATATGTCACAATGTGTGCTGGCATCATAATAAATTTAAAAAGCTTGCGCTGCATGGTTAAAAACACAGCATGCATGGCTTCAATGTTTTGATTTTCAACATGGTAAACAAAAAGACGCGGAAGATAAAAAAGACCTGCCATCCAACTGACAAAGGCAAGAATATGAAGAATTTTAATATAAAGATACATGTAAACCATTCAAACTAATATACATATCAAAAATCTTTAAACGTTGGCTTTGTTGTTTAAAAAATATTTCGATAAGAAAAACACACAAATCAAAGAACAAACAGCAATACAACCACTCGCACCAAAAACAAAAGCAATATCATACACTCTTAAAAGCTGTTTAGCTGCAGCGCCACACAAGAATAAAGAAATGGACATCAAGAAATAAAATATACCAATACCCACACCCCTTAAATCTTGTGGAACTTTATCAACAATAAGGGCTACAAACATACTTTGCGCAATACCAATTTGTATACCCCATATACAAACACCTAAAAGCATTAAAATGTTATTTGAAGAAAAGGCCAAAATAAGGTCTGCAACAATTAAAAGAAGAACAGCAACTAATAGGAAACGAATACGCGGTATGCGATCTGAAATCATTCCAATCGGATAGGAGACTAAAGAATTAGATCCGTTATAAAACATTAAAATCAATTGTGTTTGTGCTTCTGTATATCCAAAATTTTCATTGGCATGAAGAAGCAAAAAGTTTTCACTAATTCTTGCTAAATAAAAGATAGCAACAAAGGACATTAAAATCCAAAAATGAAACCCTAACCTTTTAAGATCCCTAAGATGAAGGGGATGATGCACAGATTGACCATTGGTTTTTTTTTGTTCTTCCTTTAAAACTTCAGATTCAGGTTCATGAACAAAAACAAGTAAAATAATAAGCCCTAAAACAACAGGAACAGTTGCCATCCAAAAAGAAAAAACATAGTCATTGTCACTGTGAACCATTAAAAAGTAACAAATTCCTCCACCTACACAAGAACCCGCTTGCGCAAAAGCTTGGCGCAAACCAAAACAAGTTCCCTTAATTTCTTCAGGTGCAAGATCCCCCACAAGTGCGTCTCTTGGGGCTGAATGAATACCATTGCCTAAACGATCTAAAATACGCGCAAGGATAACAGCTGACACAAACGGAAAAAGGGCCAAAATAGGACGCGCAAGTGTGGCAAAAGCAAAACCAATAACCATCAGTATTTTACGTTTACATAAATAGTCGCTTAAAACACCCGACAAAAGCTTTGTAAGATTAGCAAAAGCTTCAACACTTCCTTCTAAAATAGCAATAAGCCCGAGTGTTGCACCAAGTGAATGCTTCATATAAAGGGCGCTAAGTCCAAAAACAATCGCTGAAGATATGTTAAGCAAAAAACCCGAAATACCAATCATCCAAATAGACAAAGGAACATACTTCGCATTTTTTAAAAGGCTATTCATAAGTTATTAATCTTTCAAGGCTATACTGAAAGGTACATATTATCTTAAAATATTTTATTTTAAAAGGATTAAATGATGACTTTTAACTTATCAGGGAAAACCGCTATTATTACAGGTTCAACCAGTGGTATAGGCCTTGCTATTGCACAAAAATTAGCAAATATGAATGCCAATGTAGTGATCTCCGGTTTAGAAGATGAAAACGACATTCAAAAAAACTTAGAAGAACTTAAAACGTTAACAAATGGTCATGTTCTATACGTTCAATCAGACCTTTCAAAACCTGAAGGCTGCTTTAATCTTATCGATAAAGCAATTTTAGAATTTAACAAGGTAGATATTTTAGTCAACAATGCCGGCATTCAATTTGTAAGCCCCATAGAAGATTTTCCAATAGAAAAATGGAATATGATTCTTAATACAAACCTCTCTTCTGTTTTTTACTGCACCCAAAAAGTTTTACCCATAATGCGCCAAAATAACTTTGGACGAATCATTAACATTGCATCTGTCCATGGGGTTGTTGCATCTCCTCAAAAATCAGCCTATGTGGCGGCTAAGCATGGCGTGATTGGCCTTACAAAAGTTATTGCACTTGAAACAGCAAAAGACAACATTACTTGTAATGCCATTTGCCCTGGCTGGGTTTTAACCCCCCTTGTTAAAAAACAAATTGAAGATAGAGCTTTATTAAAGGGAACATCCTTTGAGATTGAAAGTTTAGCGCTTTTATCTGAAAAACAACCAAGTCAACAGTATATAGAGCCAGAAGATATTGGGGATTTGGTTCTATTTTTAAGTAGCAAAGCAGCCGCCCAAATAACAGGTGTTGACCTTAAAATTGATGGAGGATGGACCGCGCAGTAGGATTTTTGATTTAAAAAAGTTAATGGTTGCAACAATTATCTTCTTCAACAAAGGAAATACCATTAAAAATAAACAGAAAAAATGCGATAGGGAAAAAGACAATTCCCCAAAAGAAAATCCATTTCCAACTGCGTTGATATTCTAAAAAATAAATTTTCCCATCTTTTCTTTTAACGGTATTGCGCATAAGAAGTAAAATACCAATAGGGAAAAAGAGAATAAAAAAGACAATAAGCCAAAAAAAACTCCCCCGATAACCGTATCCATCCTTTTGAAGTTTTTTACGAATTGAAAAACTCGTCACAATTCTTTTTGTCATAATATAAAACTCAATAAAAGAGAAAAACCTTTAACTAGTATAAGCTGTTTAAAGGTTTTTGTTAAGAAAAAATTAAGACTTATAAAGTACAATCTAAAGAGTAGTGTTTTAAAGAATAAGTATCATAAAATGACAAACAAGAATGAAAAATATAAAATATCCATTGCTCTTCAAGGGGGTGGCGCTCATGGGGCTTTTGCTTGGGGCATTATGGATAAACTATTAGAAGACGGCAGGTTTGACATTTGTGGTATTTCTGGTACCAGTGCAGGCGGAATGAATGCTGCAAGCGTTATTCAAGGCCTACTTGAAGGGGATAATGAAACAGCTAGAAAACGCCTTAATGATTATTGGATGGCTATTTCTGATATGTCAGCAAAAATGCGTTTTGAATCAACTAATCATCAAGAAAAGAAAGATTTTTTAGAATCTGAGCAAGATATTTTTAACCTTCACCACAATTGGTTTCAAATGCTAGGGGGCGCACTTTCACAGTATTTGTCTCCCTATCAATTTAACCCCACAAATAAAAATAATTTTTTAGATTTTTTAAAAGGTTTTTTTAATTTTGATATTTTTAAAAACGACATGAGTAGACGCATCTTCCTTGGCGCAACACATGTTAAAAGCGGTAAAATTAAAGTTTTTTCAAACCAAGATATGTCTGCCGATGTTCTCATGGCGTCCGCTTGCCTGCCCCACCTTTTTCAAACTGTTGAAATTGATGGCGAACACTATTGGGACGGCGGATTTATTGCCAATCCTGCCATTTATCCGTTAATGTCCCTTGACGCTGATAATATTTTGGTCGTTCAACTTACAAAAACCTATTGCGATGAAATTCCAACCACAAAAGAAGGTATTGTTGATCGGTTAAAAGAAATTACCTATAACGGTTGCCTTGTTAGGGAAATGCGTGCCATCTACTTTATCTCTAAAATGATTGATGACGGCATTATAAAAGAAGGCGCTATGAGACGCTTTTACATGCATATTCTAAAATCAGAAGAAACTTTCAAAGATTTAAAATTATCAAGCGCTCTTAATCCAAAGTGGGAATTTATTACAGCCCTTAAAGCAAAAGGCCAAGAAACAGCCCAAAATTGGATCAATGAATTTTTATCAAACGATCCAAAAACTAAACAAGATTTAGAAAGTAAATTTAAAGACTTTATTTCTTAAAATTCTATAATTTAATGTCCAGATACGTTAAACTTTAATAAAGCTTCTTTAATAATCTCTTGCAATTCTTTATCCAGCTCAGGAGGAAGGGTTTTATGGTCATTAATCCCGTCTAAAAGGGGACTATGAAAATCTTTTATATATTGTAATAAAAAATCTTGAAACGATCGAATTTTAGAAAGGTCAATCGATTCCAAAAATCCTCTAACCCCTGCATAAATTAAGCACACTTGCTCACCAACAGAAAGGGGCGCGTTTTGATCTTGCTTTAAGAGTTCAACAAGGCGGCTTCCCTTTGCTAAAAGTTGTTGTGTTGAAGCATCAAGGTCGGATGCAAACTGCGAAAAAGCAGCCATTTCCCTATATTGAGCAAGGTCTAACTTAATTTTACCAGCAACAGCTTTCATAGCCTTTGTTTGTGCGGCAGAGCCAACACGACTAACGGATAACCCAACATTAATAGCGGGCCTTACACCTTGATAAAATAAATCTGATTCCAAAAAGATTTGCCCATCTGTAATGGAGATAACGTTTGTTGGAATATATGCTGAAACGTCCCCCGCTTGGGTTTCAATAATCGGAAGGGCAGTTAGAGACCCCCCCCCCTTTGCTTTAGACATTTTAGCAGCACGTTCTAAAAGGCTAGAATGCAAATAGAAAACATCACCAGGATACGCTTCACGTCCAGGCGGGCGCCTTAATAGAAGGGACATCTGACGGTAGGCCACAGCATGTTTTGAAAGGTCATCAAAAACAATGAGCGCATGCATCCCATTATCTCTAAAATATTCACCCATTGTACAAGCAACATAAGGCGCTAAATATTGAAGGGGAGCAGAATCTGAAGCTGTTGCAGACACAACAATAGTGTAATCCATAGCGCCTTGGTCTTTAAGAGTTTTTACAATTTTTGCAACAGATGATCTTTTTTGACCGATCGCCACATAAATACAATAAAGTTTTTCATGATCTGGCTTTAAAAAGTTATTTGCTTTTTGATTTAAAATTGTATCAATAGCAATGGTTGTTTTACCTGTTTGGCGATCCCCAATAATTAATTCTCTCTGCCCGCGTCCGATTGGAACAAGCGCGTCAATTGCTTTAATGCCGGTTGCCATCGGTTCGTTAACGGATTCTCTATCAATAATACCGGGTGCTTTTACATCCACACGCGCCATATGAACATCTTTTAAAACCCCTTCACCATCGATTGGTTCACCAAGGCCATCAACAACGCGCCCTAAAAGCCCCATACCAACAGCAACGTCTACAACGCGATTTGTTCTTTTAACCAAATCATTTTCTTGAATAAGGTCTTCTTTTCCAACAACAACCACACCAACATTATCCGCTTCAAGGTTAGAGGCAATCCCTTTTACAACTTGCCCTGACTTTGTAACAATATCAACCCATTCACCCGATTGAACACGATCAAGGCCAAAAACACGGGCAATTCCATCACTAACGGATAAAACGCGTCCCGTTTCTGCAATATCAACAACACTTGTAAAATGAGCAATTCGTTCCTTTAAAAGGCTTGAAAGTTCAGTAACCTTTGCTTGCATATCAATACATTCCCTTGTTTTTATAAAATTTCTTACCATTAAGTGGATACTAGCATGCCTTTTCATGATTTAAAATGACATTTTAGATATTTAAAAAATTATGTTCTATTCATGTTAAAACTGGACTATAATGAAACCATCTTTAAAGAGGAAGGTTTGTTACATGAGTTTAAGTTTTAGTCATATCTTATTGTTGCTCGTCGTTGTATTGATATTATTTGGTGCTGGAAAATTACCCAGTGTTATGGGAGATTTAGCAAAAGGCCTTAAAGCCTTTAAAGATGGCATGAAGGATTCTGAAACTTCAAAAGAAGATTAATTAAAAAAGACAAGGTATACAAATAAATTTTATGAAAAAGTCTTGCTGCTCACACAATACCCTTTTTGTTTTAATCGCGTTTATACTAGGCATTGTTTCTGGGCTTTTAAATATTGAGGCATTAAATAACATAACAAACATTATTTCAGATGTTTTTATGCGATTGCTTAAGCTTTTATCCCTTCCTGTTATCTGCTTTTCGCTTCTATCCACACTGTCTGGATTAGGCAACTGGAAAAGGCTACAAGATTTAGGGTTTAAAGTTGTAAGATATACAATTTTAACAACTATCATTGCCGCAAGTTTAGCTGCCTTTTTATTTTTTATATTTAATCCATCCATGCCAAATATGGCAATTGTTAAGGATACAACACAAGCATCCCAAGGGATGAGTTATATCAACCATCTTTTAAATATTGTGCCAAGCAATATTTTGCAGCCCTTTGTTGACCATAATGTTATTGGTGTGCTGTTTATTGCCCTCTTTTTTGGCCTTGGCATTTTAAAATTACCAGATGAAAAAAGGGAACCCTTGCACCATGTTTTGGATGCTATTTTTTCAGCCGTTATGATTTTAATTAAATGGGTTGTAAGCTTAATGCCCCTCGCCGTTTTTGCATTTGTCACACAATTTGTTTTAGATTTTCAAAAAAGCGATGGTTTTAAAGACTTATTTATTTATATCTTTATTGTTGTTTTGGCCAATTTAATTCAAGCCATTGTTGTTTTACCCCTTCTTTTAAAGCAGAAAAACATCCCCGTTTTAAAAACATTTAAAGGAATGTCTAAGGCGTTATATATTGCCTTTTTTTCAAAATCTTCAGCAGCAGCAATGCCAATTGCAATGGATTGTGCTGAAAAATTAAATGTTACAAAAAATGTTGTTCGCTTTAGTTTTCCTTTGTGTACAACAATTAACATGAATGCTTGCGCAGCTTTTATTTATATAACGGTTATGTTTGTATCCTCCAGCCACGGTGTGGTGATAGATACAACAGAAAAATTTATGTATATTTTTGTTGCAACCATTGCTGCCATTGGTAACGCCGGTGTACCGATGGGGTGTTTTTTCTTAGCCAGTGCTCTTTTAACAACAATGGGTGTGCCTATAACCTTAATGGGCGTTATATTACCCGTTTATGCCTTAATTGACATGCTAGAATCTGCCATCAACATATGGTCAGACGCCTGTGTGACTCTTATGGTTGATAAAGATTTAAACGTCAGAAAAAACAACACAAATTGCACAACAAATTGCGTTTAGAGACTGTTGCAAAATAATTTTTGATCTGCCCGAAGCTTGACAATGGGCGCAACGTCTTTTGATTGAAGCCATGTTAATAATTTTTGTGGATTTGAAAAATATTGTTGTAATACCAAGTCCCAAATAAAATTTTAGATCGCTATTCGCTGTTATGTATATCAAATACACATTACTCATCATATTTTTTATAACAGAGCAATTCAATTTATGTTCAAATGAATAAGGAGGTAAATATAAATAATTACCTCCCAGCATGTTTTTTTATAAACAAAAATTTCTCGTTTTGTACTATTAATTATTATCATCAAAAAACAATATTTCTAAATATTCATAAGATTTTAATTCATTTTTAATTTCAGGAAATATATTTTCAATACAATGTTCAATAAGCCATTATTTGTTTTGCATATTTATTTTCAATCCTTTTTATAAAATCTAAAAT
>JAGOTX010000108.1 GCA_018061565.1 Pseudomonadota bacterium
CACCAGCTATATTACACTTCCTCTAAGCTTAATACGTCATTCTTTCCATTAAAACCTGGAGCGATACAGTTAATAAAAAATTAAAAACTGAGTTCTTTAATATTTTTAAAATATTTTAAAGCTTCTGCATTTAACAATACTTCCGTGTTTTTAACATCTTCCCCATGGATGGCATTTCTAACGGCAAGTTCTGTAATTTTGCCATTTTTTGTTTTAGGTAATTCCGGCACTTGAATAATCTTTGTTGGAACATGGCGCGGTGTTGTATTGTCTTTAATGGTGGTTTTTATCTGTGATTTTAAATCATCATTTAAAATAATACCTTCTTTTAAGACGACAAAAAGAATAATACGTTCGTCATCGCGCCATTTTTGTGCGATAGCTAAACTTTCAATAACACTTTCTACTTTTTCTACTTGTCGATAGATTTCAGCCGTTCCAATACGGACCCCCCCTGGATTAAGGGTTGCGTCCGATCTTCCATGGATGATAAAACCTTTATTTCTTGTCCATTCAATAAAATCGCCATGATACCAAACATTTTTAAACCGTGAAAAATAGGCGTTATGATATTTTTCTCCAGATTCATCATTAGCAAATCCAATAGGCCGAGATGGAAAGGGTTTTAAGCAAACAAGTTCGCCTTTACCTTCCCTTAAAAGATTGCCTTTTTCATCCATAACATCAACGGCAAGGCCAAGTGTGGGGCCTTGAAGTTCCCCTCTAAATACAGGCTTTATAGGGCATCCAAAAGCAAAGCAGCCAACAATATCTGTACCTCCAGAAAGGGAGGATAAATTAACATCTTGCTTAATATATTGATAAACATAATCAAATGTTTCAGGTGCGAGTGGTGAGCCGGTTGAACCAATAACCTTAAGGTTTTTGAACGATAAATTTTTGGCACTATACCCTAGTTTTTGAAGACTACTTAAATATTTTGCGGATGTTCCAAAAAATGTTATGTCTAATCGATCGGCCATGTCAAAAAGACGGCCTAAATTTGGGGATGTTGGTGAGCCATCATAAAGTATAATTGTTGCTTTAAATTTTAAGGCAGAAACCAGCCAATGCCACATCATCCAGCTACACGTTGTATAATAAAAGACACGGTCATTTGCTTTTGTATTGGCATGGAAATAGTGTTCTTTAACATGCTCTAAAAGGGTTCCTCCACAGCTGTGAATAATACATTTTGGAATCCCTGTCGTGCCAGATGAATAAAGAATATAGAGAGGATGGTTAAAGGGAAATTCTTTAAATTCAAAATCAAAATTGGATGTGTTTTGAATAATAGTGTTCCAAAGAGTATGGTGTGTTTCAACAGTTTTTACGCCATCAAGAGATGTTATAATAACGCTTTCAACGGATGTAAGATCACTTAAAATTTCATCTAACCTTTCAATATAGGTAATTTCTTTACCATGATAAAAATATGAATCGCTTAGAATAAGAATTTTTGGATTCACTTGTAAAAAACGATCTAATACACCTTGTACGCCAAAATCTGGCGAGCATGCCGTCCAAATAGCGCCAATTGCAGAGGCTGCAAGCATTGCAATAACAGTTTCTGGCTGATTGGGAAGGTAGCCTGCTATGACGTCCCCTGGTTTTATTCCTTTTGATAGATAATATTTTGCCATTGCAATGGTTTGTTTTTTAAGGTCATGAAATGAAATTGACCGGACAATTTTATTTTCAGATTCAAAATGGATGGCTGTTTGGCTAAGGTCTTCATGATCAATTAAATTTTGGGCAAAATTGAGTGTTGCGTTTTTAAAAAAAACTGCTTTTTCAATGTCTTCTAAATTTTCGATGATGGCCGTTTCATTTAAAGATCCGTTAATGGAACAGATATCCCAAACATCTTTCCAAAATGCTTCTAAATGATTGATTGACCATTGATGGAGTTCCTCATAAGAATTAAACCCTTTTTGCTTTATATAATGATGTAAATTAAGATTATTTAAATAAGAGGGAGTTGGACTCCAAAGCAGTTCAGACATAACCTTGAAAAAATATGATTATTACTTTAACAATCGCAGGTCAAAAACAAGCGGTCAAGAGCGTGTTTTTACTGTTTTCAATTTTTTTGCTCTTGAAAAATTGGTTTTAAACGATGCTTATTTTAGGATAAGGCTTTTGCCCGTCATTTCATTTGGCTTTTCAATGTTCATCAATTCTAAAATTGTTGGGGCAATATCAGCAAGTGTTCCTGTATTCTTTAGGGAATATTTGTTTTTGTCGATGAGAACAAATGGTACTTTGTTAAGTGTATGGGCGGTATGTGGTTGATGGGTTGTTTCATCCATTAAACACTCTGCATTGCCATGATCTGCAGAAATAATAAGTTTAATATTGTTTTTTAAAGATAACGTTTCAAGTTCATTTAAAATAGAATCAATCGTTTTAATAGCCGTTTCAACCGCATCTTTTTTCCCTGTATGGCCAACCATATCCGCATTGGCAAAGTTTACAACAATCAAATGATAAGAATCTGAAAGAATTGCTTTTTGAAGTTGATCTAAAATTTTAAAAGCAGACATTTCTGGTTCAAGGTCATAGGTTGCAACTTTAGGGGATTCAATAAGAATTCTATCTTCCCCATTACATGGTTCTTCACGTCCCCCGTTAAAAAAGAAGGTAACATGGGCATATTTTTCTGTTTCAGCAATGTGAAGCTGCTTTAGCTTATGTTGACTTATAACGTCGCTAAGGCAATTGATATTTTTGTCTTTTTTAAATAATGCATAAAAATTTGAACACTCAGATAACGTTTGTGAGTAATCATAAAATCCAATAGCAGAGTGAATATCAACGATGTGTTCCCTTTTAAAATAGCTAAAGTCTTTCACTAAAAGGCTATTTAAAATTTGACGAACACGGTCCGCCCTGAAATTGGTTATCCATATAACATCATCATCTTCAATGCCTTTATAATCTTCAAAAATTAAAGGTTCTATAAACTCATCAAATTGTCCTTTTTCATAAAGTTGCCTAATAGCTAAAATGGGGTCATTAAAGACAATGCCTTCATTTAAAACAATGGCTTTATAGGCTTTTTCAGTTCGTTCAAACCGATTGTCACGATCCATCGCAAAATAACGCCCTATAAGTGTTCCCCATTTAAAATAGGGATTGTCTTTAAACTTATCTTGCACTTGTTGAATATAATCACATGCAGACTGGGGGGGGGTGTCCCTTCCGTCTAAAAAAGCATGGAAGCTTACATGAACCTGGTTTTGGCACAAAAAGTCAACAATTTTAAGAATATGATCTTGGTGGGAGTGCACCCCCCCTGGTGATAAAAGCCCCATGACATGGCATGTTTTTTGACTGTTTTTAAGATGCAAAACAGCTTGCCTAACACTTTTGTGTGTTTGAATTATTTGATTGTTGAAAGCATTTTCTATTTTTAAAAGGTCTTGAAATAAGACCCTTCCAAGGCCAATGGTCATGTGCCCCACTTCAGAATTGCCCATTTGCCCTTTGGGAAGTCCAACATATTCTTCACTCGCTTCAAGGCTTGTAAAACTATAGTTTTGTTTAAAACGGTTATAATTTTTGGCTTCTTTAAAAATAGCATTGTCTAATGATTCATCCCCAATGCCAAAACCATCTAAAATACAGAGTAAGACTTTATTGTGGGGCATCTGTTGAGTTTTTAAAAATTATCTATTTATAGCGTATCATGAAAAGGAGGTGAAAAATTATTTTTTTTGAGTTTTATAAAGGATGAAAGATTTTTACCGAAGCGACGTTAGTCGTA